>CALUSD010000147.1 GCA_944323295.1 uncultured Bacteroidales bacterium | reverse complement strand
AAAAAAGACGGTGTTGAACCGTCTTTGTGCTCCCTCAGGGGCTCGAACCCTGGACCCCAACATTAAGAGTGTCGTGCTCTACCAGCTGAGCTAAGGAAGCAGGATTTCAATAGTTTGTGATCCGTTTGGGATTCGAACCCAAGACCCCAACATTAAAAGTGTTGTGCTCTACCAGCTGAGCTAACGAATCTTCCGTTTTTTCCCTTTCCAAAAGGTGCTTTCTGAATTGGGATTGCAAAGGTATGTATTTTCCTGAATTATCCAAAATATTTTTTGATATTTTTAAAATGCAGCGGTTTTACAGGCTGACTAACTCTTCCAATATCCTGCTTCTGGCAGAGCGCGCCCATTCAGGGAATGCCTCGTCTGCCTTGAAATGCTCAGTAAATTCGAGAAGTGCGGACAGATCGAAAAAATCGGCGGCAATGCCGGCTCCGCCTCTTGCAGCGTCATAGGCGTTGCATTTCTGTTCGATATGCGACGGTACCATCAGAATCGGCTTGCCTAAATACATTGCTTCGCATACCGATTCGAAGCCTGCCGTACTGGCGTAAGCCATGCATCCTGACATCTGTTTCAGAAACTCCTTGTCGTCGAGCAGATGGAAACTCAGCGTATCGTCGATTTTTTTGACTGCTGGCTCGTCCCATTTGTCCCAGAAGAAGCGAAGCTCGACTTCCGGATGTTTCTCATGCCATTTCATGACGTCTTCAGCGAAGCCGGCATTAAGCATGTAGCCATGAATATATTTCCCGGCATGAGGAGCCATGTCCAATACTGCTTCTCTCAGAATCGGGGGCACCACTTTTATCCGTTTGCCATCGTCGTCTTCCATTTTACGGAAAGACAGGGCAAGACGCTTGTTCGCACCGATGGAAGTGACTTTGGTAAAAATCATCAGCCCCTCGGTACCCATGAGCCCTGAAGCTCCGAGATCGAAATCCTTATGAAGGAACAGGTACTGATGTCCGATGCTTATGTTGGGAATGTCTATCTTGAAATTGAAATATGCTATGCCTGTCAGCAATTCATAGAAATTGACGACGACATCGGCGCCTGACATTCTTATGGCGTCTTTCAGGAATATGATGCTTTTGAGGTATTTCGGAAATTTCTCAATGTTGTACAGGATGCTTTTCAGCATGTTCACAGTCCTGTTTTCCGCAGAAGGCTGGAAATTTACGCTGTCGAACTGTCGTATCGGTGCCGATACGCCTTTGACGAAGAAATCCGGAAGATGCCTGGCCTGGCTTTTCCCTACAAGCATTCCCACGACCTGATGACCGTTTTCCGTCAGGAGCTTTTCCAAAGCCATCGCCTGTGTCAGATGCCCCCGTCCTTCACCCTGGACGATGAACAGATATTTCAAACCTCGGCCCATAATTGCAGAAAGTTTATTTTACTGAAAGATATTCGTCACGGTATTTCATGATGCGCCAGTTTCCGTTTTCGTCTTCGAGAAGGGCTGACAATGACTCTACCCAGTCGCCGGAATTCAGATACCTTATCCCGTCGACAGTCCTGTCTTCCGGGTAATGTATGTGTCCGCATATTACTCCGTCGCAGTGTTTCGACCTTGCGAGATCTGTCAGCATCCTCTCGAAACCGGATATGAAGGATACCGCCTGCTTTACTTTGTGTTTGATGGCCTGCGACAGCGAAAAATACGGTTTGCCCTGCCGGCTGCGGATTTTGTTGTATATGCTGTTGAATCTCAGCAATGCATTGTAACTGACGTCTCCGAGTTTTGCAAGCCATTCCATTTTGGTGGTGACACTGTCGAATACGTCTCCGTGAGTTACGAAGAAGCGGTGACTGCCCGACTCAAGGACATAATCCTGCAAAATGCTGATATTGCCGAGATTGACAGGGACGAGGTTGTCCAGGAAATCATCGTGGTTTCCTCTCAGGTAAATCACTTCCGTGTCGTGGTTTTCCATCATTTTCATGATGACTTTCACGAATCTGGTGTACTCAGGACTCCAGCGTTTGGTGGAGGATTTTTTCTGGATCTGCCAACCGTCGACGATGTCTCCGTTCAATATGAGCCTGTCGCAGTCTACGCTGCCGAGAAAATCGGCAGCCTCCTTTACCTTCGAATGGGCTGAGCCGATGTGGACATCGGAAATGATGACGGTCCTGTAATGTTTCCTATCCTCCATGGCAGTTTATTTATCTGCAGAATATTCCTTGATATGCTGCTCGTCGGAGAGCCTGCATACTATCAATGCTCCGTTTTTCTCAGCCACGATATAGCCTTCAAGTCCTTCTATTACGGCCATTTTCACGGAAGGAAGGTGGACGATACTGTTTTTGCAGTGAAAAAGCCTGATGTCGGAACCTACAACGGCATTGCCGTCATTGTCTGCTTCGATGTGTGACTTTACCGATCCCCAGCTTCCCAAATCGCTCCATCCGAGGTCTGCTGCCACTACATATATGTCCGGCGATTTTTCCATTATGGCGTAGTCTATGGAGATTTTTTCGCATAAAGGAAACAGTTCTTTCAACGCCTGCGCTTCATTTTCAGTATGCAGAGACGGTGCAAGCCTGTCCATGATCCCGGCGATGCCGGGAGCGAAACGCCTGAACTGCGATATGATGGTATCGGCGCTCCATACGAAAATTCCGGCATTCCAGAAATAATTGCCTGCCGAAACATATTTCTTGGCCGTTTCCAAATCCGGCTTTTCCTTGAATTCTATAACTTTTGTTATCTCTCCGTAACAGGTCTTTTCTGCGCAGATGTATCCGTATCCTGTCTCAGGGCGTGACGGAACTATGCCTACGGTGACAATGGCAGGTCCGGCAGCCGAAAAAGCGAGGGCGGAAGATATTATTTTTGCGAATTCGTCCTTGTTCAGGACAATGGCATCGGCCGGTGTCACCACAATGTTTGCATCCGGGTGTTTGGACGCTATTTTCCAGCAAGAATATGCGATGCATGGGGCGGTATTCCTCGGCTCCGGCTCCGCAAGGATGTTGTCGTCCGGAATTTCCGGAAGCTGGTCTTTGACCATGCCGACATACCTGTCGGATGTTACCACCCAGAAATTCGACATCCGGCAAAGCGGACGGAAGCGGTCGACGGTAAGCTGAATCAAAGATTTTCCGACTCCTAATACGTCTATGAACTGTTTGGGAGTTTCAGGTGTGCTTGCCGGCCAGAGCCGGCTGCCTATTCCGCCGGCCATTATCACCACGTGTGTGTTATTGTCCATAATATAAAAATGAGGGTGCGCAGCTGCGCATCCTCAAATATAGCTATTTTTTCCGTTGTTCAAAAATAAAGGATGTCTCTTAGAAGGAAAGACCGAGTTTGAAACCTGCGTTGTTCAGCCCGTCTATGCCGAAATATCCGCTGCGGTTCGTGGCATAACTGTAGTATGCCGAAATCTGAAGTCCGAGATTGCTTTTGTTGAACGGATGCAGCGTGACGCCTATTTCAGGCGAAACGTAGAATCCCCACTGATGGTCCTGTACTCCGGTTATGGAATAAAGCTGGTATTCGCGTGCGTAGTTTGCACCTATCTTGGCTTCTGCGTACGGCTGGACCTTTTTCCAAAGCAGGCGGTATCTCAAAGTGGCTCCGAACGGTACCTGGTAAAGCGAGTGGTACATGTCCGTAGTTATGGACGTGTTGTCGCCCGCGGTATAAGTGGCCTTTGGAATATATTCATTGTTCGTGTTGTAGCTTACGAATACTCCTGCAGCTACTCTCGGCAGGAAATAATATCCCCCTTCCGCATATGCACCCCATCCGCTGGCATTTTTGGCAAAACTGTTGGACAAGGTCCCGTTGAACTGCCATCCGGCATCTATATAATATCGACGTCCTACCTGCGCATCGACGTTGATTGTCGCGAGTATCGCGACTATCATCATAAACAATATCTTTTTCATCTTCATATCTTCTTCTGGGTTACTCGGAAACTTTCTTTAGATATCCCGACTGTTCGAAAGCCTGGCGTATGGCTGCCTTGAATCTGCGGTAGTCTGCATTTGCCGAGCCCGGCTCTCCGTTTACCGTGCAGTTCCACACTATCGGATGACTTTCTCCGTCATCTCCTGTCACTGTCAGGTCTGCCATGTCTGCAATCAGGGAATGCGTGGAAAACTCGTAGGTGACAGGATACGGATAGTACCAGGCGCCGCTCCAGTAAGGAGACCAGTAACCGGTGTAGTCCAACCACCAGTAAGGGTCTACATAGTCTACATAATAATCGGTGTCGTACACGTATGTGAGCTGGATGCCGAGGTCATAGGCCGGAGGTGTATCAGAGCCGTCGCCTGCCCCGCTTTCCGAGCCGTCGCCTGCAGCGTCGCTGCCGTCTTCTACGTTGTCTGTCTTGTCTTCAATGGGAACATACTCGTATCCGCAAGATTCCATCATCTGTTTGAATTCGTCGACCAAACCGTCTGTAAACGAACTTTTTACCATTTCTCCGCCGAAATAAGAGTCGATGAAGAAAACGCTGTCCGCTACTGAGAACGTAGTGTATTTCGAGAAGTCCGTATCATCTGCGTACGTGGTAGCTACCAGAAACTCCCCGTCCGCATCGATGACCGTCGGTATTTTCTGACATGCCGACATGACGGCTGCCGCCGCAAATGTTATCGATAGTATCTTTTTCATTGCAAATGGATTTTAATTTGATTTATATTTATCATAGTGCATTGCGTCACAACGTAGTACCTTCGAATGTCCGGGAGAAGTCATACGGGACGATATACCCGTCGAGCCTGACATCGTTCGAGTTGAAAGTGGGCGAGACATCGGCAGTCACCCTGTTGGAGCCCGGATAGAGCGTGAGGGAAACTGTAGCGTTGATTCCGCGTCCGACTACATTCATGGAGAAATGCAGCCTGCCTTTCTTGTCGTATGTCTTTCTGACATTGGATACTGTACCTTCTACCGTGATGCCTCCTACACCGTTCGGCCCGCTGTGAAAATAGCTCGGTGCTATCTGGACTACGGCCCTGTCGCCATTCATGGAAATGAAATTGGTCGTGGAATTGACCTGTACCCGGGTGCCGTATTTGAACGTCACGGCATCGGCTTCGACTACGAAAGACGAATCTTCGACGGCTTGTTTCGCCTGCATCCATGTCAGCGTGTCCAAAAGCTGTTCGCTTTCGATGGTACCGCTTCTCCTGGCATTGAATTCAGCCATGTCGCTTTTCCATCTTTCGATTCGTTCCTGCAGGGTTTCTTTATTCTGGGCTGACCCTGATGCCCAGACTGACAGCAAAATCAGTAAAAACAAACATTTTTTCATACTTTTCAATTTTTCAGCGTTCGGATTGTTTCCGGACGAAGTTTCGAAGCGCGTCCATATCAAACGGCGAGCCATAACTTGGAAAGTCGTATAAAACTGACATTTCTTCATGCGAAACCGTCCGTTACCGTAAGTATAAATCCGTTTTATCCGGAATCTTGCATGAGAACTGACGAAATTGCAGGTTTAATTGCAGATTTAAAAGGCTCCGGCGTCACCTTTTTCGGATAGATTTCATACCTTTGCGGGGCAACTGAAAAATATCTTAAAATCAAAAATAATGGAAGCGATTACTACTACAAATTTTACTTTCCCGGGCCAGACAGGCAAATATGTGGGTAAAGTCCGCGATGTGTATGACATAAACGACGAGTATCTTGTCATGATAGTTACAGACAGGATTTCGGCATTCGACGTGGTGCTGCCGGAGGGTATTCCGTACAAGGGCCAGGTGTTGAACCAGATAGCTTCCAAATTTCTCGATGCTACAAGCGATATCCTGCCGAACTGGAAAATAGCGGAAGCCGATCCGATGGTCACTATCGGCCACAAGTGCGAGCCTTTTAAGGTGGAGATGGTCATCAGAGGTTATCTTTCCGGTCATGCATGGAGAGAGTACAAGGCGGGGAAACGTTCGATCTGCGGTATTGCCATGCCTGACGGAATGGTGGAAAACCAGAAATTCCCTGAGCCTATCATCACTCCGACCACGAAGGCTGCCGAGGGGCATGACGAGGATATTTCGAAAGAGGATATCATTGCATCCGGTCTCGTGAGCCGTGAAGATTACGAGCAGCTCGAGAAATACACAAGGGCCATTTTCCAGCGCGGGACCGAGATTGCGGCCAAGATGGGGCTGATTCTCGTGGATACCAAATACGAATTCGGAAAAAAGAACGGCACCATTTATCTTATGGACGAAATCCATACTCCGGATTCGTCGCGATATTTCTATGCCGAGGGCTACGAAGAAAGGCTTGCCAAGGGTGAAAAACAGAAGCAGCTGTCGAAGGAATTCGTGCGTGAGTGGCTGATGGCCAATGGCTTCCAGGGTAAGGAGGGCCAGAAGGTGCCGGAGATGACTCCGGCAATAGTGGACAGTATTACCGACAGGTATATCGAGCTGTACGAGCATATCACCGGAGAGAAGTTCGTGAAGGCCGGGGGGGCCGGGGATGTGATGGGGCGCATAGAGAGGAATGTTCTGAAGTGTCTTTCGGAGATTTAAAGAGGGTTGAGACGGATGAATTTCGGGAGAGCCTTCCCACTTCGTGGGCCCCTTCCCTTTTCGGGAGCCAAAGTCTCCCGAAATTCATCCGTCTCAACCACATCCGCAAAGACATTTCAGGGGACTGTAGTGCTGGTTAGGAACATCTCAGCGGTCCGAACAAGTTCGGCTACTTTCGGCTTGTCGGCTTCGGGATGACGGGGATGTCATCTCGAGCGGAACGCAGTGAAGTCGAGGGATCTGTTTTATGGATGGCGATTCCATAGGCAGATCTCTCGACTTCGCACGTGATGACAACAGAGGGGCGGTCTCAGCGATGCGCTGCGTTTCACTTGAGCGGCAGTACGGTTATCTTTCGCTGAGGAGTTGCGGGTGGAAACCGTCGTTGGCACGGTAGTGCGGGGCGTAAACACACTCGATGTCGGTGACAGGGGTGGAAAAGGCTCCTGACCGGGTCACGATGAAGCTCTCCGTGAGGAAGGTTTCCTCTTCGGGCAAAGTATCGATGTACCAGATACTTCTGTCCGATTTTACCTCCCTGTATGAATAAGGTGCAAAATATTTGAGTCCGGATACGGATATCCGTGGACGTACGGTGATGCCGTACATTCCGGAAAGCTGGTTCTCCGGTCTCAGGGAAGCATATCTCGGAGCCGTGAGCCGTATGAAACTGCGGTTTTCTCCGCTCCATATTTCGTATACGGCCATGACCTTGTCGCCGATTTTCAATGTATCGCCTTCCTCTATTTCGCGATATCCTTCGTATTCGGCATCTTTGCCGTTGACATAATCGTCTTCCACGAAATAACGGCATTTGACTGTAATGTCATTGCCGGAGGCCTTTATTTCAGAAAACGGTTTCATGTATTTCTGGCTGAGAACCAGTACTTTTGTCGAAAGCAGGGCAGGGGAGCCCTCAGCTACGGCATTTATGGCCAGCAGGCAGGCAGGATCCTCGTCCCACTGCTGAGTCTCTTTCTGTATCATTATCCAGAGGCGTATGCCTTCGGCTATTTCAGAAGACCGGGTGTCTCCTGATATTTCCCCGTATTCCGAAAGCAGGCTGCACAGTACGGTATGTGCATAAAGCTCGTTTTCCAACAAGCCTCTGAACGGCATGACAGCATTCGGGTAATACATTCCGCCGGACCTGTGCTCTACGGCATATTCTTTCAATGACGACATGCTCTTGTCGATGGCGGAGCCGAATTTTTTATTGGCTTTCAGCTTTATTGACGACAGGAATGCGTCTTTGCCGTCCTCGGACGCAACGGCGAAATTCAGCACTGTCATTGCCCGACGGGCCTTATATAGAATATATCCCGGTGCGTCAGCCTCTTTCCCGTAAATATAGTCTTTTACTTCTTTGGAGAACGGTTTCAGTTTCCTGCGGTCAAGGTCCGGCGAAAACGGTATTTCAGGATACAGGGAGCGTACGTACAGGTATTGCGGCAGATTGATGTCTCCGGACCAGATGGAAAGCCTCTCCTCCGCGAAACGGTATCTGTCGAGGTATCTTACAGCTTTTTCCGCGGCTGATTCGAGCGTCTGGCCCGGGTCGGACAACCCTTTCCTCTCCAAGACGGAAAGGTATTCGAGTACGACAGCAGTTACGACAGGGGATGACGGACCTCCTTTGAGCCATGCGAAGCCCCCTGTCGTATTCTGGAATGAAAGCAGTGCGTTGCCGAGTTTCCGGCAGTCTTCGCAGTCTTTCGTATCCCTTTTGAGGAAATGGGCGAAACGAGCCGTAAAATACGCCTTGACGGCTGAAATGGCATCAGGCGAAGCCGGGTTGAATACCGTGTCCGGAACAGCGTCCCGGATCATGTCGGCTATCGAAATCTCTTTGGATGCGGCTCCGTAGCCGGAAACGTTGACAAACTGCTCCCGTATGGCTGCATACAGCGAATCACGGGACATTCCGTCCAAAAGCAGGGCAGAGTGGGATTCATAGAGCGTCTGGACCGGTTCCGATACAGGAACTGATACGAACAGACCGTCGGAAGCACCGTCGGTCGCATGATAGACGACCTTGATCCCGAGGGTGTCGATATTGTAGGGTATGTCCAAACTGAATATCTCTGCAGAAGCCGAGTTTTTGCGGATTTTTGCCGGCTTGCTCATAACCATGGCCGGAGAGAGAGACTCATAGTCGTTTCCGTCGTAAAGATATAGTGAAAGAGTTCCTTCGGAATCGGTATCGGAAACGTTGGACAGTGCCACAGAAAGGTCATATTTGTCGCCTGAAAACAGGTATGCCGGCTGCGCTACCGAGACCGTTACCGGGAGAGATATCAGGATTTTTTGCCTCAATGTGTTGTTGTTCATCGATTTGTTATGAGCAAAAAGCGCCACGTAGTATGTCGACAGCTTGTCTCCTGCAGTAAATTCGAAAGATATTTTCCCGTTTTCATCGGAGCGCAGGAAAGGATAGAATGCGAGGGCGTCGGCGAAGTTATTACGGATGGATATCTCGGGAGCCGAGATGCCGAGACCTCCAGAGGATTTGCGCATGAGAGTGTTCTGTACCGAGGAGCTTTCCGCAGCCGCATCCATTGAAAACGCCGGTTTGCTCTCCGTAAGCTGGAACGGAATCATACTGTTGCGGCTTCCGAATCCCACTGACCTGCTCCATCTGAACGAGCTTGAACTTCCGCTTCCGTCAATGTGTCCGGCGGAATAAGTACGGTAGACCGACGTGAGCGTATACACCGGGTTTATTCTGCGCCACCAGTTGGTCCTGATGGCTTCCGTAGTGATGTCGAACACGGAAACCGCACATTCGACACCGGGCAGGGTGGTGATTTCGTATATGCATTTTTCTCCCGGCATGGCTTTGTCGGTAAATCGCGAGAATATCAGCGGCACGGACATGTCCGACACGGCACGTTTGAAATCGTGGCTGAACTCATGGATTCTTCCATCGCGGAAATATGTGATTTTCAGTTCCACAGCGTCCGGGTATTCATCCATGAAGTCGAAAGATATCTTTTTCAGGGAGCCTTGCTCTCCGCGGATACCTTTCAGATGTATCATTTCGGATTTCAGACATGTGTCCCGTCCTCCGAAAAGCTGGACGACAGCCCATACAGGTCCGCAGGATGCTCCGAACTGGAAGCTGATATCCTCCGACGGCAGTATCTTGAAGAAACAATGGAACGGATCTCCGAGAACTTCATCGCTGTCGGCAGTCTTTACCAAGTCATAGACGCATGTCCTTGTCCTTCCGGAGACTTCTACGGATGCTTTCAGCCTGTACACTCCCGATGGCCAGGCCGAAAGATCTATCCTGTTCTTTTCACCCGAAACCGCTTCCCCGGCTATGATCTGTTCTCCTTGCCGGA
Source organism: uncultured Bacteroidales bacterium (assembly GCA_944323295.1). Taxonomy (GTDB): domain Bacteria; phylum Bacteroidota; class Bacteroidia; order Bacteroidales; family UBA932; genus Cryptobacteroides. Next base: position 29,021 of record CALUSD010000147.1, on the reverse strand, counting down.
ATACTGAATATGTGATTTTTTCACTGTATGCCGGATCATGTCCTGCATTTCTGAGATCGAAAGATACTATTGCAAAATCTCCTTCGAGGATTTCACAACCGTACATATCGGCAGCACGGGCTGTCGTATCGGTTTTCACCCATCTCCCTCCTGCATAACCGGCATAGCCTTCGGCCTTGTTTTCTATATCGGCACTGAAATAGAAGCCGTCCACTATGATTCCGGTGTTGAAGACATGCGTTTCTCCGGTAGCGTCTATGATCTTGATATTGATATTGTGATAGAAATATTCATTGTCCCCGTTTCCGGCCTGTTCTTTTTCGCTGTCATTCCTGCCGTCTCCGGCCGTGAATGACAATGAGAAACTGCCGTCAGGGGCAATATCCAATTTCCCTTCCTTCTGCACGTCATCCCAGAGCGCGACGCTGTATGAAATGTCTGAGGCAGCAAGGGAGCGTCCGGAGTAGCTTTCGATCCGTCCTTTGACCGTAATGGTGTCGCCGGGGAAATATATGGCATCGAGAGGCTCGAATACCGCGTTGAATGTCGGAAGTTCGAATTCATCCACCGTCAGAAGACTGGTAGCCAATGTCTTGCCGTTATGTGCGATACTCAGGGCAAAGGTGCCGTTGCGCCTGTCGGACGGAAGTCCGAAACATCCTGATGCCGAGCCGAATTCATTGACCGTCAGGTCTTTTCTTTCTATCATGTTTCCGGCGGCATCTTTCAGTTCCGCTGTTATCGGTTTTCCTGTCATGCATACCTTGTGTCGCGTTTTCGTCCATCCGGATGCGGTGTCCGTGAATGTTTCATAGAGTATGGCCTTGAATTTCAGAGTATCTCCGGGATTGAAAGCCGCTCTGTCTTTCAATATGATGCATTTTTGCTCATGCCCTGAATCCGTGGACGCGGTCGGAGCAGGTGTGAACCTTTGTATCTCGCTTTTGCGCAGCAGTCCGTTTATGTCCGTATAGCTGCATTGTATGCCGTACCGGCTGCCGGCTTCCGGAAAATCCGCTTCCATGAGGGTAAAACCGTCGAAACTCATGCCCGGAATCGACATGATGAGGCTGTCCTTGTAAAATATGCCGATGTCGGCTTTTTCCACCGGCTGCCCGGACATGAAGTCGGCTGCATATACCGCAATGCCCTGTTCCTGTCGCTGTATGGCAAGAGAAACCGTATATCTTTCGTATCTGAACGAAGTTTCCGTATCTTCCGACGAGCATTTTACGATATAGTCTCCGTCATCGATGCCGCTGAATGTGAACTTGAGAGTATCGGGAAGGTAATAGCTCCGGATTTCGTTTTCCAAGACCGTGTCCATGATGACCGCGCTGTCCCTGTCCATAAGTCTTACCCTCACTTTTCCGAGATTCTGCAGGGAGATTTCGAGAGTGTCGGTGTTGTCCTTGAATTCTGCTTTTATGCGTTTGAAATCCAGCATTTTGACAAGTTCCGCAGGATAGGTGCATTTCTCCAACAGGGCTGCTTCCGTTTTTTCGGCCTTTCTTTCTTTTTCGAAGTCCGAACATTTTTTCCTCAGCGCGAGATAATCTTCCTGTTCCGCGTCATCGGAGTCTTGCAGAGCTTCGAATTCCATTTCCAACAGTTCCATCATGGCAAAGAAGCGCATACCCTTGTCCCGGTATTTGTCCATGTATTTTTCCAAGGCCGTTTTCCTCAATTCCGTGCTGTCTTCCGGAATTCTCGTCGTTTCTACAAATTCGATGTATGCGGCCTGCGGATATTGTCCGTGATAGTATTCTTTCAGGGTTTTTGTCGCGAATGGCAAACTCCTGAGCGAGTCTGATTTTTCATCCGGGTCCGAAGAATACTCCTTTCCGCGCATGAAAGCGGACCAGAGAAGATACTCGTAGTCGTTTTCGATGCTTTCCAAGATGGCTTCAGGCAGCGTTCCCGAACTGCCTTTAAGAAAATTGTTCTGAAGAAAGCGGTCGTTTCTGTAAAACTGATCGTTTTTCTTATGTATCAGCTTTTTATCTGCGGCCAGTTCACTGATGTCAGGAATGTCAAGGTAAAACGGCGGATTGTATCCTGCATTCCACAGCACCACCGGCGAGCCGTAGTCCATGATTCTTTTTTTCAGGTCTTTCAAGACTTCGGATGCCTTTTTCCAGTCATAGGAGCTCACCGCGGTGCAGTATTTTCCAGCGGCATCATAAAAATCCCAGTCCAATTTTCTCGTTTCGGCTTTTTTCAGCAGTCCTGCAAGGATTTTTTCCTGAGTCTGCGGAAGGTCTGCCGATTCGGCTTTGTAGTATTCTTTCCAATCGTTTATGAGGACATGTCCGGCGTCGTCGCGTTTTTCCGATTTGGCGAGGGCGCAGGCGGAGGCCAGCAATGTTATTGCCATGATTGTTGAAAGTTTCTGGAGATTATTCATAAATTCTTTTTTTTTTTTTTTTGTCCCAAAAGGGTAATTTCCGCGTTACTCTTGATTCGAAAATCCTCATGTACGAGAGTACACTGCGGTTTTCTCATCTTCGCAAGCCTTGAAATTCCTCCTTTTGGGTCACCCTCAATATTCCTTCATAATCATTAGTCGGACGGAATGCAGTCCCGAAAATAATTTCCTGCCAATCAATATTTCTGCATAATCATTAGTCGGACGGAATGCAGTCCCGAAAATATCAATATTTCTGCATAATCATTTCCGATTTTTTATGGCGGAAATGGCTTCGGAGACGATAAAGGTGCTGCCGCCGATGTAAATCAATGGTTTCGATTCCGGGTCCGATGCCACGAATTTCCCGGCGAGAGCAAATGCCTTTGCCACGGCATCCGATACTGTCTCGGCAGATTCGGCATTTACGGCAGTCCTTGCATTCAGGTGTCTGACGGATGAAGCCGGCGCAGCATCGGTTTTGCGTTCCGTTCCATTTTCCGAAGCCGACATGAAACTCAAATACCGTTCCAAAAGTTCCGATGCGGGCAGCGCCCGTTTCCCGGAGGCATTGGTGAAAATATAGTTCGCATTCTTGGGCATCAAAGGGAAAACAGCGTCGAGATCCTTGTCCGCGACTATCCCGTATATTATGATGACGTCGGAATATTTCCCGGCATCGAGCAGGTGCTCTATCTGTGCGAAATTGTATTTCAGACCGTGTGCGTTGTGTCCGATGTCGGCTATGACGTCTGGGCTTGTACATAGACGCTCCCACCTGCCGTGGAAGTCCATCCTCGTTGCCGTATGTTCTATGGCATGTTCTATCGGACTGGCATTCTGCGGGTTTTCTGCCGGATCGTTGTCTGAATTTCTTGCCCGGACCAGCATCTCGGAAAGCGGTTTCAAAACAGGATGCAGCGATGCCGTACGCTCCGACGCCAGTTCATCGAGAGTTGCGAGCACTGTCCTCAGATTCTTTTCCTGATATTCGCCCTGCAGATCCATGTTTTTCAGTATCATAGCTTTCGAATGCCAGAGCGACGGCTCTGTCCTGTCGGCGAAAGTCAGAAGAGACATTATCTGACCGGTGTTTCCCATGTATTCGGGCTCCGGAAGGTTGGTGTAGAGTACCTTGCGTTCGAATACAGGGTCGGTTTCAGGGTTAGATTCTCCGATGACAGCGGGCGTTTTCGGTTTGATGATTCCTGCTTTCTCGAAAGCGATTTCACCGAGCGTATTGCCGAGCATGTCGCAGTGGTCCAGACCGATATTGGTGATGACGCTGACCACGGGCGAGATGATGTTCGTGCTGTCGAATCTGCCTCCGAGACCTGTTTCTATGACGGCTATGTCCACGTCCTGCGACGCAAACCAGTCGAATGCCATCATGGTCGTTATTTCAAAAAAAGAAAGGTCGAGATGCTCGAATGTTTCGCTCCATTTCCGTACGAAATCCCAGACAGCCTCTTTCCCGATATATTCCGCACGAGCGGAGCCTTTGCGGCCGTCGAGTATCCTCATCCGTTCTCTGAAATCAAGGATGTGGGGCGATGTGTAAAGTCCCGTTTTCAGCCCCGATGCAGCTAAGACCGATGCAATGATGTTGCAGACGGAGCCTTTTCCGTTTGTCCCTGCTACATGCACGGTTTCGTATTTCCGGTGCGGGTGTCCGGCAAGCTGGTCGAAGAACAGCATGTTGTCTATCCCGGGCTTGTAAGCCTGATTCCCTACTTTCTGAAAAGAAGGGAAGCGCACGAAAAGTTTGTCTATCATTGCAGCGTAGGCTGCATCATCATATTTCATTTCCATATTATGATCTGTAGAAAAATCTTCCGAAAAATACTTTATTTTTGTATATTTACAAAAATTCGCATTTTATGAAACGTCCGGGATCTGCATTGTATTCTACTTATATCATAGACGGGACACAGATGCCCCATACTCCGGCACAGATGCTCGAAAGCTGTATGGATGAGTGCGATTACGGAGGCGAACTTCCTGAAAATTTCGAAAGCATCGTCGATGAGACGACAGATCCGGCTCCGAAAAAAACGCTCTACAGTGCGGACCGGATTCCATCGTATGTGGATAGAATCAGGGAATTCAAGGAAAGTATCCGGCCGGAGGCCAATGTCTCGTCGAAATCCTATACCAAACGGAAAATAGCGGCGGCGCTGACGGATGCATTGTGGAAAAAGGGACATTTCATGCTCGAAGATCTCGGAATTTCTGTCGGATGGAAATGGAACTGTGCCCCTTTGGGCAATATGGCTGCATTTTATTTTTCGGCGGAGGCCGCAAGCGAATACATTTTCGATCTGAATGTCAGGCTCGACAGCTATTCGTTTGAAAAGTCGCAGGATATGACTGATATCGATATCGCAGTCACTGCCGAGGCTGTCAAAGAAGACACTGTGGCTGACGAATATGATTTCATCAATGAACAGGAGCCCCGGGAGATGAGGTATTGCTGGATATCGGATGAGCTCAAGTGCGGAAAACGTCTTGAGGACGACCCGTCGTCATGGCTGATATACATTCCTTTCGATTCTTGTGAATACCGGCTCGGAAATTCCGTTTTCGAAAAGGTGAACGGAGCCAGCGGTGACAATGCTCCGGAAATATGCGATCCGGACTATTTCATGGACTGTTTCGAGGTGATCAGGGAACTTGTCGAAGACGGAGTGATAATATCCGGTACGACCGTGGGAGCGGGCGGACTTGCCGCAGCTGCCGCAGACATGAGTGCCGATACGGGGATCTGCATCGATATAAGCGGTATAGAACGTGCTTCCGGGGAAGCGGACGTGGTCAGGATATTGTTTTCCGAGGTGCCTGGTGTCCTGATCCAGATAAAGGATGCGGACTACGACTATGTCGACGCCCAGCTTTTGCTTCAGGACATCGCATATTTCCCGATAGGCCATCCCGGAAACAACGGCGGGAAATTTTCCGTAACATACGGACGGAAACCAGGCGTTTCGGAGATTCTCGCCTCATTGATACAGGATCATTATTCCGAAGGTGAAGATTAACAGCTATATATATGGAAACAATTGCCGGAGGCAACGGAAAAAAGACAAAGAAACCGAAAATTTTCGTCCTCGATACCAACATCATTCTGCATGATTACAGGGCCATAAGGAAGTTTCAGGAAAACGACATAGTGATACCAATGGCAGTGCTCGAGGAGTTGGACAAATTCAAGAAGGGCAGCGATAATCTTGCGTTCAATGCCAGGGGATTCATGCGGGAATTGGACAAACTCAGCGGGAACGACATGTTCGGAAAGGACGGCGTGCCGGTGGGGAGGCATCTGGGACGCATCAAGGTGGAGCTGAATCATCCTTTTCCGGACAGTCTGAAGGGCTGCTTTGCTGACGATACGCAGGACCACAGGATACTTGCTACCGCAATATGGGTCAAATCCCAGAATCCGGACAGATTCGTTGCTCTCGTGACCAAGGATGTGAATCTGAGGATGAAATCGAAAGCCGTGGGGATGGAGGCCCAGGACTATCTGACCGACAAGATAGAGGAGTCGAGGGTGGAGTATACGAAGAACGAGGTGATTGTAGTGGAGAATCCGGACTGGAACATCTTCCAGGCTTTTGCATACGGTGCGCAGGGGAGTGTGCCGTACGAGAAATTCTGCAAGGAAAAGCCGTCTCCGAACCAGCTCTACAAGTTCAGGTACGACAAGGATGGGAAAACGAGTACGATCTGTGCGCGTTTTGATGAGAGGAGCCGCAAGCTCGAGATGGTGAAGTCGAAGTATGCTTACGGCATTTCTCCGCGAAACGATGAGCAGAAATTCGCTCTCGACGCATGCCTGAATCCGGAAATACAGCTTGTGTCATTGACCGGCGGAGCCGGCACCGGAAAGACATTGCTCGCCCTTGCGGCAGCACTCGAACAGGAGAGGAATTACGAACAGATCATCCTTTCACGTCCGACAGTCATCCTCGGAAATCAGGAAATCGGCTTTCTGCCAGGGGACCAGAAGACAAAGATGGGACCGTTCGTGCAGCCTCTGATGGACAATCTGAATGTTATCCGCCACTGTTTCAAACCGGGCAGCAAGCAGGCCGTGAAAATAGATGAAATGCTGAAGAGCGAGAAACTGCTCATATCCCCGCTTGCATATATCAGAGGACGTAGCCTCGGACGGGTGTTCTTTATCGTGGATGAGGCGCAGAACCTGACGCCGCATGAGATCAAGACGATTATTACGAGAGCCGGAGAGAATACGAAAATAGTATTTACCGGGGATATTTTCCAGATAGACCAGCCTTATTTGGACATGTATTCCAACGGATTGACCCATCTCGGAGAGAAGATGGCGGGACAGCCGCTGTTCGAGCATGTGAATCTGATGAAAGGCGAGAGAAGCGAATTGTCGGAGATTGCCAGCAGGCTGTTGTAATATAGAAAAATTTATATTATTTTCGCGCACTTCAATTATTTGACTGACATTATTTTATTTTTCTAAATATTAATTTTTCTTATGGAAGATAACAAGAAAAGGGTCTACCGTTTCGGAGGCAAAACTGCTGAGGGAGACGGTACTATGCGGAATTTGCTTGGCGGGAAAGGCGCCAATCTTGCTGAAATGTGCAGATTGGGTATTCCGGTACCGGCAGGATTTACCATTACCACTGAATGCTGCGCCGAGTATTATGAACTTGGCGGCGGATACACGGAAGCCTTGAAGGCGGAGGTGACAGAAGCCATGAAAGCTACTGAAAAAATCATGGGGATGAAGTTCGGCGACAAGGACAATCCTCTTTTGGTAAGCTGCCGTTCCGGAGCCAGGAGTTCCATGCCGGGTATGATGGATACTATCCTGAATATAGGTCTATGTTCGAAAACTATTCCGGGGATGATCAAGAAGACAGGAAATCCTCGTTTCGTTTATGACGCATATCGCCGCCTGATTATGATGTATTCGGATGTCGTGATGGAAAAGGCCGAGGGTATCGAGCCGGCTGACGGACAGGGCATCCGCCAGCAGTTGGACAGGATGATGGAGGACCTGAAAAACGAGAAAGGGTACAAGTCCGATACTGAAATTACGGCCGAAGAGCTCGAGGAGCTGTGCAAGAAGTTCAAGGTGAGAGTGAAGGAAGTGCTCGGAGTCGAGTTCCCTGATTCTGCCGAGGCGCAGCTGTGGGGCAGCATCGGAGGCGTTTTCAAGTCGTGGAACGGAAAGCGCGCCATCGCATACAGAAAGATAGAGAAAATTCCTGATGACTGGGGTACTGCCGTAAACGTACAGTCCATGGTATTCGGAAACATGGGCAATACGTCGGCTACCGGTGTGGCTTTCTCGAGAAATCCGGCCAACGGCGACAACAAGTTCTACGGGGAGTGGCTGATCAATGCCCAGGGCGAGGACGTCGTGGCAGGTATCCGTACTCCAAACCCGTTGAACGAGGCTACGAAGAACCCTCACAATGCTCATTTGGAGTCGTTGGAAAAAGCCATGCCTGACGTTTATAAGGAACTCGATGAAATCAGACTGCATCTCGAGGACCATTTCAAGGACATGCAGGATATCGAGTTTACCATTCAGGACGGAAAACTGTGGATGCTCCAGTGCCGTATAGGCAAGAGGACCGGTCTGGCAGCCTTGAATATGGCTATCGACATGTTGGGAGAGGGCATGATTGACGAGAAGACCGCCGTGATGCGTGTATCTCCTAATCAACTCGACGAGATTCTGCACCCTATTCTCGATCCGTCTTCCGAAAAGAAAGCCAAGGTCGTGGCAAACGGCCTGCCTGCAAGTCCGGGCGGAGCAGTCGGTAAGGCTGTGTTTACATCCGAGGCTGCCATGGCGGCAAATGCACAGGGTATCAAGACTATCCTGATCCGTGAGGAGACTTCGCCGGAGGATGTGGAAGGCATGCGTGCCGCTGCCGGCATCCTGACCCAGAGAGGCGGGATGACCTCCCATGCCGCTCTCGTGGCACGCGGATGGGGCAAATGCTGTATCGTAGGATGCGAAAGCATGCATATCGACTTGGACAAGAAGACTGCCAAATTCAAGGGCGGTGCCGAAATACATGAGGGCGACATCGTGAGCCTGAACGGCGCTAAAGGTTTGGTTTACGTAGGTGAAATCGATACGATGGATGCATCGGAGAATCCTCGTTTCATCAAGTTCATGAGCATAGTGGACAAGTATCGCAAATTGGGTGTAAGGACCAATGCCGATACTCCGGAAGATGCCCAGAGGGCTTTGGATTTCGGTGCGGAAGGCATAGGCCTGTTCCGTATCGAGCACATGTTCTACGGCAAGAATTCCGAGACTCCGCTTGCAAAACTTCGCAAGATGATCCTTTCCAAGACGGATGATGAAAGGCGCGCTGCCTTGAACGAGCTCGAGCCGTATATCAAGGCTTCGGTCAAAGGTACCATGAAGGTAATGGACGGCAAGCCTGTGACTTTCCGACTGCTGGATCCGCCGTTGCATGAGTTCGTGCCTCAGACGCATGACAAGAAGGAGGAACTTGCCCATGAACTCGGTATCAACGAGGGTGAAATCGAAAAGAGAGGCGCATCGCTCCATGAGGTGAATCCTATGATGGGACACCGCGGAGTGCGTCTGCACATCACGTATCCTATGATTTCCGAAACTCAGTTCAGGGCCATATTTACAGCTGCCGCAGAGCTGCAGGAAGAGGGTCTGCATCCGAAGCCGGAGATAATGATTCCTGTCACCGTTTCCCAGAGGGAGCTCAAGTTCCAGAACGCTATCTGCGTGAGAGTGAAAGCGGAAGTGGAAGCTGCCACCAACCAGCATATCGACTTCAAGTTCGGTACCATGATCGAGATTCCTCGCGCTGCTCTGACTGCCGACAGAATGGCCAAGACGGCAGAGTTTTTCTCATTCGGTACGAATGACCTGACACAGATGACTTTCGGTTTCTCCCGCGACGATGTCGGAACATTCATGGGCGACTATCTCGGAAACAAGATTCTCGACAGCGATCCGTTCCAGACTCTCGACACCAAGGCTGTCGGCAAACTGGTAGACTATGCAGTGAAGTCCGGCCGCGAGACCCGTCCTGACTTGAAGTGCGGTATCTGCGGCGAGCACGGCGGCGACCCTGCTTCCGTCGAATTCTGCTACAAAATCGGCCTGAACTACGTCTCCTGCTCTCCGTTCCGCGTGCCTATCGCCCGCCTCGCTGCGGCTCAGGCTGCAATCAAGGATGAAGCAGGGAAGTAATTTAATCTGATATGAGGGTTTGCATACATTGATTGTCGTGTAAACCAATAAGATAAGAGGGATTTGCTCGTCGGGCGAATCCCTTTTTGTCTTTTGATACGGTATAAGCTGGAGCACCGGTGAAAGTATGTGTTTTTTGAAATTTCATCAGGCCATGCGATAACTGTGCAACCAAAAACTGCACAAATTTGTCTATCCAGAAATCGGATAAATGCCGAAGATACTGGAGTTGACCACATTGACCAATCATATAGAGATACATTTTACTTTGCGCATCTTCCCGACGTATTCCGATGGAGTGATGCCCTCCTGCTTCTTGAACATTCGGCTGAAATGCTGAGGATATTCGAAGCCGGGGCAGTCTGACACTTGAGATCCGGTTTCTCCGGCGGCAAGGCCGTTCTTGGCAAGGCAGATGACGAACTGGCGGTTGTAGAATCGCAGGCAGAAGTTAAGCGTCAACTCGATGTAGCCCACGAGGATGATGTTCTGAAACTCGTCCGGCCTGTGTCTACATAGAACGCAGTATGAGTACGGTAATTTCCGCCGGGACTCCTATGCGGGCCGGGAACATGGTTTCGCCGAGACCGTCATTGACATAGAGATACTGCGTGCGGCCGGAGATATGGTGTGGCCCATGTTCCGGGACAGCGGATGAGGGCAACGCTTCAGAGGAATACAGCCCGCTGTTTTCCCGGAATACGAGGCGGCTCGGCTCGAGACCCAGAATCCGGCATTGGGCATTGTGGGTGTGCCCTGAGAGTGTCAGGTCGATGTCTGTACGGCCGAGGACTTCCGCTCTCCAGTGGGTGGGATCGTGGGAAAGCAGTATCTTGAAGTTCCCGGAGGCTCCTGACATGGCTTTCCCGAGGTCTCCATATGTCTCGAATTGCTTCATTGCGGAAATATTTTCTACACCGATGACCGAAATCGAATCAGTGCCATGAGGACCGGAACGCCTGATGGTGATATTGGCATTGTCTATCAATTGCCAGCCTAAGACCTTTTCCATTGCACGGACTTCCTCCACGGCTTTCCGCCTTTCCGATTCGGACTTCCAGTCATTGTATGGGCAATAGTCGTGGTTGCCCATCACAGATATCACGCCGTCATTGGCCGTAAGGCCACTCAGAATCTTTTCGAACGGAGGTATTTCATCCGGTCTGGAAGTCACTAAGTCTCCCGTGAAAACTATGAGGTCGGCTTTTTCGGCATTGATCTTATCGACTGTGCCGGCCAGAATCCGGCTGCGGTTTTTGAAAGATCTAAGATGAAGATCTGAAATATGGACTATCCTGTATCCGTCGAATGACGCGGGAACATCTGCGGAATGTATTTCTAACCGGTTTACTGTTATTTGGTTACGGCCTATGAGCCATCCGTACAGAATAAATATGGGCGGCAAGGCCAATGCCCACAGTCCATGCAAGAATACGGAGCGGAATGATGCTCCGAGCAATGCCGATATCCCGGCAACCACAAGCAATACAAGTGCTATGGCAATGCTTGTGATTCCAAGTATGACAAGGACAAAGATAAATTCCATATAAGTCTTTTTCAGTCAGGCCAAATATAATAAATATAATGCCGCAGTGCGGATGGATGCTTCTGAATGTCTGAAAAAATGCTATATTTGATAACATTTTTCAAGACTACAATGAGTGAAGAAGGAAACATACTGATAAAGGGAGCCAAGGTAAACAATCTGAAAAACGTGACGGTGGAGATTCCGAGGGGAAAGTTTGTGGTGATCACGGGAATATCCGGGTCGGGGAAGTCCTCGTTGGCGTTCGACACCCTGTTTGCCGAGGGGCAGAGACGGTTTGCCGAGAGTCTGTCATCGTATGCGCGGCAGTTTCTCGGAAGAATGGTGAAGCCCGATGTGGAGTCGATAGAGGGTATTCCTCCTGCCATCGCCATCGAGCAGAAAGTCAATACGAGGAATCCTCGCTCGACCGTGGCTACCACTACGGAAATATACGACTATCTGAGAATCATATTTGCAAGAATCGGCCGGACATATTCTCCGGTATCGGGTGAAGAGGTGAAATGCCATACGGAAAACGATGTTCTGGAATATATATTCTCGTCAGGGGCAAATGCCGTGTACATATTGGCCGACTTGCGTTGGAACGAGCGGCAGGACAAGGTGGAACTGATGCTCGACCTGAAAGAAGAGGGATATTCGCGTTTCTATTCGGACGGGAATGTGGTGCGGATAGAAGAAATCATGCAGAAGGCGGAGAGCGGAGAATATCCGTCGGACCTGTATCTTTTGGTAGACAGACTGAAAATGCCTGCCCAAGGTGTTGCCGGACTGAATGATATGGAAAGGGATGATTTGGACACGAGGCTGAGATCGTCTGTCAAAACGGCATTCGACAAAGGTGAGGGAACTTTGTATGTCAGGACTGACAATGACGGACTTCGCCGCTTCGTAAACCGTTTCGAGGCGGACGGCATGACTTTTCAGGAGCCGGACGAATACATGTTCAGTTTCAACAGCCCTCTCGGGGCATGTCCTGACTGCGGAGGTTTGGGGAAAATCATCGGTATCAGCGAAGATCTCGTGATCCCGGACAAGAGCAAAAGCATATACGACGGAGCCATTGCATGCTGGCGGGGCGAGAAGATGGGGTGGTTCAAGGACCAGATGGTGAAAAACGCTTATCGTTACGGTTTGTCCGTATTCGAGCCATATTGCAATCTTACCGGGAAAGAGAAGGACTTGGTGTGGCAGGGCCATCATGCGGATACGGAGGAAGAGTCGATCATAGGATTGAATGAATTTTTCAAATGGGTAGAGTCGAACAAATACAAGATCCAGTATAAATACATGCTGAGCAGGTATTCCGGTAAAACGGTCTGCAGGACATGCGGCGGAAGCCGTCTGCGGAAGGACGCCATGTATGTGAAGGTCGGGGGAAAGAATATCCATGAACTGCTGTGCATGAATGTAGATGAACTTTATACGTTCTTCGAAAATATAGTTTTGACTGATTACGAAAAGAGCATTGCGTCCAAAGCTGTCGACGAAATCATGTCCCGGCTGCAGTACATACGCGATGTCGGCCTCTCGTATCTGACATTGGACAGGGCTTCGAATACTTTGAGCGGAGGCGAAAGCCAGAGAATAAATCTGGTGACTGCTCTCGGAAGTTCCTTGGTCGGCTCTCTGTACATACTCGACGAGCCGAGCATAGGCTTGCATCCGCGTGATACGGACAGGCTGATTTCTGTGCTGAAACGACTGAGGGATATCGGGAATACGGTAGTGGTAGTGGAGCATGACGAGGAGATAATGAGGGCTGCCGACATGTTGATAGACATAGGCCCGAAGGCAGGAGTCAACGGAGGCGAGATCGTCTTTCAGGGAAAACTGGATCCTGACATGATGTCGGGCAGCGTGTCCGAATCCCTGACTCTGCAATATCTGTCCGGACAGAAATCCCGTTATGTCAGGAAAAAACATTCGCCGGTCTATTCGATAAAGGTGGAAGGCGCCATGGAGCACAATCTGAAAAATATCGACGTGTCGTTCCCCCTCGGCGTATTGACTGTCGTGACAGGTGTCAGCGGCAGCGGAAAATCTTCGTTGGTCGGAGACATCCTGTATCCGGCGCTGTTCAGACATATAAATCATGTCGGCTCTGTCCCGGGAGTATTCAGACAGCTTTCGGGGAATCTCGACAGGATCACTCAGGTTGAGTATGTAGACCAGAATCCGATAGGAAAAAGCTCGAGGTCCAATGCCGTGACGTATCTGAAAGTCTACGACGACATAAGGAAATTGCTCGCAGAGCAGCAATATGCAAAAGTCAACGGTTATACTCCGTCGCATTTTTCTTTCAACATGGATGGCGGCAGGTGTCCGGAGTGCCAGGGGGAAGGCTTCGTGAAGATAGAAATGCAGTTCATGGCCGACGTTACCATGGTTTGCGAGGCCTGCGGGGGCAAACGCTTCAAGCCCGATATCCTGGAAGTCAGGTATAAAGGGAAAAATATCGATGATATTCTGAACATGAGCGTGGAAGAAGCCGTCGAATTCTTTGCTTCGCAGCCTGAGCCTTCCGTTAGGAAAATTGCCGAAAAACTGCAGCCTTTGGTCGATGTCGGTCTTTCATACATAAAACTCGGGCAGAGCAGCAGCACTCTGAGCGGAGGTGAAAGTCAGAGAATCAAACTTGCTTATTTCCTTTCCATGAATGACAGTATGTCTAAAACGAGGGAGCAGCACATATTGTTTATTTTCGACGAGCCTACTACAGGACTGCATTTCTATGATGTGGAGAAACTTCTGAAATCATTCGATGCGCTGATTGCCAAAGGGCATTCCATAGTGGTGGTGGAGCATAACCCGGATGTTATCAGATCTGCCGACTGGGTGATCGATCTCGGTCCGGATGCAGGAGATCGCGGCGGCGAGGTAGTATTCGAAGGAACTCCTGAACGGCTCGTGGAGGAAGGCCGTACCTTTACTGCAAAATACCTAAAATGATATGATATGTACACGTTGTTGATTTGGCTTGTCTCAGCAGGGCTGCACATTACGGCTTTGTGGAATAAAAAAATCCGACTTTTCGTCCAAGGCAGAAAAGGTGTCATGAAGCGGATAAAGGATGCCGTCAAGGGGCATGATGACATCATCTGGTTTCATGCAGCGTCAATGGGGGAGTGCGAGGAAGCAAGGCCTGTGATTGAAGCTGTCAGGAAAAGGTATCCTGAAAAGAAAATTCTTCTGACCTTTTTCTCTCCGTCGGGTTTCGAGGCGAAAAAGAACTGGAAGACCGTAGACTGGATTTTCTATCTGCCGTTGGATACATGTTTCAATGCGAAGAATTTCGTGGAAACAGTGCGCCCGTCCAAAGCAGTGTTCACCATAGGTGAATTCTGGTTCAATTATTTGAGACAATTGAAGAAACACAATATCGATACGTACATAATGTCTGTACTGGCAACTAAGGATTCACCGTATGTAAAATGGTACGGATGGGAGTATCGGAAAGTCCTGCGGTCGGTATATAAATGCGTGATGGTCAAGAATGACGAGACCAAAGAGATTCTTGAAGGAATAGGCTGCCGCAATGTCGTCATCACCGGCGATGCAAGATTCGACAGAGTCGCGGCCATAGCTTCCGAAGACTGGCATGACAGAATCGTGGAAAAATGGTCTTGCGGTAAAAAAACGGCCATAGCAGGAAGCTCGAGCGAGCCTGAAAATGAACTCTTCGTATATTTGGCGGAAAAATATCCTCAGGACAAATTCCTTTTCGTTCCCCATGATCTCGATGAGAAGCCTATCAGACATATTCTGGATTCGCTGAAAGGCCGGGCGGTACTGTATACCGATGTCGAATACGTTTTTTCTTCAGGCATTCCTCAGAATGTGAGGGAAGATGCCTTGAGACATCTTGCAGATGCCCAGGTGCTTGTGGTCAACAAAATAGGAATTCTGGCAAAACTTTATCGCTACGGATGGTGTGCGCTCATTGGAGGCGGATTCGAAAATCTGCCGCACAGCGTGATGGAAGCCGTTATTTACGGTATGCCTGTATCCATGGGACCACAGTATCACAAGAATACCCAATTCGTCGACCTGATGAAATCCGGAGCGGCGACACCAGTGTCGACAAAAGAGGAAATCCTCTCCTGGTATGAGCGATTCAGAGACAATGGCAGCCTTCTGGCGCAGATAACGGAAATCGAGGCGAAATATTCCCTATCGAATATCGGAGCCACTCAGCGGATAATGAATATTATGGATCCGCAAGGGAAATCCTCATCGTCTGTCCGATGATTTGACGGCCGTATTCAATCGATGACGAGAACTATGAGTTCTGAGTAGTTGATAGGGTAGCCGGCCTCCATATACAGGAGGCCGCTGCCCCGTTCTTTAGTATACAAAGTAACGGACGAGCCGTCTTTACCTATGGCATAATCATAAATTCCCCGGTTTTTATCGTATTCCAACTCCTCTATTCCTATGTCAAAAGCGGCAGTGGGCGGGAAATAAGAGCAAGCAATTTCCACTGTATCGCCTTTTTTGCACCGGATAAAATTACCGGGGAATATTTTCATATAGTAGGCAGACTGTTTTACGTTTACAATGCATTCGGCCGAGCAGCCGCTGCCGTCAGCAGAATAGCATATTATCCTGCACGACCCTTCACCGCGCGCAGTGACTGTTCCGTCACTCGAAACGGTAGCTACATTCTTGTCATCGCTGTCCCAAAACAGTCTGTCCCCTCCTGAATCTTCCGGTGTCAGATACGGATGTATCGTCGTCGTTTCTCCGATATAGCTGAAATTCAATGAAGAATAGGAAAGTTCCAGGGTTTTGGGAAAACTTTCAAGTCCTGTTTTGTCAATCCTCCATTCCGTACCGTTCAGGCCGGATCCGTCAGGTATAATGCATATTTTGTACTCGCAGTTGCGGCAGACATCGAAGTTGCCTGGATTTTCGCCGGGATAAAATCTGTAGACAAGGTATTCCCCGTCTTTGGAATAGTGCGAGTCCGACAGATACTCGGATTTGATTTCAATGTAGGAGCACAACTCCCTGCGGCCGTCGTTTTCGGGCAGCACTTTCAGCGATTCATCAGTATTGCCTGGAAGCAGATCGCCCTGCATGTTTTCCAGCATATACAGACAGACCTCGCCGCTCACCCCGTCATTATGGTTTGTATTCAGGATATCGGTTTCATAATCCTTCCGGAGAAATCCGGAAGGAAAAAAGTCGAGGGGATCGCTGATGTGGCTTCTGTGGAAGGGAGTTATGGTGCGAGGACAACCCTCGACTTTTATGCTTTTGACGTTGAATTCCACGTCGCTGTCGAGTCTGGACCTGTCGATTCGGATACTTATTTTTGCCATGAGCCGCTCTAACGGGATCAGGATATCTTCATCGGAAACAGTGATCTTTTCGAGCACTCCGCACATGGGCATGCCGATAGAATAGTCGTCAGGATATGCGATATGATATCTGAAATTCATGAGTTCTTCATGGCTGTTTATATTCATGGCATATCCGAAATTCGCACATGCATATATGGAATACTCCACGTTTTCAAGCAGATCCATGGACCAGCGGATGCTCTCGACGCTGCCGTTCAGTCCGCTCATGAATGTCCTTCCCTCCAATACTCCGAGGGCGTTGAATACGAAAATATTCATGTCTGAAATATGGCTTTCGTCGGGATCCTGAGCTTTCGTCATCCCGCCTGCGATGCCGAAACGTATTACCGCATGTTTCGCATTCTGTCGGACAACAGAGCCTCTTTCATCGAAAATTCCGGAGCAGGATGTGCTTAAAACAGCTGCTGCCATACTTGAAACAAGCAGCATCGAAACCATATTTGCCATATTTAACGAATACCGAAACATTTTCTAAAATTTCATGTCGCTTTCTATTTCCTCCCATGGCTCTATACCCGTGCAGATACTTACGGTTTCCGAGGATACTGGAACCGCAGGATCCAAAGAGCCTGTCTGTCTTATGACGATGTCGAAAACATATCTGCAATTCCTGCCGATGCCGCTGACGCCTTCAGCCGGCCCGAATTCTCCCTTGTTTATGTTTAGAGGATAATAATACCTGTTCCCGTTTATGTCTCCGGCTATGACAAGTCTCGTGAACGGTGTGCCGGCAGTGTCTTTTTCACTGCTGTTCGGGTAACACCAGAGACTTATGCCGGGCGCTAATGCCGTACTGCCCACGGCTTGACCGAATTCCGCATATACCATTTCCGGATTTTCCATGCTGCGGTAAGAGTCGTACGGCAGCCCGTCCGTATTCAAAGGCGCGACAGGCGTGAAATCTCCGTCTGATACTATCTTTGCCAAAGTATTTATGTTTGCAAGATATATGCATCCGTTTTCCAACGTGGCGGAACTGTATGGCCTTCCGCTGAAATCGCATCTTATGGAGCGTATGAAAATTTCGGAAAGAACGGGCTTCATGTCTATTTCGAAATATCCGTTTTCGTCGGCATCGATATGTGCCACTCCGCTCATCAGAGGTGATTCCGGATTTTCCATTCTCAGGTCAGCGCACATTTCCGACAAGGTCTCGAAAGATGAAATACTGTTCCATTCATATTCATCCTTTTGAGGATTCATAATGACGACCGCTATTTTCGGGCCTTTCCTCGACGCTGCTGCGACGGTGTTGTCGGCTCCGGCCCGCAACCTCTGGTATGAATCTATACGTTTCAGCCGGTCATCATTGAAGATGAATACGTCGATATCGCTCCCCGCGCTTTCAGTCATGGCGCGATGGTGGGTCCTGACTGAAATTACCGACGTGCACTTCTCTCCGGATGACGCCGGTCCGAAGTCTCCGCTGCATGATAAGAAAATAAAGGCCGGGGAAAATAAAAGCAAGGCAATCGCCGAATGGCATGTACGAGTGAGAGAATTTGTAGATGAAGTCCGGCCTTTATTCTGAATATTTCCGTGATGCGTCGTGTCCATTTTCTGTGATTTTGTTTGTCGCAAAACTATGGAAATAAAAAGAGACGGATGTACGAAAAAAGAAAATCAGGGAAAAAATTTCTCTTTTTTTATAAAATTTCCGTTTTCGTATGTTTTTTTCATCCAGACATGGTGTTTTTTGTTAAAAATAATTCATACATTTGGTCATAGCAGACAAACCAACTATGACATTTTTACGACATTTAAGACGGATTATTTCACCGAGGACCCATTTCCAGCCTATCTTTTCCCAGCAGGCGGCTTATATAAAACAGGCATCGAAGGCATTGCTGCAGATGATGAAAACGGAAGACATTTCCGAGCGCAGGCGTCTTGAAAAAGAAGTGAAAATGTGCGAAATTCAAGGCGATGCCATGCTGACGGAGTTTTATGAGCAGTTGAACGACAAGTATTTCTCCATTCTGCACAGATCGGACCTGCAGACCGTGGCCATGAATATCGATAACATACTCGACAACATCAATGATTCCGCCAAATCCATTCTGCGCTATATGCCTCAGAATATCGATATACAGCTTGTCGAACTGGCTGAGTATATTTGTGCGGAAGCAGACGCCCTGACCATGATAGTCTCGAGCATGGACGAGATGAAAAAGAAGTTTTCAGATATGACCATCCAGTGTGACAGGATTACCGAACTTGAGCATGCAGCTGATGAAACTTATGAAGAATATGTAGGCTACATTTTCCAGAATGAGACGAATGCCATAGAACTGATGAAACACAAGAATATCGCGGAGATGCTCGAGGCTACCACCGATACGGCGAAGGCGTTTTCGGACCATATACGAAAATTGCTGCTGCGGTATGTCGTGGAAAAATAGGATAGGGGCGGACACAAAAAAAAGACGGTCAAACAACCGTCTTTTTTCGTGACCCCTACAGGATTCAAACCTGTAACCTTTTGATCCGTAGTCAAATGCTCTATTCAGTTAAGCTAAGGGGCCGATTCAGGCTGCTGCCTGATATGTCTTGCTATGCGTTCTCTTCTTTAACGATAGCGAGCTTCTTCTCTTTGATTCTCGCTTTTTTACCGGAAAGCTGTCTGAGATAGAAAATTCTTGCTCTGCGAACTTTTCCGACTTTGTTCACCTCAATGGTATCGATAAACGGAGAAGCGAACGGGAAAATCCTTTCTACGCCGATGCCGCTTGAAATTTTTCTTACCGTGAAAGTCTTCGTAGCCGGTGATGCTCCCTTGATCTGAATAACAACGCCTCTGAATTTCTGAAGCCTTTCCTTGTCTCCCTCCTTGATCCTGTATGTCACCGTGATCGTGTCTCCGGCCTTGAACTTAGGATATTCAGCTACTTTCTCATTAGCGAAAGCCTGCTCTACAACTTTTATCAAATCCATTTTCTATAATTTTTTAGTGGCAACGTTGCATATTGAATACCCGATGCAAGAGGTTGCTTTGATTTTGGGACTGCAAAGGTATAAATTATTTTTTACTTGCCAAATTTTTGCAGGCAAATATGCAGTAAAAAATCAAAACATGTTCCGCAGCCTGTCGAAGAAGCTCTTATCCTCTTTGGAAGCGTTGGCTTTGAAGTTTTCGCTTGCTGAGAGTCTTTCCATCATTTCTTTTTCTTCCCGACTGAGCTTCTTGGGGATGTAGACGATGAATTTCACGTACATGTCGCCTGTCCCGTATCCGTTGACGGATGGAAGCCCTTTCCCTTTTAGCCTCATCACCGTGCCGGACTGTGTTCCCGGCTCGACCTTTACGTTGTATTTTCCGTCTATGCACGGTATTTCTACCGTTGCGCCCATTATGGCTTCGGGGATGGAAATCACTTTGGTGTATGTCAGATTGTTTCCGTCCCTTTTTATTTCCGGATCCCCTATTTCATTTATGACTATGAGCAGGTCTCCGTTGATGCCGTTGTTTTTGGCAGAGTGTCCCTGTCCTCTCATGGTCAGCTGCATCCCGTCTTCCACGCCGGCAGGAATTTTTACGCGGACAGTTTCCTTTTTGCGGATCAGCCCCGTTCCCGAGCAGCTATGACACGGATTCGTGACGATTTTACCTTCTCCGTTGCACTGCTGGCAGGTAGAATACGATACGGTCTGTCCGAAAAAGCTGTTTACCACCCGTTTGATTTGTCCCGTACCTTTGCATGACGGGCAAACCTTGATGTCGGAACTGTTCCTCGCACCTTTCCCGTTGCAGTCAGGGCATGGTACATTTCTTTCTATCTGGATTTCCTTTTCCGTGCCGTTGGCAATCTCGTTCAGTGTAAGACGGACTCTTACACGAATATCCCTGCCTTTGTATACGCGTTGTCCTCCCTGCTGATTAGCGCCTCCGAAACCGCCGAAGCCGCTGAAGCCTCCGAAACCTCCAGCAAAGCCTCCTCCGAACAAATCTCTCAGGATATCGTTCAGGTTGCCGAAACCTCCGCTGAAATCAGGTCCTGCCTGTCCCTCGAGACCGGCATGTCCGAACTGGTCGTATTTTGCACGTTTTTCCTTGTTGCTCAATACGTCATATGCTTCGGCCGCTTCCTTGAACTTTTCTTCAGCCTCTTTGTTTCCCGGATTTTTGTCTGGATGGTACTGGATGGCTTTTTTTCTGTATGCCTTCTTTATCTCTTCATCGGTAGCGTTCCTGCCGACTCCGAGAACTTCATAATAATCTCTTTTTTCAGCCATGATAACACCTCCGAATTAAATGGCTACGACCACTTTGGCAAACCTGATCACCTTTCCGTTCAGCGTGTAGCCCGTCTGGATGACATCATACACTTTTCCTTTCTTATCTTCTTCCTGCACGGGAAACTGGGCTACAGCCTCGTGTACATCCGTATCGAATACCGCACCCATCGCATCTATCCTGCTCAGCCCCTTGCTCTGAAGGTAGTTTGTCAATTTATTGTAAATAAGCTCCGTACCTTCTTTCGCAGCAGGGTTGTCATCCGATTTCGACAGTGTCTCCATGGCCCTTTCGCAGTCATCGAGGACCGGAAGCAGACCTTTTATGGTATCTTCAGCGGCGACGCTGACCAGATCTAGCTTTTCCTGGGAAGTCCTTCTGCGGAAATTGTCGAATTCGGCCATCAGTCTTATGTAGTCGTCTTTTTCCTTGGCTATTTTGGCAGACATTTCCTCTACCTGCTTTTCGAGGAATGCCACTCTTTTCTTTATCAGTTTTTCTTTTTTGGGCTCCGTCTTTCCTTCGTCCGTGCTCTCGGTCTCCACGGTCTCTTCGGTCGTTTCAACCTTTTCAGCCTCAGGAGCGGATGCCGCCTCGTTTTCTGTCTGGCATTTCTGCTCGTCTTTTATTTCCTTTGCCATATCTTTGTTTTCTTTTTTCATATCATTGCGTTATTTGACGCAAACCGAAATACAAAATATCTGCCAAGCAGTCAGACTGACATTTTGTCACTTTTTCTCTGACGTTTCTCTATCCGGATTGTCGCCTTTTACTTCCGCAGTATTGTCTTTCTTATATTTGAAACGACGTATTTTCTGGGTGGCCGTCTTTTCGAACGGCTCTTTCACGACTTCCACTTCGTTGATTTTCGATGACTTGTTCACATGCCGGTTGACATAGTTCAGAATCGCTTCCTTTCTGGCCTGGAGTTTTTCGAAGAACTGGTCTTCACCCTCCTGATTCCAGTTGATGATGTTGTCGTTGAACTGGACAAGGGCCACTAAACGCCCGTCCCTCTCGAGGACGACAGACTCGTTGACTCCCTCCACGTTGTTTATGACGCTTTCGATTTCCTCCGGATAGATGTTTTCACCGGAAGGCCCGAGAATCATGTTGCTCAGCCTGCCCTTTATGTAGTATCGTCCTTTTTCATCTACGGTAGCAAGGTCGTTGGTCTTGAACCATCCGTCGTCGGTGAATACGGATCTCGTCCTCGCCGGGTCCTTATAATATCCGAGCATTACGTTGTTTCCTTTACAAACGATTTCGCCTTCTCCGGTTTCAGGATTTACGTTGATCAGTTTGACGGATACTCCGTAGGCTGCCACTCCCGTAGAGCCTGGCTTCGTGTATTTTACCCCGGCATTGCAGATCAGAGGAGCGGTTTCGGTCAGCCCGTATCCGATAGCGTATGGGAACTTCGCCTTTTTGAGGAACTCTTCTACGGTGGTATCTAATTTCGAACCTCCGATGCCGAAGAATTTCAGCCTGCCGCCGAAAGTGGCCTTGAGTTTCAGTCCGATAAGCCTGTACAGCAATGTCGGCATGTGTTTTCTCATCCATCGCATCACACGGCTTCTTCTTATCGTCGGGACAACACTGTTCTTGTACACTTTTTCGATAATGAGCGGCACCGACAGCATCACCGTCGGCTTGACAGTCTTCAACGCAGACAGGAGGACGCTCGTAGCCGGCGGTTTCGGTATATAATAGACGCAGGCTCCGACGAAAATAGGATAGAGGACGCCTATGCTTAGTTCGTACGTGTGTGCCATGGGCAATATCGACAGCCATACGTCTTTCTCGGTACATTTGTGTGCATGGAGCGATGCAATGATGTTGTGGCATAGATTTCTGTGGCTGAGCATCACGCCTTTGGCATTCCCTGTCGTGCCTGAAGTATAGATGATGGTGGCAATGTCGTCCGGCAGCGGTTGCGTGGTTTTGCCGTCGCAGGTGAAGGCTTCGTCATTGCGCTTTATGATTTCGAAGGTTTCGATGTCTATCACGAGATCCATGCGGTCGCTGCATTCCTTGCTCAGCTTCGGCAAAAGCCTCTTGGAAATGAATATGGCTTTGCTCCCGGAGTGTTTCAGGATATTCGTCACTTCGTTTTCGGAAGAATCCGGCAGAATAGGTACGGATACTCTTCCGAACGGTACCAAAGAGAACATCGCCACTGTCCAGTTCGGCATGTTCTGCGACAGGATGGCGACCTTGTCCCCCGCACCTATGCCGTAGCGCGACAGTCTGTGCGAGAGTTCGTCGCATTTTTTCTTGAAGCTGCCGTATGTATAGCTCATATCCGAATCCAACATCACCGAGAGTCTGTTGTTTTCGTATATGGCTGTCGAGTATTCGTAAAGTTTCGCTAAAGTATCGATGTACTTTTCGCGGAGTTTCATTATTTTCTTGTAGATGAAATTCATGATCGGTTTGATTATCGGTAACAGATCCCTCGACTACGCTCGGGATGACAGTGAGCAGTATCCGGTGCAACTCTTTGGATGACAATGAGCAGTATCCGGTGCAACT
Organism: uncultured Bacteroidales bacterium; assembly: GCA_944323295.1. Taxonomy (GTDB): domain Bacteria; phylum Bacteroidota; class Bacteroidia; order Bacteroidales; family UBA932; genus Cryptobacteroides. The sequence goes on along the minus strand of CALUSD010000147.1, from coordinate 5,690 downwards.
CTTTGGATGACAGTGAGCAGTATCCGGTGCAACTCTTTGGATGACAATGAAGCAGTACTCGGTACTACGCTCGGGATGTCAGTGCGCGGTATACGGCGCTGCTGACAATGAGCGGGTGTCAGTGCGTGATGTAGTTTTTCGGGTGTTTTCCTGTAAGGTGCATGCCCTCGTAAATTTTCTGGATGCGCTGCATGTCCGCTTTCGCATCATCGGTCAGTTCCACTTTCTCCCCGCGCCCGACATGCTTGGTGCCCCAGTCGAAATACCCGAGGTATACCGGCACTCCCGTCTGCTTCGCAATGGTATGGAATCCCGTTTTCCACCTTTTAATCGCTTTCCGAGTCCCTTCCGGTGCTATTGCCAGATGCACTTTTTCTTCTTTGTTCATTTCATGTATTACGCTTAGCACCAAACTGGCCGCGTTTTTCCTGTCCACCGGAAGTCCTCCCATTTTCCGGAGCAGACCGCCTATGGGCCAGAAGAAAAATTCTTTTTTGATCATCACGTATGCCTTTCCCCCTACTGAAGTGTAATAGAGATAGGAGATGACGAAATCCCATGCCGATGTGTGCGGAACACCGAGAATGATGCATTTATCTTCCGGAACAGGCTCGCTGTCGACAGTCCATCCCATGATTTTCAATAAGAATCCGCAAAATTTTTTCCACATAAAAAATGTCGTTAAAAAGATAAATATTGGTATTGCCAGACATGGCAATACCAATATTATATATTGATATCATCAAGCTCTTCTTCGGATTTCAGATTCTGCCTGATGAAATTCTGGCGGTCGATGGTATTGTCGCCCATGTAGAATTCCAAAAGGTCGGCTATGGACTCCTCGTCGTTGATGCTGACGCTGTCGAGACGGATATTTTCGCCTATGAATTCCCTGAATTCCGTGTCGGAAATTTCTCCGAGACCTTTGAAGCGGGTGATCTGCACTCCCGATTTCAACGCTTTTACTGCAGCATCGCGTTCGTCCGAATTGTAGCAGTATCTGATTTCTTTCTTGTTTCTGACCCTGAAAAGGGGAGTCTGGAGTATGTACACATGGCCGCGCCTGACCAAATCAGGATAATATTTCAGGAAGAATGTCAGGACGAGCATCCTGATATGCATGCCGTCGTCATCTGCATCAGTAGCGACTATGATGTTGTTGTATCTGAGATCATCCGGGTCGTCTTCCACCCCGAGGGCATTGACAAGCAGATTCAGTTCCTCGTTTTCGGCCACTTTCTTGCGGCTGACCTTGTAGCAGTTCACCGGTTTTCCGCGAAGGCTGAATACCGCCTGGGTATTTGCGTTGCGAGCCTTGGTGATAGTCCCGCTCGCGGAATCTCCCTCCGTGATGAAAATGCTTGTCTTTTCCGCGAACTCCACTTTGCTCGCCGGCAGTTTGTCGTTGTAGTGTATGCTGCAGTCACGGAGTTTCTTGTTGTAAATATTGGCGCGCTTGCTGCGCTCCCTCGTCTTTTTCTGGATGCCTGAAATCTCCTTTCTTTCCTGTTCGGATGAAATTATCTTCTCCTGAATGGCAGCGGCTGCATCCTTGTGTATGTGAAGGTAATTGTCAAGGTTGGTCTTGATGAAGTCGTTTACGTAACTCCTGATGGTAGGCCCGCGCTCTATGATCGTATTGCCCTCCTCGTCTTTCCTCGATTCCTCCCACATGTATGTGGAGCCGAGCTTGATTTTGGTCTGCGATTCGAAATGCGGCTCCTGGATGCCTATGCTGATGGCTCCGACTATGCCCTGTCTGATATCTTCCGGAGCATAATCCTTCTTGTAGAACTCCTTGAGCGTTTTGACCACGGCTTCTCTCAATGCCGCCAAATGCGTACCTCCGTCCCGGGTGTTCTGGCCGTTGACGAAAGAAGCGATATTCTCTCCGTAGCTGTTCCCGTGGGTAATAACCACTTCTATGTCTTCGCCTTCGAGATGGATCGGCGGGTAGAGCGGCTCTTCGGACATGTTTTCGTTCACCAAGTCCAAAAGCCCGTTTTTCGAAGTGTACGGTGTGCCGTTGAGGGTGAGTGTCAGACCTTTTTTCAGGTATGAGTAATTTTTCAGGGAAGTTTCGACAAATTCCAGATTATACCCGAAATCCCCGAAGAGTTCGGTGTCGGCAGTATATCTGACCAAGGTACCGTTCTTTTCCTTTGTTTCGCGCTTGCCGGAATTCATCAATACCCCTCGCGAATACTCGGCAAACGATGACTCTCCGTTTCGGAAAGATTCGATGTAGAAATATTCGGACAATGCGTTCACAGCCTTGGTGCCGACTCCGTTCAGACCGACGGATTTCTTGAAAACCTTGTTGTCGAATTTGCCTCCGGTGTTGAGGTTGCTGGTCGCCTTGACTACGGAATCGAGCGGAATACCCCGACCGAAGTCTCTGACAGTCACGCTTTTGCCTTCGATGGCGATAGATATTGTTTTTCCGTATCCGGATGTGAACTCGTCGACGGAGTTGTCTATGATTTCTTTCAGAAGTACATAGATGCCGTCCCCGGGATTCGAGCCGCCTCCGAGATTTCCGATGTACATTCCGGCCCTTTTCCGGATGTGTTCGTTCCATTCGAGGGTCTTGATGTTGTCATCGGTGTATTCGGAGATGTTGTTGATATTGTCTGCCATAGAAGGTCCTGTTTGTCAAAAGCGCTTTATCCTGCAAAGATAAGAAACTGTTTAGCAATTTTTCAAAAATTCTTTTGTAATATTATTACAGGGATATGGCGCCGGTTGCAATTCCGGTTTGTGGCGAGCGTTTATGGCGGGAAAAGGAAGAGGTTTGCAAATTAGAAAATAATGTATAAATTTGCGGCGTTTTGTTTTTAATATTTCTTAACCCAAATGAGGCGAGTAAGATCAGAGTGTAAGCTCGTAAATGCCTTGTTGCCAAAGACTTTCTGTCTTATGGCAATATTTTCGGTATTTTCAGCATGTTCAGAATCTTCCGACAGTCCGGCACCTCGTGGTGAAAAGACGGAATTATATGTCAGCGTGCCTTCCGGCAATGACGATATACCGTTCGTTCAGACTTCTTCTACCAAGACAATCATCGGAGGAGACTTTTTGACGAAGGTTCTGTGGTCGGAAAAGGACAAAATCTATTTTTATTACGGAATACAGGGGAATCAGGACGCCTTGGCTTCTTCGGAGCTCGGCGTTTATCGTATCTATCCGGACGAAACGATTTTTACGGGAAACATAACGGTTTCTGCAGAAACGAACTACGATTGTTTTGCAGTATATCCGGAACCTGAGTCGGTGTCGGACGGGAACGTCGCTGTTTTCGATCTGCCCGCTGTCCAGAACGGTCTTTACGATTCGAGTGTGGACGGGACGTGCTGCGACATAATGGTGGCCGAGCCGATATACGGACAGCCGCTTTCCGGAGAGGCTTCTGATGTCTTAATGTCGTTCAATCACAAGTGCCACGCTTTCCGTATCCAGGTGCCGTACGGCAGAAACCATTTCGGTATGGATGTGAAAAAACTGAAGGTCGAATTTCCTGCGGAAGTGGTAGGAAAACTTTCCGTGGACATGACCGACCCTTCTGCATTGCCCGAGCTTTCGGAGGGCAGCAGTACGGTATGGCTCGACCTGACGAAAGTCCTGAAAGAGTCGGAGACTGGGGCTGCCGACGGAGTGTATGCGTGGATATTCACTGCACCGGTCGATATCGATGGCGAGGTGCGTTTTACAGCTTACAGCCGGGACAACTATCGGTCGGAAAGCATATCCGTATCTTTGACCAAGACATTGGAAGCCGGGAAAATAACTCCCGTGACACTCACCGTGCCTGCCGAGCCGGAATATTCGTCGGTGATGCTGAAAGTGGGTGCCAACAATCTCGGGGAGGATTACCGGACCGTTACGGTAAAGGCTCCTGAGGGAGCCGTATTCAGAAACGGCGCCTCGGCTGTGACTTTCGAGCGTAATGATGCGCAGGAGTATCCGATAGAATTCTATGCGAATGTGGAGGGTGCGGATAACCTGACGCCGATGAAGTCGGGAGACCTGACCGTGGAGTTCGAGTCGGAGCATGCGATAGTGTCTTGCGAGCCGATAAGTCTGGCGGATTTCACCTGGGGCGAGACTGGACGGACGTTCGACAGGGATGTACCGTATCTGCTGTATGAGGATTTTTCGGGGGCGACAGAGCGCAACGGGGACAATCAGACGGAGATGCTCGACAGTTATAATCTGCCGGGGTGGTCGGCGTCGAATTACAGTATTTCGGCGGGACAGGGACTCAGGTTGCACAGGTATGTCGGTGCTGCATTTGGACTGAAAGAGGAAAAGCCAGGCAGATTGGATTCTCCAATGTTGGCAAATTTGAAAGATGGACTTGCTGTACGATTAACAGTTTCTTTTGATATCGGAGGGACAACGTATAAAGACAGGTTAGGTAACGAGCTTAATTCTACATATGGATTTGGTACTGGCACGAAGTCCGGAGCTGTTGAGGCAAGTTCAGATATTGAGAATATTGTCATTTCATACGAAGCAGCCGGGACAGGTGGAACCTATACGAATTTACCTTTGCATAAAACCGTAGAGATAGAAGCTACGAATGATAACAGATTGTCTTGGCGAAGTATGTCGAATGTTCCGGGGTATATGATAGGTACGGTCTACGTTTATATTGATAATATAAAGGTGCAGATAGCTCCGGAGGAGGCGGAGGAATAAACGGGCAGATCTCTCGACTGCGCTCGAGATGACAAAGAAACGACTGCGCTCGAGATGACAAAGAAACGGCTTCGCTCGAGATGACAAAGAAACGGCTTCGCTCGGGATGACAAGGGGAGAGGAAAGCGGGACAAAAAATGAGAATATGAAGAAGAAACATAAAATATTTATCATGATGGCGGCGGGGATACTGTTCCTGCAGGCCTGCACCGAGACGGAGGTGGTCGTACAGGAGGGTACTGGCAGCGTGGAGTTCCGGTGCAGCACACAGCCGGAAGTGCAGTTCGCCCGGACCGCGGCCAAGGCAGACGGACAGCAGACCAGGATATTGCCGGAAGGCATCCTGCCGGAAAGTGCGGACCTGAAACTGAGCATTACGGGACCGGACGGTTATTCGGCAGAGTATGAGACTGTCGCGGCATACGATGCACCGCAGATCAGGGCCGGAGAATATACGGCGGTTTTCAGCTGCGGCGACCCCGACAAGGAAGGGCCTGATGCGGCATATTTCGAAACGGCAAAGAATTTTACGGTCGTTGCCCGGAAGACCTCCGTGGAAAATGTAGCGGTCGGATTGGTTAATTCCGTCTTTTCTGTTGTCGTATCTCAGTGGTTTGCAGACTATTATCCTGAGTATGACATTGTGATAGAGACGGAGTCGGGGCATGAGACGGCATTGTCCGAAACGGACACCGAAGCAGGAACGGAATCACAGCCGGTTTTTGTCAAGGCCGGAACATCGCTTTATTTCAGCGGAACGGCAGTCAAGACAAACGGTGCCGAAGTATCTTTCCCGAGGACGGAAATAGCCGTGACAATGCCATGTACGTGGCAGACTCTCCGTATAGACGCTTCAGATGCTGCAAGCGGGACCATAGAGATAGAACTGGATGACACGGCTGTGGAAATAAGGGAAATTTCGATAGAACTCAATCCGGATGCACCGGATGATGCAGATAACCGATAAAGATAACATGATGATTATGAAA
>CALUSD010000146.1 GCA_944323295.1 uncultured Bacteroidales bacterium | reverse complement strand
CTGCAAATGTCCCTTAACTCGTTCCAATTGATTGCCAAATAGAAACACAATAATAAAGCTTGGGTGGAAAATCATAACGTACTATGATTTATACAATGCATTGAGCGGGTTATCAAGTAACATTAATGAAGATGAAAAGTACCATAAAAATTTAATTACTGATTACTGCATGTTTATTAAAGGTCTAAACGAACTTTCCCAAAGTTGGCTACAAGGGAATACCACGCTTCCATATCATGCAGAAAAAGAAGAAAAAGAACTCAGGATTGGAGATCTAAAAGAAAAGTTGTTATACTCTAAATTATGCATAGAAATAGGAGAAAAAATCGTAGAAATAGGAGAAAAAATCGGCTATCCCATAAAATATGGCGAAAAAACACAAAAAATTATTGAAGAATTTAGGTCTCATAAGCAGCGGAGAATATATATAGATTTTAATTACACAAATCAACAAAGGTTGCTAGACATAAAATTTCCTATTAATAATGAGTATGTTGTTGGAATCCAGATTCAAGGAAAACAATATCGTCATTTTATAGAATGGTATGACAATAAAGAACTAGCAGACAAGAGATGGAAATCAGTTTCTAATGAAAAGTTAATAAAAAACTTTTTTGATGTTACAGGCAAAACTGGTAATTTCATTAAAGAGAGCAAAAAAGAATACAATCAATTTGGAAATTCTTTCTTATACCAATACAGAACTATCAAGGAAACGACAAAAGACAAAATCATTGAAGAAATTATTTCTGAATTTTGGACGTCATTTGTAATACGAAACGGCCTCTGCATTCTGTACGATACGGATCGTATCTTGTCCTTAATGTTTGCAGACATCATCGGTCCAACATATAATTCAGTCACTGGATTTCACTGTTTGGCGGCGTCTTGCAACAGGTGTGCCTTTTGACGCAGATATTGCGAAATTTAGTCAGGCCATATCAAAATGCGGATACAAGTTTACGCATGCTCTTGAGCCGGTCTGTAATTGACTTCTCATGTTTCTCAGTCTGCATGTCAGAGTCCTAATCCAGGCCAGGCAGGATAAGAGCCGGGACGCATCGGCTCGAATCTTCTAATCATTGACATACTTATCATATGACTGTATTAATTCTATTATTTTAGAATAATCACTAAATTGAATCCCAGATAGGCGACCATCAGGATTTCTTATATCTATTATTATATCGTTTTCAACGATCAATTCTATTGCCGTATGGTCAAAATGTATACACATATAATGTTGTGTCGGTATGTAATAATGTTTGTCATCATAGTACACTTCTGAAGAATAGCTCATTAGCATGAATAGTTGAATCATGTTATATAACTCAATTGGAAATCTGTCCGTTTCATTTACATCCGGCTTTGTTATCCATACTCCATAGTCAATATCAAATTGCTTGCAGATTGCGATAAACAAAAGCATTGGAGATGATTTAGGAATCTGAATATGTTGATTACTATCTTTTACTGTAAAATACAGACCTTCTGTTATGACAGCCTTCGGGCAAAGCTTAATCCTTTCCACAATCTTACGCAAATTATACATATATCCACGGTCTTTCCGTTCCGACAATGTCATTATCTCAGAGGCAAGGAGATTGGCTATTATATCACTATTAAGATACTCATTGATGCAGTCTTTCAGATATTCCTGCATCTTGTGACGCAAGGAATATCTGAAAGCTTTTCCTGACGAGAATTTACTGATATAGCCGTCAAAATCGGTCTTTTTACCATAGAGGTGATGATATATATTTTCAATGTTATCGTAGTCACATACAATCAGTATCTTGTCAAAACCGAACTTGTTGGTTTTACCGTCATCATATCCGTCCCATTGGGAAAAATGGGCTGAAAATATGTTCAGTATCCTGAAAATATGACCGGGGTCTATCCTGTCAAGGTCTTCTATCACTAATGCAATCTTTCGACCGCTTTCTTTTCGTCTATCAACTAAATCGCAAATCAAACGAGAAACTGGGTCAAATTCATAGATTGTTCCTTTTTCATTCTCAAATTCATCCAGGTATTTATTCAATATGTTTCTGTTTGATATTCTGAATGATTTATACTGGTTAAATATATTTTTTATCGTTTTTGCAACAGCCTTAGGTGAAACCTGGATTCCATTACCGAAAATGCCAATGCTGATATCAGGAATACAATCTATTATATCGTCACTGTTTTTGGAAATGACTTCCTTTAGAATCTGGATATTGGGTTTGGTGAAGGATTGGAGTATGGAATCATCCAAAGCAAGGATGCCCAATAATATGTCTCTTTTAATGTACTCCAATATATCTTTGTTGTCACATACCTGATAATTGGTCGGATATAATGTCACAATGTCATATTCTCCGGAAATTGCCTGCCGAAATTCATTCAGGAAGAAACTTTTGCCTTCTCCGAAAGGCGCCGACAATATGCTTCGTCTGCAATTCGCGAAATAATGTTTGAAACTCTCTATTTCGGCTTCCAACGGTATGATTCTTTCGTTATTCATTATGTGAATTGTTTATAGAGACAATTGTATAGAAAATATACATTCTTGGTTCATGGAAATTGGTCATAATTGCATAGGGCTTCTCATTTACTTTTTCGCAAAGTCGCAGGGTAAAACGGACATCATTGTCTTGAAATAAATGAAAAGCGGAAAGACATTGCTTTGGATATTCTTCCGCTTTTTTCATCACTTTATGCCTACTGTTGTTTTAATAAATCCTTGCCTTTGTCTGTTAAGCGGTACTTTTGTTTAGGATGGCTCGGCTGTTCCGGATAAATAGGGACAACAAAGCCTTCATTCAATGCCGGATGTAGATAGTTGGACCGGAATGTCGGACGATGGTTCAATCCTAATTCCTCCATTAGCTCTTTTACCGAAAGTTCCTTATCCTCAAGTGTTTTTACAAGGGCGCATACTTGGTCGGTGCTTGGTCGGTACTTGGTCGGTGCCTGGTCGGTGCCTGGTCGATTGATGGACTCATATCTGAAAATAAGTCTTACACTGCCGCCATCCGTTTTATATTCCGGTCCAGGCAAACCTGCCTTACGACACTCTGAAATCATCAAACCAATACCGCGCCCCCAACTTTCTAAAACTTTTCTTTTGTATAGTACAGTTGCTATCAATGGATTTTGAGGTTTGGATTCGTGCTCTTTCATTATTTTTTCCAAATTCCAATTTGAAGGAAACATTCCGGGATTCTCAATCTCCACACGGTCGTCATAGATAGCTATGCCGATGGAGCCTCCTGCATCCCTGTAAGACCTGTGAGCCAATGCGTTCAATACGCCTTCTCTTATTGCTTTGTAAGGGATGGTCAGATGTTCTTCCCGTTCCAGGGTGTCGGTGATCCCGGACAATGAAAGGTGCTTGAAAATGAATGTCATTGCCGCATTGAGTAATTGAAACAGATTCCCATATATCCGCTGGTTGTCCATAAATACCGTCTTGTCCGAGCCCCTGAACCGTGCAAGCCTTAAAAGACATTGCGGATATTCCATTTTCTCATGTTTCCCGAACAATACGGCTGCGGCATGGTTCAGTACACCGTTGTGCATAAGTCCGAATTTCTCCAATATGACAGGAATGTCATTGCCGGTATCTTCCGGCAGACGCCCGCATTCGATACCGAGCCTAACTGTCTTCAGCACCTCATTGCCGTCTATATCCTGCAAGGTCAAATCCTCGTTTTCAAATTGTTCCCAGCGGTATTTCCCTCCATCCCGTTGTAACAGCAGTTTCTCATAGGTGGACTGCGGCATGACGGTGGTCATGCTTTCCACCCGCATATAAGCCCGTCCTTTGTAACTGAACGGACGATCGAACCTTGCATCTTCCACATGCAGGGCAATAATTTTCTTTTCCTTGCCAGGAACAGGGACATAAGATACCTGCACTGCCGGTGTCGGCTCCAAACGGCTGATGGCATCAGCGATGTTCCGTTTGGTACTGTCTGCCACTTCCTGACCGATGATTTTCTTTTTGTCGGTTATGCCGAACAATACAGTTCCTCCGTTTCCATTCAGAAATGCGCAGAGTGTCTCCACTCCCCGTTCCAACTGTCCTGTGGTTTCTTTGAACTCGATTGTATCCGTTTCGGTATCGGTCATCAATCTGCTTATGTCATCCAACGTATTTATTCCCATTTGTATGTGGCATTAATTGAATACAAAATTACAAAATAACTGGAAGATATAGACTATAAACGGAAACATATGAAACAGGAGATTGCCCAATAAATGCCTTCTCTCTACAGCATGACAAAGTGTTCCATTGGATGGATTTAAGGCGGACAGAAATGAAAAATGTGGCAACATATTGCCCAGAGTTGTTGTATTTCGTCAACGATCCGGACGGTCTGCTGGCACAATTACCTAATCAAGATAATTAAGATAGTCAAGTTAATTGTGAAAATCACTATATTTGTTGTAGATTTGAATAATTTATCTGACTATCAACTTTTTATAAGAAACTCGCACGAGAACGGGCAACGGATAAGAAAATGCCGGACTGTTCGGAAGCGCCATATTTCTCATGCTTTCAAATAACGCTTTATCTCATCTGCAAATTTAGATAAAAACAGCGAGATTTTACACCGGCAGAATAAAAAACAAGGCCGACGCCTTGTTTCCTGACCCCTCCTACGTGCTCTTAGTCACAAATTTATTAATTTGGAGGAAAAATTCTAAAAATAATGCACATGGACAGTAATCTAACAGTCGCCGACCTTGATGTCCACAAAGATAACATTTATCTTTGTATTATGAGACATGCATGGCAAGCACCTCCTCGAAACGTTTTTGCGTAGGAGTTCCCTCAAGGCGTTCTTTTTTCGGAAAAGATTTGTCGAATGCTTCCGCCTTATCTGCATTTACATCATAGATGGCATCTTCGTAATATTTGCCCGTAATACCGGTCAATGCACCAGGATAGAGCGGGCACAGATGCAGTGCAGCGAAATATTTGTTCTCCGCAGTGCGGATACCGAACTCTTCCGCTGCCGTGAAGCCCGTTTTCGTGTAATATCGCGGCTCGCCGCAGAGCAGGATAGCCCGATAACCCTTTGCTGCAGCCTCGCCACGGGCGTATTCTATCAGCATCCGTCCCACACCTTTGCGCTGGTAAGACGGAAGGACGGCTATCGGACCCATGCTCAATACCTCGTAACGGCGTCCGTCATCGCCATGGATAAACGACTTCAAAAAGACGACGGAGCCTACGATTCTACCTTCTGACTCGGCTACGAAGTCCAGTTCGGGGATGAAAGCGGGCGAATCGCGCATGATGTGCAAGAGATAGTGCTCCGTACATCCGGGAGAATAACAGTTCCAAAACGCTTCCCTCATCACTTCTTCCGCTGCGCGGTAATCCGCAGGCTGTTCCAGTCTGATTTGTATATCCATATTCCGCCTGATTGATTTTGAAAAACGGGAACGAAGATATAGCAATTCAGGGAGTGGCGCAAGAAGTGCGTTTCAAATTTTCTTATTTTTCAGTACTGCATTTCCAATTATCCGTTCGGAACGGGACAGCTGGAAGGCCTTCCGCATTAATCAGATTAGCTGCAGGGTTATTGCTCCACGCATAACGTACAGCTATCGGTTCCGTCACATTGCTATTATATACGACGATTCTCCCATCTGTATCGATATATGCTTTCGCCCAAACGAATTTTCTGTCTTTTCCGGCAATACTGAATCCTTCCAGATAGCCATATTTATTACGCACGGTCAACGCAGAGCCATAGGAGTTCATCGTAATAATAGCTTTATTCCCTTCAAAACGAACGCTCTGGAAAACAGGGCCGCTATAAATAAGCGAATCCCTGCCATAATCTTTATGCAGAGCGATTAAAGATAACCGTCTGCCTACTTCCTGCTTGTTGGTAGGGTGTATGCTATATGCATCTCCGATATCATAAATTGTGGCCTGTCCTGTATGAGGAAGCGCAAGCGCCATAGTCTGGGATTCCCGCAATTCCGCCCATGAACTCTCGACGGGGACTGTATCTTCCGGATACAAATTGGCCAATTGCACCCAATAGAAAGGCAACTCATACCCCCATCGGGCCCGCCAGTCCTTTATCTGTGCCTGGAACAATGTCCGGTAATCGTATCCTGCACCGACATTATTCTCCCCCTGATACCAGATGACGCCTTTAATACGGAAAGGTGTGAGCGGATGAATCATCGTATTATACAATGAAGAATGTACCATATTTGGAGTAATATCCAATACATGGTAATCTGCATTGGATACTGAGGCCCGATATTTCCAGTCTCCGGCTATGGAATGACGGATACCGTCTATTTCCAGATAAATATCAGCGCTTTGTCCCCATATACCGCCGCTTCCGCCATTGTCCGTCACACGGACAGCAATATTATTGTTACCTTCTTTCAAGACACCGGAAGGTATGGAATAGACCCGCGGAGTATCCCACCCGTCGGCGCTGCCCACTTTCGTCCCGTTCACCCATGCAATATCGGAATCATCAATCGTTCCAAGAGAAAGGATTGCCGGTCTGTCTGCTTCCTTGGAAGTCAAATCCAAATCATATTTAAACCATACATGCCCGTCTATCAACGACAAAGGAGTGGTGCCCCATTCACCCGGCACGGACATTTCTTTCCAGCCTGCAGTATCGAATCCGGGAGAAAACCACCGGTCATCAATGCCCGGATCACTCTCCATGGCATCGATAAAGGCTTGCTTCTGTCCGTTGTTCAGACTGATATATTCCTCCAGATTATTGACAACATCCATATTATATTGTTTTTGAACGCTGCGGGGAAGCGATTCAAAAGCGTCATCGCTGATCCAGGTTTCTATATCGGTCCCTCCCCAGGAAGCATTGATAATTCCTATAGGAACATGTATCTCTTTATACAAAGCTTTAGCAAAATAATATGCCACCCCCGAAAATGCTCCGACAGTGGAAGGCTGACATGTCACCCATTCGGCACTGAAATTGTCTTGCGGGCTGTTTTTAATGCCTTTCGGCACTCTCAATGACCTGATTTCAGGATAATCGGCATTCTGGATCTCGCGATTCGAATCGGCGGACTGTTCTACGGTCCATTCCATATTGGACTGTCCGCTGCATAACCAGATGTCTCCGATCAATATATTGTCAATCCTGATTCTGTTTTTTTCTCCATATACGACAAGAGTACAAGGCCCTCCATAGGACATGGGAGACAATATGGTTTCCCAAGTGCCGTCTTGCCCGCACTTCGTTTCCACTTTTTGTCCGTTGATGCATACGGTCACGGTTTCATTCTTCTCTCCCCAGCCCCATATCCGTATGGGGGCATCACGCTGCAACATCATGTTGTCTGTAAAATATCCGGGCAGTTTGATTTCTGCCCAGATATTTTGAGAAACAAATAAACAGCATGCAGCCAGGAAAAGAATACAGTGTTTTTTTATTCCATCCATATTTTTCGATTATTTGTCAGTTACGGGAATGAAGAGTACCGCATCTGCCACGACCACTCCATCGGCTCCTTCATTTGAAATTCTCACATAGTTATCTGTCCCCTTTGCAAGTCTGTACCGCCCGATGAAAGCCCATTCTCCGGAAGTCTGGCCCTCTACGACGATATCCGAAGACCTGACAGCCATCCTGTGCAGCTCATTTCCGTCATAAACGTCTATCAGGGTTTGCGTCGCTGCATTCGACACCTTAGGGAAATAAGCATAGATTTCATACGAATTGTCCGCCGGAATATCCGGAGTATAACGTATGGATTTGTCGCTTGTTCCCTTGGAAGCATCGGAGAAAAAGTCGGGGCCGTATGCTTTCCAGATTTCCGTTTTCCAATCTCCGCTGCATTGAACATGAAGGGTGTCATGGTTGTCTATCAGGATTTCCGGTTGGCTGTTGTCAGCCAATGGGTTATTCTCGAATTCTTTCCGGACATCCCCGGCATCGACGTCCTGCACGCAATTATCATGTCTGTCAATAGCCTGACATGCGGCAATGGCAGCCGATTGCCCAAGCACCATAAACACCGGCTCCATACGGATTGAGCCGTATGCAATGTGCGAAGTAGACAAGCAAACGGGAACCAGCAGGTTACGTACTTCTTTCCGTTTAGGCGTAATGGCCCTGTATGATATCGGATAAGGAGGGAAGCCTCCGATTTCGACATTCCCTTCATTCTTCACCATGCCGTTGACGACATGGCGGTCGCAGTTATGCGAATCCATGGTATAGGCAGCCCAGGCTATTCCATCAGTTACAGTCTCCCTGCCCTGGCAATGATGCTGCGTCATCACCAATTCGCCAATCATCCTGCGGGCTTCGCGTATATATAGCTGGTGAGTCCAATGTCCGTTGTCGACATATTCATCTTTCGGATAGCCCCATTCCAGCATTTGATTGCGGATATGTTCGGGAATCCGCTCGTCATGTCCCACGAAGTACAGCAACCCTTTGGTATAATCCTCATGGAATTTCCATATACGTGCCCGTTCCTCGTAATCTGCATCCGGATAGTTCCAGTTCTCGCCTATCACATCCGTAGAAAAACCGCCGCAATTATTGATATCTGTCTTGTCGTTAGGCATAGTGCACCAAATGAAAACATCTGTGTGCTTGTTCCATGGATGCAACTCCTTGAGCCGCAACAGCAACTCATAGCGCGACGAGTCATAATTGTCCGGTCTGGCAATCGGAATCCGATTTTCCGGACGGTTCGTCAATGTTATTCTGAAATTGTATGCCTGTACTTTCTTGTCTCCGGTGCCGTCAGGCAGGACAGGATCCGGGTTGATACCATAAATCAATCCGCTGGTCGGATCGCCTTTCACCTTATACGGATCAATACCGTCAGGGAACTGATGGCGGTCCATCAGCTCGACCCCGTTGTATGTTTCGCCGTACTGGCTGTTCGCTTCTCGTCCTACGGTATAGGAAACACCGCTTTCGGCCATCAAATCGCCTTCGTATGAACAGTCAATGAAAACCTTCGCACGCACTTTGCGATTGGTGGCAGCGGATGGACTCTTGCTGTTCTCCAAAGTTATGGAAGTTATGGCTTTCCCATGTTTTTCCACACCGGCCAACCGGCTCTCATACCATACTTCTATCCCTGCACGGTCGATATAATCATTGAAAACAGCTTCCGCCACACTCGGCTCGAATATCCATTGTTCCAATTTGCCATAGTGCTTCCCCAACCGGCGGTAGAAATCCAAAGCCAGTCCCTGCACTACATATTTGTTCCCGATGTCGGTAAACCCCAACCCGCCAGAACTCATGCCGCCGAGATGTCGGCCCGGCTCGACAAGCAAGACACTTTTACCCGACTGCTGCGCCGTATACGCTGCAATCACACCGGCAGACGTACCGCCATAAATACAAATGTCGACTTCCTTGACCGGCTGGGAATGGCAGGCGCTCAGGGCCATCAAAACAAGAGAAAATAATAATATCCTTTTCATATACAAATCGGCACTTATTCAAATTTAAAGTTCATCACTTTGAAAGACATGGTAGACGAAGCTCCTCCGACAGCTTTCACATAGATTCCGACAGTACACTCCCCTCCTTTTACTTCGACTTGCATGGAATTCTCTTTCCAGCCGCCGCCCGGAAGCGTCATCTTCTGTTGCGTCTCCACACCGTCTTTATCGACAGCGACGAGCCAGACTCCGTCCGTTGCCGCCGAAGCGCCAGGATAACCTGCTGCCTGGCAAGACAGAATATAAATTCCGTCGGTCAAGTTCGAAAGCTTCTGGATTACCCTGCCTTCGAATCCTTCTGATGCCTGAATATTATTTTTTATATAATATGCCCCGGCAGGCGAGCCTTCGGCAATATAGGCATCCGTCGCCAATCCGAACAGGCCGGATGTACCGCTTGCCGTCCAAGACTCCATTTTGCCATCGGTGAAAAAGGCATTCTTCAATATCGGATCACCGCTTTGTTTCACGAAAATCGTGACTGCAGGAAAATCCCCTTCGGGACGGACCGTTATCGAAGTCCTTCTTTGGGTGTCACCGTTGGAAGATGCCGTCAGCTTGAAACCCTCCGGTGTAATATCGCTTACACTGCACCAGGTGTCAGCCGGAAGATCCACAGTATACTCTACATTTGTAGTGAGAGCCACATACAGTTCGCCTCCATCCTGTGAAAATGTTTTATTCAGTTCCGCATCCGCTATCGAAAAGTTCGGATCTCCTTGTTCCTGCGTGACTTTAATGACATAAAAAGGGAATCCGACGGCAGCTATTACTATATCGACAGTTCTTGTCGTGGCCAATGTATTTGTATTGACAGAGAAGAAGAATCCGTCTTCCGTCTTTTCGCCGATGGTACACCACGGCTCGGATGACATCGGTATATAATTATCGGTAGAGATGACCGGTATGAATATTTCATCACCGTTTTTCCCGACACTCAGGCTTTGTTCGCTGTCGACCTGAAAGACCTTTTCAGACAGCCCGCTGTCTTTGTCACAGCCAAATGCAATCAGTGTGCAGATGGCTATCATTGATTTTTTCAAAAACCGTTTCATAATACATGAAAAAAAGTAAGATATTATTGTGCAAAGGCTCCTAAATAGTTGATTCCCTGAACCGGATTCCCTCCGAAATCAGTGTCAGCCATTCCGTCAAACGACAGCCCGTCCGTGAATATTTTAGGCTCGGCAGGATGGAATTGCATAGCTTTATCAAAACCGTTGGATGACACCGGCGCCTTGATCTTCGGATCATATCGGAGCGGAGACGCATCTACCATGAAAGAACTGCCTACATGGAAGAAGAGATTGTTTTCAAACGAATATTTCTCCATATTATGAATATCTATTTTTCCCGTACATGGGGTCATCGACACAAAGATATTGTTCCGGTAGGAAAAGTCATGAGATTTTCCTCCCTGCGCCCAGTCGTCGGTAAAAATGATTACCGGAGAGGTTCCATTGTCCAAGACAACGGTATTGTTGTAAACATCCGTCATTCCCACATTGCTCGAAACAGTCATGAGGCTGCCGCGATAGCTTCCATCATTCTTATAGAAAACATTGTTGCGGATAACAGTGCCGCTATGGTCTCCTTCGCTAATGTTACATAGAAGAATACCGCCGCCCTTATTATGATGGACGTAATTGTATTGCACCAATGTGTTTTTACATGCGATATCGACGTCAAGTCCCTGCCCGTCGGCACTGCCATGAGCCAGCCAGGTATAAGCCGCTTCGTTGTATTGCATGACGATATTGGTACAGCTATATGGCCAAAGACCGGCACTTGCCTGTCCGCCCCGTCCGAGGAAATTGGCATGGAAACATCTGTTATGGTCAATATAAGAGTTTGTCGAACCCATCAGAATCAGGCCGTCACCGCCACAATAACTGAAGTCATTTCCCTGTATCACCACATTTTTGGACGGGTACCAATTCTGTTCGTCGCTGATATATTCATTCAACCCGTTACCAGGCTTATCACGCTGTCCCCACTTTCCTTGAACCAGGATGCCCGTACGACACACCTGGCGGATAACATTGTTTGTAATAAAGAGATTCTCATACCAGCTGGCACCTTGTTCTTTGGTTGTGGCATTTTCAATGATGATTCCGCCGAACTCTTTGTTGGAGAAACGGTTGCCAGGGGCTATCGCCTCTACGTCAATAGTTTCCGGATCGACATTTTCGAAAGGTATGTCACCCGCCCAGTTCACTTCCTCAATAAGACAGCCGGTAATTTCTACATTGAGGAAAGCACCCGCACCTTTAATCTGCGTCTGTATACGGATGCCGCGTGTCCCGGTTTTATTTGTTACGCGGATATTGCGGAAACGCATATTGTCATCCTGGATCAGTACGGCCTGATCGCCTGTTCCACTGATAGTAGGACGTTCAGTCCCGCCATAGATGTCCATGATAAACGGCTTGTCGGCGCTGCCTTTCAGGTTTTTCAGAACGATATTTTCAGCAAAGACGGAGCCGCTCTTCAGCAAGACTTTCATTTTGGGGACCTTTTCCATATATGTTATCTTGGACAGAGTTTTGAAAGGGGCGGTCTCGCTCAGTCCGTCATTCGTATCATTGCCGTTTTCGGCATCTACATAATAGACGGTATAATCACTTTCGTCGATGACCGGGATTGAAGGCGGAACGATTTGCTCTTCCAATGTCACGTCCGCAGGTTGATTGGGCCTGTCATCGAGCGGATGGTCATTTCCTTCACAACTACAGCAACAAATAAACGGGATGCATATAGCAATATATAAATTCTTCATATCATTACGCAATTTTGATGAAACATCAGTTCGTATATCCGGGGTTTTGCTTGACTACCCCTTCCGATTCACGAATATATTTGGACGGTATGGCAAAACGCACTTTATGGCTCGCCGACTGACTGTTGGGGAACATGGCCTTGGAATCGGATACGAATACCCCATGCCGAATTTTATCCTGACGGGACAAGCCTTCTGCCATGAATTCATGCAACCGTTCATTGAGTATCGCCTTATTGAAAGCATCTTTGTCCGCAGTTTGCTCGTTTGTCAGCTCAGGCAAATTCACACGGTCACGGATTTCATTGACCAGACCGATAGCCTCCGGTGTCGGACCGTTGTTATTCATGTTGATACATTCCGCCAGCGACAACATGACATCGGCAAAGCGGTAAACTATCAAATCGACCGATGCGAATTCACCTCCAGTATAAGTATGGTCATCCACTTTGATGATAGATGCAGCGTTGGCAAGAAATCCGTGCGTACGGTCATTCATTTCATTCGTAATGCTGGTATAGGAAGTGACAATGGAATTCAAACGGTCATCACCGGCCTCAAAAGTGTCATAAAAATCCCAATTCATACCGAATGTAAACCAGCACTGTCTATCCTCCCGATAGCGTACAGGCCAAAACTGAATAATGCTTCTGTTTTCCATTCCATCAGCAAGCCCGCACGGAATGGCATGTATGATTTCCTTGTTCTTTACATTGTATTTATTGAAGATATCGCTGTATTTTCCCATCAAATCGTATGTGCTGCCACGATAGCTGTATAACTCCCTCGCTATCTTTTCCGCCTCTTCAAAATTTTTATCTATCATATAGAATTTCAGTTTCAGCATCAAGGCCAGTCCTTTGGATACCCTCCCCCAATCTTCATCCTGCCTGACAGGCAATACAGCGATGGCATCATCCAGATACCGGTGCATTATGGCGGTATATTCAGCATCGCTCAAACGAGGAATGAGCACTTTTTCATTCGGATTGGCCAAGGCTTCTTCCGTAACCAACGGTACAGGACCGAACAAGTCATAAAGGATAAAGCCGATCCATGCATAAATACATTTTGCTTCCGCAATAGCCTTGTTTTTCAGTTCATCGGTGATAGGTGCTTCTTTAATGCGTTCGATCGTCTCCAGCACGGAAGTAAGTCTGTTGTATTGCGAATACATACGTTCAGCAAAATCTCTTGCATATCCTGCAGGTGCATTTTCCTCCCATCGATGTTCCTGGTACTGCGGATATCCCGTAGCGTCGGTCCAGCGGCTGGCAAATGTACCGGACGTAAAATCCGACACCACCTGATAGCTGTACTGGTCGACTCCGTAGAAACTGCCGTATCCCATCCGGAATGGTCCGTAATATAATCCTGCAAGCGCTTTATTCACGTCATCTTCATTGCGGAAGAAATTATTAGGATAGATTTCATTGTATGACTCTCTTTCGAGTGTGCATGCATCCATGAAGAAAACCATCGAAACAATCGCAATTATTAATTGTATTTTCGTTTTCATGATGATAATGATTAAAATTTAACATCCACACCTACAGTAAAAGAACTGGTACTCGGATATGTATACACATCATATTCCGGATCATAGCCTTTATATGGAGTTAATGTCAGAATGTTTTTCACGGAAACATAGAAACGTACGGATTCCAGAATCCTCTTCGTGACATTCTTTGGAAGCGTATATCCTAACGTGATGTCATCCAATCGAATGAACCATGCTTTTTCCATGAAGTAGTCGGCATACCCATAACTTGATGAAGTGTTTTGGGTAAAAGCCGGAATGGCGGATGTAGTATTGTTGAAAGTAAACCTATCATTGTAATATGGCGAAGTGTTGGTACCTTCGTAAGGTCCATAAGATATGTTTACCAGATAGTCTGTGTTTTTATAGTGGTTGAACTTTCCATACATGTGGATATTCAGGTCAAAATTCCTGTATGAAAACGTATTCGTCCAGCTGACCGGTATCGGTGTTTTGTTGTGGGTGACGACGAGGTCTGCATTGTCGATTTTTCCGTCAGGTTCGCCTAAATACATCGGGCGGCCATCGGCATCCCTCACCATATTACCATCGACATCGTACAGATAACCGTTTATATCTTTAATCTTTATCGCACCAGGAAGAGCGCCCGGCATGTGAGGTACTGTTTCCCCCGGCATGATTAACCCGTCTGAAAGATAACTCCAGACATCATTCCAATCGATATTACGGGCAGGAGTGTTGATATCAAGCACTTCGGACGGATCTCGTTTTGAAGTGAAATCACGATAATAAGTCAGTGTGAAGCGACTGTACCAATTGAAGCCGGATTTGCTGACGAGTGTCCCGTAAAGCGTCAGATCGACTCCTCTCGTGTTGTCTATCCGCTGGGTATTATAGTTCAATGTATTGATTTCATGATATGACATCAGATTTTTTGTGCCGATACGGTCTCTTATTTTCCGCTCATAAATATCGATGGTACCACCGAGCTTATTGTCGAAGAAACCGAAGTCCAAACCGATATTGATATCTTGCTGGGACTCCCAGGACAAATCAGGATTTCCAAGCACGGCAAGTGCTACGCCGCTTGTTATTTTATTGTTGAAATAGTAGTCTTTTCCCGCAGTATAATAAGTACGGGTACCTGTCAGACTTCCGGCATATCCGGTAATACCCGCACCGAAACGAAGTTTCAGATTTGACAACCATTCGATCGGTTTCATAAAGGATTCTTCGTTTATACGCCAGGCGACAGACACACCTCCGAAATTACCCCATTGCTTGTTGGCTGCAAAATTGGATGAGCCGTCTCTACGGAAGTTGGCAGTCAGCAGGTAACGGTCTTTATAGGAATAATTTAAACGTGCAATGAAAGATGCGTTCTGGTCTGTGGTCTTTGAAGATGACACTATCGGTTTCTCGTATGTACCGAGAGCGAGGTTGTGCCATTTAACCCCATCATAAGGAAATCCACGGTTTTCGCCGCTCAAACTTTCCGATACGATTTTCTGGTACTCCCAGCCGGCCATTACCGTCAAAGCATGAACTTTTGCAAATACTTTATTGTAGGTCGCAGTCACATTGATATAGTAATTCGACAGATCGTTCTCGTAGACTTTGGCGATTCCGCCATTAGCATTGATACCCTCCTGAGTCGTCATAGGGAAATACGCACCTGTGTTTGCAAATTTCCGGTCATAACCTACCGTCGTTTTCAACACCAGGCCTTCTACAGGAATAATATCCAAAAAGGCAGAAGTCAGAAGATTGTCTTTCTTGGTCAGCATAGTGGCATCCAATATGGATGCTGGATTTTGAGCCAGGCCATAAATTCGCCCGAGAGCATAATTTCCGTTTTCGTCCCGTATCGGAATGGTCGGGTCGTATTTGCGGGCCGCCATGAAAAGAGTCGTGGAGCCTGACTTTCCTGAAATAGGAACATCATCCGATCTGATATGCGAATAGGATACCGATATACCGCCTTTAAAATATTTGCTGAATGTCTGGTCGAGAGTGATGCGTCCAGATGTGCGGTTATAATCATTGTTCTTGACAATACCGTCATTACCCATATATCCTAACGAGATAAGATATTTGGATTTTTTACCGCTGCCATTGACTGAGAGCTTGTAATCCTGGATCTGCCCCCTTCTCGTCACAGCATCATACCAATCCGTTCCTCCCGTAAAATTCTGAATCTCATCCCAGCTGTAATTCCATTTGTTTCCGGCTGCCTCATATCTGCGGCGCATCTCGTCGATATTTTCCGAAGGCGGAAGAGTGCCCCACGGATAATATCCGCTGGACTGCATCCATCGTTCGAGTTGAGAGTCATTGGAAGCTACCATATATTCTTTAGGCTTCATGACTTCCGGTTTTTCCGCAATCCACTGGCTTGTATAGGATGCCTTAAAGGAAACATTCACTTTCTCATCAGTCGACCCTCGCTTGGTCGTGATCAGAATGACACCTCCGGCTGCACGGGAGCCATAAATCGAGGTAGCGCTGGCATCCTTTAAAACCTGGATATCCATAATGTCATCAGGATTAATATTGTCCAGTACGCTTTCCTTATCTCCTTTACCGAAATTCAGGCCCAAATCTGGTTCCCACATGGTGCTGACCGGTATGCCATCCACTACTATCAACGGTGAAGCGCCGGCAGCCGCTCCACGGATCTGCAGCCACACTGCTGCACCCGGCTGGCTGCTGGTCTGGGTGAAAGACATTCCCGCTATCTGACCTTTTAGCGCCTGTCCTAAAGTCGTATAACCGATTTCAGACAATTCTTCTCCCTTAATGGAAGATATCGAGCCTGTCAAGTCTTTTTTCCTCTGGGTACCGTATCCGATGACCACAACTTCATCGAGTATCTGTGTGTCGGGAGCCATATTGACTGTCAGCGTCAGCCGGTCACCTATTTTCTGCTCTTGCGGAAGATACCCGAGATATGAAAACACGAGTGTCGAATTAGGAGCCGCATCGATAACGAACTTACCGTCGATATCCGTAGTCGTACCGTTGTCGCTTCCCTTCACCTGTATCAACACTCCGATAAGAGGCTCGCCGTTCTCATCTACGACAACACCTGTCCTCTCTTCCCCCGTCTTTTCTCCTGTCTTGTCGGGAATAATGGCAAAAGTGTTTTCACTCCTCTTGAAAGTCAGGGACATCGGGGACAATATTTTGGTCAGAAAGGTTTCAATCGGCATTTGCTCAGCCTCGACAGTCACTTTCGAGCTTTTTACCAGATCTATATCCCGATATGTAAAACGATAGATTGTCTGGTTTTCTATCTGATCCAACACCTCTTGAAGGCTTACATTTTCGACCGACAGCGTGATGCTTTCGTCCTGGGCATACAGATTCATCGGGTGAATGGCCAAAAAGAGGAGGAAACCAAACAAGATTAAATAATTATTGGTAAATTTGCGGCAGCATTTTTGCTTGAAAAAAAAATTATCCATCATATTCAATACTAAGGTTGATACTAAAAACTGTTTACAAGTTCGTATTGGCCAAGGAACCGGGAAGTCTGCCAACTTTTCGGTTCCAATTTTTATTAAGGTGATTTTATTCTCATGTCTGTTTCTTTTAAGGTTATCATTTCATTTCTATCAGGATTTTACCGTTTTTCTCCGTATAGTTAAACTGATAGTGCATCTGCAAGAGTTTTAATACTCCGTGTATATATTCCTCCTTGAAGCTGCCGGTGAAAAGGTCGGTGCTGTATTTGTCTCCGGAAACCTGAATCTCGACGCCATAACGTTTCTCCAATCTATCTATGACATCGGAAAATCTGGCAGAACGGAAGACCAGTTCTCCCCGCGTCCAGGCCGTTTCAAAATTCCCTGTGGTCTGCACGGAAGACAAGCGGTGATTTTCCTTTGAATAAATCACCTTCTGGTTGGGACTCATGATGATTGAATGCGGGCAATCGCCATTTGTCGTCAATTTAACCGAGCCTTCTATCAATGTCGTTTCCACTTCGTCTTGATCCGGATATGCATTGATATTGAACTTCGTACCCAAGACTTCGATTTCCACTGCGTCCGTATGCACACGGAAAGGCTTTAGCGTATCTTTTGCTACTTCAAGATAGGCTTCTCCAGTCAAAAATATATTCCTTTGCTCCAGCCCGAAATCGCCGGAATAAGAAAGAGTTGTAGCCGCATTCAGACAGACTTTTGTACCGTCCGGCAGAGTTACCTCTGCCATTTCTCCGCTTTTCACTTGAACTGACGATTGGCGGTCGACAAATTCATTCAGTTCTGAGTTGGCAATAAACAAGCGGACCTGCATCCCTACAAGCAACGGGATAGCAATAGCGGCAGCCACCTTTGCTACAAACAATAAGGTGCGCCGCACCGGTGATTGATGCTTGATGGAAAGTGTCCTTGCGATTTGTTCAAACGACACAGGCGGAACAGCATCTGTTTCATAGTGTTCCCATACATCGGAAATTGCCTGTCTTAATTCCTGGTCGGATAATTCGGCGACAGACTTTTTCAGAGCGGATCGTTCACTTGGGGTAATATTATCATTTACGAATTTATACAATAGGCTATTAAGATGTTTTTCCATGTAATAACTTGTGGTTGTTTTGTAAGTTAATACGGGAAAACAGGAAAAGTCTACTATGAAAAATTCGTTTTTTTCGGTATTATGCAACGAAGAGAGTGAAAAGTAACAAGAGACCGCCGCTCATTTGCTGTCTCAGAATTCTGATAGCGGCAGAAAGCTGGTTATAAATAGTTTGTTCACTGATGTTCAATTTATCCGCTATTTGCGGGGCCGTCATTCCCATTTCCTTACTCAATTCGAAGATTTCTTTCTGACGGTCGGTCAGTTTTTCTTTCGCCTTATTCAAACGGTCGATAAACAAATCGAAATCGATCTTTTGTTCGACTGAAGGCGAACTGCTTATCTGCAAATTGTCGGAATAGTCCAGATAGCTTTCAAAAACAGGATCTTTGAGACGTTTACGGAATTCGTCAATAATCAAATGATGTGAAATCTTAAACAACCAGGACTTGAAAGATTTAGCGGGATCGATATTCTCACGGTAAGTCCATACTTTGATAAAAGTTTCCTGTACGATATCCTTGGACAATCCATGAGAGCGAGTCAAACCAAATACGAACCCGTATAAACTACCGGCATATTTATTATATATAATTTTAAAGTCATTATAAGAACCATACCGCAATCTTTCCAGGTGTTTTTCCGTTTCCATTTCAGAAAGAATTCTTAGAAACAAAGTTACGAAATATTTTACAATACTTCGGTAAATTTTAACCGAAGTATTGTAAATTTAAGCAGTTTCTTAATTCACGTTGCAAAATTACAGGATATAGGTAATCCGAATGTTACAAAATCGGGGGATATATTTTCACATTTCGTGGTTTTTTGCCTACATCCGTACCGCAGATCGGC
>CALUSD010000145.1 GCA_944323295.1 uncultured Bacteroidales bacterium | reverse complement strand
GCGGTGGTAAAAGCGGTGAGGACCCACCTCTACCCATACCGAACAGAGAAGTTAAGCTCACCAACGCCGATGGTACTGCCCGACCAGGTGGGAGAGTAGGAAGCTGCCGCGTTTAGACAGGAGACCGGATCAAATCATATGATTGATTCGGTCTCCTTTTTTTGTATTGTCATCTCGACTGCGCCTGCGGCTCCGCTTGAGCAGCCGCAATAATGGTACAAATTCCGTAAAATTGTATACATCGCAAATCGATTTATGAATGTATATTTGCAGTAAATTTTTAATACCGAAAAATGCGTACGATAAAAGACAAGGAATTCGGAGGAGAGCGCCCGCTGTTCGCTTCTCATGATCTCCGTTTGGAAAATGTCATCATCAGGGAAGGTGAATCCGCCATCAAGGAATGCAGCAACATAGTAGCTGAAAACTGCCGTTTCGAAGGCAATTATCCTTTCTGGCATGTACATGGTTTCACCATAGCGAACTGTTATTTCGCTGTCGGCGGACGTTCTGCGCTCTGGTATTCCGATCATTTGGATATGACAGATACTGTCATCGATGCTCCGAAGATGTTCAGGGAGATGAATGATATCCGGATAGAAAACGTAGTGATGAACGATGCCGATGAGGTGTTCTGGCGGTGCAGCAGGATAAATGTGAGGAATCTGGAACTCCATGGCGGAACATACCCTTTCATGTTCAGCAGCGACATCTATGTGGACGGGCTGACGAGCGACAGCAAATATGTTTTCCAGTATGTGAAAAATGTGGAAATCCACAATGCAAAAATCACCACGAAAGATGCTTTCTGGGAAGTGGAGAACGTGACCATTTACGATTCTGAACTAAATGGAGAGTACTTGGGCTGGCATTCCCGCAATCTGCGTCTTGTGAACTGTCATATTTCAGGGGAGCAGCCTCTCTGCTATGCGCATGATCTTGTATTGGAAAACTGCACGTTCGACCCTTCCTGCGACCGGGCATTCGAGTACAGCACTCTGCAGGCCGACATAAAAGGCCCGATTACGAATATCAAGAACCCCATGTCGGGCCGTATCACGGCAGATTCCATCGGCTCTATAACCATTGACGAAAATATCAAGGCTCCGGCAGACTGCATCATCGAGACCGTATCCCGCTGATGCAGTCGCTCCGGGGAATGACAGATAACGACAATGCAGGCGGAATATGAATAGAAGTGCTGCCGCTGCCGTTTTCAGGGCGTCAGATAAAAAATACATGTATTCCGATAAAATATGAATGTCCGGACTTATATGTCTTAGTATTTTCGCATATTCAATTAATACTAACCATATAAGTTTTATGAATAATCTGACTTCTAAAATTTATCTTTTGGTCGTGGGCCTGTTCGTCACTCTGACTGTTTCGGCCCAGCAGATCACGGGTGTCGTCAAGGACACCGGAGGCCAGCCGCTCGCAGGCGTTTCGGTATTCATAGACGGTACGACTACGGGAACATCGACCGACATAGATGGAAAATATGTCATCGATATCGACAATGCTTCCGGCAAGACCCTCATCTTTTCATTCATAGGCATGAGAACGCAGGAAGTCCGTATCGGGAGCAGCCACGTCTATGACATCGTCATGGAAGACGATTCGAACTTCCTCGAGGAAACGGTCGTCATCGGTTACGCAACAGTGAAAAGGAAAGACCTGATGGGCTCGGTATCATCGGTCGACAGCAAGACTTTGGCTGCTGTGCCTGTGACATCGGTCAGCGAAGCTCTCACGGGAAGAATGGCTGGTGTGCAGGTCACCACTACGGAAGGTGATCCAGATGCCGATGTGAAAATCCGCGTCCGCGGTACAGGCTCCATTACTCAGGACAGTTCACCTCTTTATATAGTGGACGGTTTCCCTGTAGAAAGCATCTCCGACATCCCTGCATCCGATATCCAGAGCATCGACGTCCTGAAAGACGCTTTCTCCACCGCCATCTACGGATCCCGCGGTGCGAACGGTGTAGTGCTTGTGACCACAAAAGGCGGAACGAGCGGAAAGATATCCGTAAACTACAATGTCTACTGGGGACAGAAATGGATGGCCAACAAGGATGCCATTCAGGTCAACGATGCATACGATTTCGTGAAAAACCAGTACGAACTCGCCCTTATCCGTGGCGGCAGCACTTATGAAGACTCTTTCGTGCCGACTTTCGGCGTTTTCGAAGATATCGATCTTTACAAGGACGTGCAGGGCAATGACTGGTTGGATGCCGTATTCGGTAATACGGGAAGGGTGTTCAGCCACAATATTTCCGTCTCCGGAAGCACCGACAAGGTAAGATGGACGGCAAGCTATGCCCATCTCGGGGACAATGCCATCATGACCGGGTCGACTTACCGCAGGGACAACCTGAACTTCAAGACCTCCTACAAGCCTGTCAAGCAGCTCTCGTTCGACATCAACGCCCGTTACTCCGGGACCGAGATCATGGGCTCGGGAGCCAACTCCATAAACGACTCCGGCTCCACTTCCGGAAACGGACGTCTGAAACATGCAGTACAGTATTCTCCTATCCCTCTCGAAGGTGCTGTGGAAGGCTCCGACCTCGAGGAAGACTATGGTGACACCGCTCCGCCTCTCACTTCCGTAGCCGACAACGACAACAGACGCTACAGAAGAAACTGGACAGTGAACGGAGCAGTCACATGGCACATCATCGACAACCTGAATCTCAAGGTAGAAGGCGGATACGATGACTATACCCAGGAAAACGACCGGTTCTACGGACTGACTACATACTACGTGGACCAGACGGCGCAGCCTGAATACAGAAACCATCCTGCAGCCCACCG
>CALUSD010000144.1 GCA_944323295.1 uncultured Bacteroidales bacterium | reverse complement strand
GGCTCGGCTGCAATGAAACGCGTCGTTTTGCCATCCAGTATATTGTGCCGCAGGAACGGGAATGCTATGCCTCCGAAGTTCGAGCCGCCTCCGAAGCATGCTATCACCATGTCCGGATATTCGCCGGTCATTTCCATCTGTTTTTCCGCTTCAAGACCTATGACTGTCTGGTGCAGGGATACGTGGCTGAGGACGGAACCGAGCGTATATTTGCAGTTAGGCGTCATCTGGGCCAGCTCTACGGCTTCTGAAATGGCTGTTCCGAGCGAGCCCTGATGGTTCGGGTCCTTAGTCAGAATGTCTTTTCCTGCGCGCGTGGTCATGGATGGGGACGGAATGACCTGTGCTCCGAAAACCTGCATGATGCTGCGCCTGTAAGGCTTCTGTTCATAACTGATTTTTACCTGGTAGACGGCCGCTTCTATGCCGAACAGTTTCGCAGCGTACGACAGGGCTGCGCCCCATTGCCCGGCGCCGGTCTCCGTCGTGACGTTCGTCACACCCTCTTCCTTACAGTAATAGGCCTGGGCGAGGGCGGAATTGAGCTTGTGTGAGCCTACGGGGCTTACGCTTTCGTTCTTGAAATATATATGGGCAGGCGTTCCTAACGCTTCTTCAAGTCCGTATGCGCGGACGAGCGGGGTAGAGCGGTAGTATGCGTACATTTCACGGACTTTTTCGGGAATCTCGATCCATCGGTCGGTCTGGTTGAGCTCTTGTCTGCTGAGTTCTTTCGCAAACAGGGGATAGAGGTCTTCCGGAGTGAGCGGCTGACGGGTGGCAGGATTGAACAGAGGCATAGGTTTGTTGACCATGTCCGCCTGGATGTTGTACCATTGTTTCGGCAGGTCAGCCTCGTTCAGAAAGTAACGTTTCTGTTTCATAACTGAGAGATTGATTAAATAAGTTTGTTTTATATAATGAAAATAAAATAAATGGACGGCCCGGAATTTCTTCTGGCCGTCCATCTGAAAGTCTTGATTTATGATTTTCCCGTTATGCCATGATGTAGGCGTTTATCGCAGTAGCTGTGAATCCGATGAAAATCAGTGTAGCAAATATGTATGCAATGACTTTGAGACGTTTCAGCCAGATTTTGTTGTTCCAGCCTATGGTCTGGAAAGCGCTCCAGAAACCATGGGTCAGGTGGAACCAGAGGGCGCCGAACCAGATGATGTACAGCACGAGCACCCACCATCGTCCGAAAGTAGTGGTAAGAAGCAGATAAGGGTCGGTGGCTTCCTGTCCCATGAATTCCTTCAGCTGCATTTCATCCCAGAAATGAGTAAGGTGGAATACAAGGAATCCGAGCACGATGATTCCGAGCACGATCATGTTCTTGGATGCCCAGGAGTCCGTTTTTGCCTTGCTGCCGACCTTGTATCTGAAATATCCTCCGCGCGTGTCGAGATTGCGCAGAGTGAGAATGATCGCATAAATGATATGGATAAGGAAACCGAGTGCGAGGATCGGCACCATTACAGTGACGATCGGAAGAGACATGAATTCGCATCCTTTGGCGAACAGGCCGTCAGCTGATCCGAAGTTTCCCGTGCATGAATCGATTATCGAAAAAGAGTTGATAGTGAGATGGAGCAAGAGAAAGATGATGAGAAACAGGCCCGTAATACTCATGATGAGTTTCTTGCCGATCGAAGATGTAAAAATGTTTGCCATATCAGTATCCTAAAATGTGCGTTTTGACTTCAGTTGTGCAAAGATATATTCTTTCTTGCAAGTTTCATAATAAAATGATATTTTTGTTTGCGCAATTTTTATGTGCGATTTCTTGAAACTAACTTTATAAAAGGAGCGGAACGAGTTCTGCGACGAGCCCCCGCGAGGTCGGGAGCGGTTAATGAGAATGTCCAGTGGACATTCGAAAGCGAGTGTTATATTATGTATAAAAAGGTATTGCTGAAACTCAGCGGCGAAAGCCTCGGCGGACCTGCCGGCAAAGGCATTAGCGAAGAACGTCTGGCTGAATATGCGGAAGAAATAGCGGATGCGGTGAAAGCCGGCCTGCAGGTGTCCATAGTGATCGGCGGCGGGAATATTTTCCGAGGCCTGTCCGGCGCAGGAAAAGGATTCGACAGGGTAAACGGCGATAAGATGGGGATGCTCGCTACGGTCATAAATTCCCTCGGCCTCGCAATGGCGATACGGTCTGCCGGTGTCGAAGCCGAAGTATTTACGGCTACTCCGATGATGCCCGTGGCCCGGTACTATATGAGAGACGATGCCGTGGCCTTTATGGAGAAGGGAGGAGTGTCTTTGATTGCCGGAGGCACCGGCAATCCGTTTTTCACTACGGACTCCGGAGCCGCATTGCGGGCACTTGAAATAGGTGCGGACGCTCTTTTGAAAGGCACGAGAGTCGACGGAGTATATACGGCGGATCCGGAAAAGGACCCGACGGCGGTCAAATACGACGAACTTACGTTCGACAAGGCTATCGAAGATCATCTCAAAGTGATGGACCAGACAGCCTTTGCCCTCTGCCGGGAGGGCAACATGCCCATAATCGTGTTCGACATGAACAGGAAGGGAAATCTGAAAAAACTGATAGCCGGAGAGAAAGTGGGGACATTAGTGCATGTTTGACGACAATACGTATAAATGGACAAATAAATTATTGAAACGATGATAGACAAAGCTAAAGAAATCGTGGCTGCGGCGCAGGCAAAAATGTCCGATGCAGTCAAATTCCTGGAAGAGGATGTGAAAACCTACCGTGCGGGAAAGGCGAATCCGCTGATTTTCAATAATGTCGTGGTGGATTATTACGGTACCCCTACGCCTGTCCCTCAGGTGGCTTCGGTGACGACTCCGGATGCGAAGACCATAGTGATACAGCCGTGGGAAAAGAAGATGATTCCCGTTATCGAAAAGGCGATAATGGATGCCAACATCGGACTGACTCCTCAGAACAACGGAGAGAGTATCAGATGCTCGGTGCCGCCTCTTACCGAAGACAGGAGAAAAGAACTTATCAAAAAAGTAAAATCGGCCGGCGAGAATACGAAGGTCGTGATTAGGAATGCCCGCAGGGACGCTATCGAAGCATTGAAGAAGACCCAGAAGGAGGGTCTTCCGGAAGATATGGAGAAGGATTTCGAGCAGAACGTGCAGAAGGATACGGATTCTTCCGTCAAGAAAGTGGACGAGATAGTTTCCTTGAAGGAGAAAGAGATACTGACAGTCTGATGCGTTGCAGACGGATTGATCCTGTGTGCAGGACAGTCGGCAATTTCGTCAGGTTATGAAAGATAACGGTCCGAAACACGAAGACAGACTGCCATTCATGGCCGGGAGCGGGATTCATGCAGGTTTTCCGTCCCCGGCTCAAGATTATATGGAGCGCTGCATAGATCTTAACAGGGAACTCGTACGGCACCCGGCGGCGACATTTTACGGGCGTGCAGTCGGCGATTCCATGATCGATGCAGGAGTGGAGGATGGTGACATTCTCGTGATCGACAAATCATTGGAGCCGGAAGACGGCGCCATGGCTGTCTGCTTTGTAGACGGCGAATTCACTCTGAAATACATTTCCAAGACGAATCCTGACACGGGAAAACCGGAACAGGATGCTTTATGGCTCGTCCCGGCCAATAAAAGTTACAAGCCCATGAAGGTTTCCTCACTTTCGGATTTTACCGTCTGGGGCATAGTCACCTATATAATTAAAAAGGTGCGTTCACGGTCCCGTGGGTTGTAAGGTAAGTTCGCCGAATTCATAGTGCTGAGCAATATAAATTCGGCGAATCTACGTTGAAGTATGGATCAGTCGGCGCTGCCGTACAGATAAATCCTCTGCTCTTCAGTGAGGGCGTCTATTTCGCAGCCCCAGGTGGCAAGCTCGCGGCGCGCCACCTCCGTGTCGATGGATTTCGGCACATCGTTGACCATATTGCCCGGCACCCTCTGGATTTTTCCCTTGTTTTCTACAAGATATTTGGCGCTGAGCGCTTGGATGGCGAACGACATGTCCATGATTTCCGCCGGATGTCCGTCTCCGGCAGCCAGATTCACAAGCCGCCCTTCAGCTATAACATAGATGGTGTTCCCGTTCTGCAGTCTGTAGCCCATGATGTCCTTTCTGGCAGGCTTGCTTTCGACCGCCATTTTTTTCAAGGCTGCCACATCCACTTCCACATCGAAATGTCCGGCGTTGCAGCAGATGGCTCCGTCTTTCATTTTCAGGAAATCAGGCTCGGTTATCACGCCCTTGCAGCCTGTAACCGTCACGAAAACATCTCCTTCCGCAGCGGCAGAGGCCATTTTCATGACCCTGAATCCGTCCATCATGGCTTCCATGGCCCTAATCGGATCCACTTCCGTGACTATGACCTTCGCTCCCTGGCCCTTCGCTCTCATCGCCACGCCCTTTCCGCACCATCCGTAGCCGGCTACTACGACGGTTTTTCCTGCAACGATCAGATTCGTCGTCCTGTTGATACCGGTCCATACGGACTGCCCTGTGCCGTAACGGTTGTCGAAAAGATGCTTGCAGTCTGCATTGTTGACCAACATCATGGGGAACTGGAGCGTTCTCGCCCTGTTCATGGACTGGAGCCGCAGTATGCCCGTGGTGGTTTCTTCACATCCGCCTATTACGTCCGGAATCAGATGCTGGAACTCGGAATGCATCAGGGATACGAGATCTCCTCCGTCGTCGATTATGATGTTCGGCCCGATTTCGAGAACTTTGCGGATGTGCCTCTTGTAGTCTTCCGAAGTGGCTCCGTACCAGGCGAATACATTCAGACCTTCCTTGACAAGGGCGGCAGCTACGTCATCCTGGGTGGAGAGAGGATTGCTCCCGGTCACGTACATTTCCGCGCCGCCGGCAGCGAGGACTTCGCACAGATATGCGGTTTTGGCCTCCAAATGTACGGACAGCGCGATTTTCAACCCCTTGAACGGTTTCCCCGTCGAAAATTCCTTTTCAAGCCCGTTCAGCAAAGGCATGTGATGTCTCACCCAGTCTATTTTCATACGGCCTTCCGGCCAAAGTTCGGTATTTCTTATTTCGTTTGCCATGATGTTGTTTTAAAGACGCAAAGATAACACAAAAAGAAATTTTATCTATTTTTGCAGGATATTTCGGAAATCGTTTAACTTAAAATAAAGACAAAATGGGACTTCTTAACGGAAAAGTTGCCGTCATCACCGGTGCGGCAAGAGGAATAGGAAAGGCTATAGCCCTGAAATATGCGTCGGAAGGCGCTGACATAGCTTTTACTGATCTGGCGATCAATGAGGCTGCCGAGGCTACGGTAAAGGAAATCGAGGCTTATGGTGTAAAGGTGAAAGCCTACGCTTCCAATGCGGCTGATTTTGAGGAAACTCACAAGGTGATAGCAGAAATTCTCGCCGAGTTCGGCCATATCGATATTCTTGTAAACAATGCCGGAATCACGAAGGACGGCCTTATGATGAGGATGGAAGAAAAACAGTGGGATGCAGTCATTGCTGTAAACCTGAAATCCGCATTCAATTTCATTCACGCGGTGACTCCGATCATGGCGAAGCAGAGAGGCGGAAGCATCATCAACATGTCTTCCGTAGTGGGTGTATCCGGAAATGCCGGCCAGTGCAACTACTCCGCTTCCAAAGCCGGTCTGATCGGACTTGCAAAATCCATCGCCAAGGAAATGGGCCCTCGCGGAATCCGTGCGAACTGCATCGCTCCGGGATTCATCATTACCGACATGACTGCGGCCCTGCCTGAGAAAGTCCGTCAGGAATGGGAAAAACAGATTCCGCTGCGCAGAGGCGGTACTCCTGAGGATGTGGCCAATGTTGCGCTGTTCTTGGGGTCGGATCTGTCGTCTTATGTGAGCGGGCAGGTTATACACTGCTGCGGTGCAATGAACTGCTAAAGTAAAAAAAGAGAAAAAGTTGTCCGGTTTTTCTTTTTTTTGAAGTTCCGGGAAATTCCGGTTTCGTATATTCGGAGAAAAATGGATGACTTGAAATATTATCTGTCGAGCCTTGCGGATCTTGCATTGCCGAGGCATTGCATAGTCTGCGGCAGACGGTTGGGAACGAGGGAAAGTCATCTGTGCATATATTGCTCGGCTGATTTTCCCTTTACCCGTTTCTGGCATTCCCGGCAGAACGAGATGGCAGACCGCTACAATGCCATGATCAGCCGGGATATGGACAGCGGCGAATATGCGTCGGGCTACGAGAGCTATTCCTGTGCCGCCGCACTGTTCTTTTATCATTCGGAAGCCGGCTTCAAGAAGATACCTCAGCAGTTGAAATACAAAAAACGGATCGGCATGGGGAAATATTTCGCCGGGATGCTGGCTGCGGCCGTGTGGTCATCCGAGATTTTCAAAACCGTGGATATGGTGGTGCCGGTCCCGCTTCATCGTCGCAGGATGCGTGAGCGCGGCTACAATCAGGCCGAAATCGTGGCGCGTGAAATTTCTCTTGCCGGCGGAGCAGGCGAATGCCAGGACCTGATCGTGCGGAAAAAATACACGTCTACCCAGACGAAACTTTCCGTCGAGGACAAGAAGATGAACGTGCGAGATGCTTTCGATGTGGCGCCGGATGTTGCGGAAAAGTATTCGCCGTCCCATGTGCTTGTCGTGGACGACGTGTTCACGACAGGAGCCACGATTACGGCGTGTCATCATGCACTGAGACGGTTTTTCGGTCCGGGGCTCAGAATCAGTGCTGTCACTTTGGGGTTTGTGAACAGCGGATAGAATGGCACTTCGGGTTTGCTTTTAAGAGAGGACGACCTTCGAATACCATTGGCTTTTACCAGAAGAACAGGGCGGAAGCACGGAGCGTTACGGCATGGCTGACGGGACCGGACGTCATGATGTCGGAGATTCCGTAAAGGGCGAATGCCTTGACCTTGAAGTTTTCGCCGACGGCGACGGCAAGCCCTCCTCCGGCCGACATTGCGAAGCCGTCTTTTATGCCGAGTGTACGGGATACGTTCCTATTGCCCGGAAGGGCATATCCTGCCATAATCCGGGCATCTGCTTCGAGAATTTTTGCGAACGGATGTTTCCAGTATCCTCCGAGCATGAATCCGTAAGTGTTGAAAGACCTGTTGTCCACGGTCGAATATGAACTCGTGCCCAAGTCTGCGGCTATTCCTGCCGTTCCTTTCAGTGCTTCAGAGGCTGTTATCGGGATCGAGACTTCCATTCCGGTCACGGCGCCGCCCGGGAGAATCCCGGAAGAGGTCCTGTCTGTTCCCTGCAGTGCGAATCTGTAGCCGAAATACAGACCGATGTCATAGTATTTCCGTCCGGTTTCGAAACCGAAAGAAGGGGCAGAATATGCGGGATTCAGATATTTGTCTTTAAAAACAAGATCTGCCAAGAAATAGCCCAACTTGACGGATGCTATCCCTATGACGGCCCCGGCTATGACGTCGGATGCCCAGTGTCTGTTGTTGAGGATTCGCGATATGCCTGTGGCGGATGCTATTGCGTAGCCGCCGAAGCTGATCCACGGACTTCTCCAGCCGTATTCTTCATGCAGCATGGCGGCGGTCATAAAAGCGGTGGCAGTGTGTCCGGAGGGAAAGGAGTCATAGGATGAGCCGTCCGGCCGGGGCCTTTTCACAGAGTATTTCAGCCCGTTGACTGATGCTGCCATGATGACCGAGGAAAAGGCGTCGGATACGACGATGCGGCCCCATGAGCTGCGGCTCTCGTATCCGCCGGCTTTCAGTCCGAGCATCAATGCAGCAGGGACATACCGCAGGTACTCGTCGGCAGAGTAACGTATGTCTCCGACGGCATCGTATCGCATCGTGTTGATGCTTTTGTCGAAAGAGGGGAGAGATGCCGGCGGGTCGGCAGGGGGTTTGGAAGCGCCGAGGGCAGAAAATGCGCTGCAGCACAATATGAACAGTGCCGCAAGGACATGCGAAAAGATTCCGACTGACGATTTCATGTTCTGCATTTTCTGAAAGACGAAAAATTTGTACTTGGAAGCTGTTGAGGGTCGCCCTTAAAATCCATGAAAAAAATTTTAGCAGCTTCTTATAATTTCGGACTGTGCCGGTTTTTTGTCAAAAATAGAGTAAATTTGTCAAACTTTTGCGGACATGCATTAATCTTTTCAGTAAAACGGTTATGAGGATAGCTTTTGACGGGAAAAAGGCGGCGCGCAACAGGGCCGGATTGGGAAACTACAGCAGATTTGTCATCAAGTCGCTGGCCAAGCGTTTCCCGGACTGCCATTTCGATGTTTATGTCTC
>CALUSD010000143.1 GCA_944323295.1 uncultured Bacteroidales bacterium | reverse complement strand
CTCCCTGCCATCCTCTGTCCGCGTTCCACGACTGGAGTATGCCGGCTTCCGGACGGAATCTCGTGGAGAGGGATTTGGCCGTATTCACGATGACATCCTTGTATCCGTCTATGTTTTTCAGCCTGAGCCCGTTTCCATAGCTGTCGTAAATCATGAATCCTACATCGTGATGCCATGTGAGGTACTGGATGGTGTCGAGGATTTCGGTATGTTTCTGCGCATGTTCTGCCCAGTATTCGTCCCCGGTCAGTTCATACATGTACCACAGACTACCCGCGAAAAATCCGCTCACCCAGTCATCTACGGGCACATATTCTATTTCCCCGTTCTTGAAAGTCGACGGTATTCTGACTGTATCTCCTGCTTCAGATGCTTCGACGAGTGATTTCAGCTGGATTTTGGCATTCTCCACATTTTCCTGAATGATGTCGTTTTGCGGCGCACATTGCACGGCTATCACCGCCAACGCCAGCGTAGAAATGAATTTGAATTTCATGTTTAATATTATTAGAGTTATTAGTTCCGTGTCCGGTTACAGTCACACACTGATTTCCGCGAATTTAGTCAAAAACTTTTGTCTGACAAACAAAAAATAGCGAATGTTGATTTTTTCTATTCGTAGTCGTATTTTGTAGGAAATTCATCTTGCCCGTTCGAAAATTAATTGTAATTTTGTCGAAATACCATATAATCAATAACTGCATGAATCGTTTTTTTATAGCATTGGTTTATCTGTGCTTGTGTGTGTGTCCGGTAAGAGCTGCCATCAATTCGCAATATAACTTTGAATCGGGTGTTCCCGGTTTCCTGAGAGTGACCGGTAACGGAGAAGCTGTGTCTTCGACCGAAAAGTTCAAGGATGGGAAATCTTCCGTGAAGTTTTCGTGGAAAGGCCAGGCTACGCTTGCCTTCAACAACTGTACGGACATAGAGGCTTCCATGAAAGTGAATGGAGCCGGTATCATGATATGGATATACAATCCTGTTCCCATGGATGCTCCGCTTCGTTTTACTTTCTGGAACTGGAGCAGCGAGGAAATCTGTCATTTTGATTTCAATATGAATTTCAAGGGGTGGCGTACGGCGTGGATAAAATATGTCGACATGCTGTCGCCGTACGGACACTACGGAGATAAAAAGGTAAAGGAGAGAGCCACGAATGTTGCGAAAATGACCATAGTGCCTCCGGCAACGGTGCCGGAAGGGACCATTTATATCGACAGGGTGACCTTTTCTACAAAAAAACTTCATGACCAGATCACTCCGGACATGCAGATTCCGGAGAATAACTACAATCTGAAACGCAACATGTGGCACTGGTGCCGGCTCTGGGAGTGGGAGCAGTATCCGGAGCTCGAAGTCGTCCGGATTTCCGCCGCTCAGGAGAAAATGCTCGATACGGTGGAGGAGAGAATGGACAAATTCATAAAGGCCGGCAATTCGAGCGAAAATTATGTCAAAGGTACATTGCTCGGAAGAGCAGACGACATGTATGAAAAATACGGTTTGTCGCGGCTTCCGGACGGCTCCGTGACGGGGGCGCCTCTGCTGAGCGACGACGAGTTCAACAATTCTCTCGGCGAGATGCGCATCCGTTTTATCGGACAGATGATTTACTATTATGCCCAGGATTATTCGTATACCGGGAACAAGGCAAATCTCGACAAGGTTTTCACTGCCATGGACCATGCCATAGACCAGGGATTTGCGTACGGAAGCGGACAGGGGACCAATCATCACTACGGATACCAGATCAGGGAGCTGTACCGCGGCATGTGGCTGCTCAGGGATGAGATTGCAGCAGCAGGCAAGACTGACGAGTATGTGAAAGTCTTGGAATACTGGAGCGGCCTGCAGGAGGCGCGCATACCTTTCGTATACGGCAGGGACGAGATCTTGGACAGCTGGCATACGCTTCTCGATGCCAAACTGATAGCGGCGATGATGAATTCCGATCCTTCGACGCGGTATGCCAAGATGGCTTCTCTTTCGCGGTGGCTTTCCGGCTCTTTAGACTATTCGCCGGGAACTCTCGGAGGATTCAAACCGGACGGGACTTCCTTTCATCACGGCGGACATTATCCTGCATACTCTGTCGGAGCCTTTGCTGCCGTCGGGGACTTTTGCCACTATACGTCGGGGACGGATTTCGTGATTACCGAGGATGCACGCAAGGTTTTCAAGCATGCGCTGCTGACGATGCGCGACTACTGCAACCTTACGGACTGGGGAGTGGGCATTTGCGGAAGACATCCGTTCAACGGTTTCATACCGAAGGCTGATATCGAGGCATACGCTTCTTTGGCTCTGCTCGGGGATCTGACCGGGTCCGGTCTTGCCGCCGACCCTGATCTTGGAGGCGCTTATTTCTATCTCGGCGGTGAGAATCCGGAGACTGTGGCGGCTTTGAAAAAGGCAGGCATATCAGGTCCGTCCGCCGCACCGGAAGGATTCCTTGTCCTGAACTATGCTGCGTTGGGCATTCATAGAAGGGATAACTGGATGGTGTCGCTCAAGGCATACAATTCCGACGTGTGGAGTGCCGAGATATATGCGGCGGACAACCGTTTCGGACGTTATCAGAGCTAT
>CALUSD010000142.1 GCA_944323295.1 uncultured Bacteroidales bacterium | reverse complement strand
CCTTTTCAGTCGCCCTCCGTTTATCATTTGTCCCGGACACAATCGACTCCTGTGTCACGGACAGTTAGGACTATAGGGAAGCTGCCGTTACAACATATTCAATACTGTCGTAGTCTTCAGTCACCAGCCCGTCTTCATCGATGGCGAATACTACGAAAAGGTATTCAGCATCGGAATACGGAGTTGGGTTTTCTATTACCAACGTATTATCTGGCTCTAAATCTGCAATATCCACAACGGTAAAGAAATTAGTGGCAGTCTGATAGTCAAGGGCTACATTATTCACTATCTCTTCTACGTTATTATGATATTTGTAGTCATAACCGGTAAAATTGTAGTAGACTATGCTCTTGGCATTCTCGCCCGTGATAGTCAGAGGGATACTGATGGTAGACCCTGACAGGGTATGAGTGCCGGCCTCTATGGTTATCGCACTGTTTTTTACCACAGCCTTGGAAGTCGCAGCATAAGAAACAAGCGGGCCGACATACCCTTCGTTATCTATAGTGACTGCATAGAATTTCCCGGATGTTCCCGGCAGAAGGTTTTCTTCAGCATAAACATCCGTATACCATGCATTGCCTTCGAGCAAGGTTTCTTTCACGGCAGCTTCGGAACTCCCATATGAGCTTTCAAAGTCCGCATCGCTGACGAACATGATATAGACTGCGTATGCATTGTCCGGACGGGTAAATGGAATCTCGATGCTCGTATAGTCCACCACAGTAGGTGCACCGAATGTAATCTGGGCACTGCCTCCCTCCTGTACGTCATCCAAGGTGAATTCCGTAACCTGTATGTCATCCGTGGTATAAGTCCCGGAATCATTCTTTATTACGGTCCAAAGCGTGTATGCAGCTCCTGGAACTATGGTATAATTGAATGCATAATCCATCATCCCCTGTTCATCTTCCTGATTCAATTCGGACAGCTTTCCGGTGAACACTCCGGAATGGACGGTATACTGGCCGTATCCTATCATCATTGGAATGGATTGGCTACCACCGTACTCGAACTCCTCCGAAGACATGATGCCTGCATAATATTCAGTAGACTCGCCAGGGGTGATCGTGATAACCGCATCGTTGAAAGCAATATCAGTCACACTTGCCTCGACGGTCAGGCCGTAATTGTATATATAAGTCTGGATGTCATCAGGGGAAACCGGATCCCCATATGGAGCTTCGACTATCCAGATGACATACGGAGCGGCCGTGACAGGGTCCGCAATGTAATCCTTGAACGGCAGATAGCAGTCATTTCCCTCCCATCCGTCATCATCATATGCAATCGTGCAATCTCCGGAATTTGCCTGCTCGGCAGCTGCCTCGGCAGTAAATTCCCCGGCCGGCATGACTCCGAGGCAGAAATCAGTAGCCCATTGGGCATTGACTACTATATTTATGGACTTGTCATCGGCAAGACCTGTCTTAAGTTCAAATATCGGCATACCGTCCATCTGTACGGACACCTTGTCCATCACGACTTCCTTCTTGTCATTGTACAGCCTCAGCACGATTTCACCGGAGCGGCTGAAATTCTCATCCAACTCGCTGTTCGGGGCAGTAACCGTTACGGCAGAACCGTCGAACTCGGCGGTCCATCCGAGTGGTGCGGAAAGTTCATATTTCTTGTACCCCGTAGCATAGAGCATCAGCCTTTTTGTCTGGGCATCCTCGAACCAGGTCTTTCCGCTGAGGAATTCACAGTAAAGTTCGGATTCGATGAGGATTTCCAATTTGGTGCCGCCATTGAGGGTGAAGACTGCATAACCGGGCTTTGACTCAAGATCAACATCAGAAATAACGGAGATTCCGCCGGTCTCGGCAGTGATTCCGGTTTCTTTCCATGATGAGCCATTGTCCGTAGAATACATCAGCTTGCCTCCCTCCACTTTGAACTGAGGTATGACGGGATCCGGGATTTCCACCTCTACCGGGACATCCTTACCTTCTACGACAGATACCTTGTTGCCGTTTTCATCGTATTTGCCCCAATAATATTTCCCGCCTTTTTCTATCAACGTTATCTGCGGATCCCCGAATTCGTTGACATTGACACCGGAAGGCGTCCAGCTGCCGCCGTCGATCGAAATTTCGAGGTCGCCGGTACTTTCGTTTATCTGCAGTTTCACCTCGGTAGATTCGGTATAGTTGACCGGGACACGGTCACCGTTGTTGTCGGTAATCTCCGAAGCATCGCCGTCTTTTACAAGGGCCCAGTAATAAGTCCCGTTATCCTCGATCACGGTAACGACAGGATTTCCGGTACCGGCGGTAACGACAAACTTTTCATCCGAACCGACAAATGAAATCGTATACTCGGTCTTTTCTGCGTTCGGCACGATACTGCTGATGATTTTCCCGCCGCTGACCATGTCGCTAATCGTCTCCACTTCGCTCTGAAGCTGTGCGATATCGTCTTCGAGTTTTTCCACGCGGGAGTTGAGATCGTCGATAGAGCCCTGCAAGGCAGTATCGTCGAATGTTTCACAGGACGTGAAAACAACGCTTCCTGCTGTCAACACCGATATGGCAGCTATGGCCATATTCCGGCATAAATTAGTTTTTTCCATAATATGTACGATTAAAAGTGCTATTCGTTTTTGGCAATATTTTCCGGCAGGGCATCTACGCGGATATAGACATGTACGATGCTGCTATCATCTTTTGCTGTCCAAACCATACGGTCCGCAGTGAATTCGGATACGATATAGACATGACGCCATGAATGGCTTTCGAACGAATTGTCATACCGGCCCCATATCGCATTGTCGTCTTCATAAATATCGTATTCTCCAGTCATGACAGATGTCACGGTGGAAGTCTCTCCTATATTCGAATATCTCGTAAAGGTATTCTCAGGCCTGTCGAACTCAATGTATGCGAAAGTGCCATCGGCGAGTGGACCTCCGTCCAATTCCTGAAGCTGCCAGATGCCTGAAATATTGTAAAAGTTAAGCTGCAGATATTCGTCGGCGGCAGAATCATCTTTTGCACATGATCCGGCGGATAATACTGCTGCCAATGCAGCAATGGCGATTTGAAAAAATCGTTTCATTTCGGCTTGTTTTATAATAAATTAATAATCAATTTTTTTCAATCAACGTACGTTCGTCTCCGCGCATAGGGGTGCTCCGGATCTCCGGGCGTTGTTCAGAGAAGACAGCCCTGACAGTCCTCTGTGCAGGAGGAAGCGGTATTCCCGTCAGAATTACCGGGACTGCATCCAGCATCCTCGCAGGTGCGGCCTCCGGATTATAGCTGATGACAAGGTCTGCCTTCTCTCCCGGAGCTATCGTCTCCGGCTCGCACCGGAAAGTAATGTACGGAGGCAGCAGTGCCGTCTCGACCCCTATGGTCAGCGGCTTGTCTCCGGCATTCTGGCACAGGATACGCTCTACTGCACGGATACCTGGTCTGAACCGCACCTCTTTCCGTTTCAGCAGCAGGTCTCCCATCCGGCAACGGTAGTTCCACGTCGGAACTTCAGCCGGCTGCACGTCACCCTTGAGAGACAAGATTACCGCCGGTCTCGTGCCGGAAAGGTCCGTGTAGACAAATATTCGCTGTTCGAACGGCCCGGGATGCCCTTTCGGATAATATGTTACTGTCAGAGAACTTTTTTCGCCAGGTCCTACCGGCATTCTGTCAAAGGACGGAATGAGACAGCCGCATGATGTCGTAACGTTGGTCACGGTCACCGGTCCGCTCCAGATATTGGTCCAGAAAAACGAAAAAGACTGAGGACCGGCCTCCTCTGCTATGATTCCGGTGCCTATGACAGAGGAATCGAACTTCATGGAAAGTGCAGCCGTCTCCGATACCTTGGGATGTGCGATGCTGTCGATAAGGCGTTCGCGTTCAGACAAAGTCTGCGCTCCGGCAATATCTGAAATCAAGAACAGCATTGCCGCAAGGCTTCCGGCTATCCGAATCCCGCTTCTGCAGCCTTCCATCTTCATTCTTCATTTATAGCCAGTCCGAGCCGGATCCGGTCTTCCTCACCGTAATGGCGAACTCCTGCGAACTTCCCGTAGAAGACGTTATCGTTGCGGTAGTCGAACCGTTTTTGAGCCCATGGAAAGTTAGAGTGCCGG
Organism: uncultured Bacteroidales bacterium; assembly: GCA_944323295.1. GTDB lineage: Bacteria > Bacteroidota > Bacteroidia > Bacteroidales > UBA932 > Cryptobacteroides. The sequence continues at coordinate 9,543 of CALUSD010000142.1, read as the reverse complement.
TAACATTGTTCACCGAGCCTGCCCCGGACCCTGAACCGGAGCTTACCGCCGCTACTGTCACGTCCTCTATCTCCACGCTGAAACTATCTCCGTCCATGTAGGCGAAAGGATCTGCCACCATGGTACTGCCCGTATTTACGAAAATATTCGGGAACTGCATCGCCACACCGCCGTCCTTTATCAAATTAAGCAGAGCTTCGGCATTGACCACACCTGCGCCCATCTTACCCCTGTAAGAAGAAAGTTCCATCCGGCGGCCGTGTATCAGGAATGATGCATCGGCCTGCCACTTGTAGTAGAACTTGTCTCCCTGCAGGAAATTGTTGCTGTCATCATCACCGTCTATGACAGTGCATGACTGTTTCAGCAGGTTTATGAACTCCTCAGCCGTAAAGTGCCTGTGCTGCTGTGCCGCATATGACAGGCCAAGAGCCACTACTCCGGATACATGCGGGCAAGCCATGGACGTACCTTCCATATATCCATATCCCGACTCGCTGATATGCGACGGCACTGTGGAAAGTATGCAACCTACAGCCCCCCTGGTATCGCCGAAACCGGTATCGGTATCTTCCTTGAAATCGAAATAATAGTCCTGATCGCCTCCCGGTGCAGCCAAAGTAGTTCCCGGACCATAGTTGGTATAGGTCGCAGGAGTGAAGTCCGCAGCTACGGAAGCCACCGATACGCATCCCTCATATGCTCCGGGATAACCTGCCATGGGTGCATACTCATTGCCGGAAGCAAATACCGGTATGCCACCTTTCACAGGACCGGTGTCAGAGCCTGCATAGTGGATGAAATAGTCCATGGCAGCTTTCTCTAACGGACTGTTCACCTCCCATTCCTCATCCGTCCTGTATCCCGTGCCGTATTCGTATGGATTCGCTGCCCCTGAAGTATAGCCGAAGCTGCATTGGAGGACCACGGCACCGTTGTCAGTCGCATATTTGATGGCACGGGCAAGGCTTACCGTAGAAGATGAGAGGCTTCCGGAGAATATCTGGCATGACATCAGTCTGACCCCGGGAACAGTGGCGGTGCCTCCTGCTATGGAGGAAATGCCGTTGTTCCCGTTTTCAGCGGCAATGATACCGGCCACGTGGGTGCCATGTCCCGAATCTCCGTTAGAATCCCAGGTAACGTTCCCCCTGTTGTTTATGAAGTCATAGCCGTGGACATCTCCCTCATAACCGTTTCCGTCATTGTCCTCAAGGGAATATTCTATTTCGTCTTCGTTCGTCCAGAGACTGTTCCTGAGATCGTAATGATCCAGGCAGATGGCCTCGTCGAGTACTGCCACGATGATGGATTCGTCGCCCTGGCAGATAGCACGTGCCTTGTCCCAGTGTATATCGCGTCCTGCAGTAAATTTGGATTCCGCCGTCCTTCCATCGAATGGGTAGCCTTCAAGGGCGCCTTCTCCGGTCACTTCCTGATTCTTGTCATATTTCGACGCTCCGTTATTCCGAAGATTCCACTGCCAGTCTATGAGATCCCCCACGTTTTCGCCCGTCTTGGTAGCAATGCCCGTGCTGAACGGTATCACTTTCCCATTGTATGCCTTCTTGATGGTCCTTACCGGGGCAGCAGCCTGTACCTCGCCCAACACTGACAGCTTTTTCACCACATCATCCACATTCTCATCCTCGCTGAAGTGCACTACATACCACAGATGAAGTCCTGCTTCTCTTGAGCGTTCTTCGTTATCCTTTGTCGCAGGGAAGACCCTTTCGAGCCGGTAGCCTTTCACGGCTTCCAACAACTCATCTACGGAAGATACTCCCGAACGGGTTGCCGGTGCCGAAGATATGCCTGACTCATCAAGAAGCGGACTGAGCGATTCGTCGAATTTCAGTACGACCTGCCCTGGCAGATAACCTTGCGGTGCCTCATATTTTCCGGATTCTGCCGGTGAAGACCCGCTGAAGTCCTCCTTTACACAGGAGACAGCCCCAACCACTGCCGTAAAAATGAATATTGTCTTTATAAATTTCATTACCATAATATTGTCCTCCTATTCCTCGTCCGGATCAGGTGTCCTTGTCGGACTGAACTCCTTTTCTCTGTAAACTTCGTAGTAACTTGGCAAATCATTGTTCTGCAAGTCCTTATAATTGTCAAGGCTTATAGGGATACCATCGAACCTTGCAGCATTGTGATTCATATCAGTCCCTTCCTGGTTGAAAATAAAGGTGTACGGGTCGCACCAGTCCAAATAAGGGTGATAGAAAAGCCATTTGTGTGTCTCTGGGGACAAATTCCCGTGGAAGCGGTTAAGGTTGATCGCCAGTCTCTTCATCTTAGGGAAAATCTTCGGCACCTGATTTTCGGAAAAGAAAGTGGAGTTTCCGAGTGAGTCTGCCATGGAGAGGATGACATCACCATCCTTGTCCCTTATGACATCGGTCCCAGACCAGTATTCTACAGTTCCGTTCAGATAGTCGGCAATCTGAGCATCGGTAGGGAACGTTCCCTGCAGATAGTTCAGAGTCAGCTGAAGCGTATCAAGATTGTCCCATTTGAAGAAACGCATCGGAAATCCTGTCGAGTACCTGCTGTTTTCCGGATTGGTATTTTCGAGGAAGAGACCGCCGTTGGCATTGGCGAAAGTCTCCGGATCGTCTGTAGTCGCATTGCCCAAGTCGTAGATGACTTTTTTCTGATTGTTGCTCATCTTCAGCACCCGCAGCGACGGGAAATACTCAGGAGAGATCTTTTCGGGGATTTCCGTAAAATTGTTGCTTGAAATATCAAGATACTCCAGTTCCGGGAATGTCTTCTTCGTCACATTTTCTTCCTCATCGTAATACTCATAGAAATTCACCGGGAAAGAGTTATCGTCCAATCCGTATGCGGAAATCGTCAGCCTTTTGAGTTTGTGGAGTTTGGTAATATCTTCGCCGATTTTGATATCCTTACGGAAATTCGCGTTCTCGTTTGAGTAGAATATCAGTTCTTCCGCAGCATCTAGCCAGCCTACCTGATAAGGCAGCCCGTCTTCCGTGTTGAACATGAAGAACCGTGCGTATTTTACGCGTCCTGCCCCGTTTTCCGGGCAGTCTTCATCACTTTCCTCCCAAAGCTCGACGCCGTTCCACATTTCCATTCTCGTAGAGGAATCCCATGTCATGGCCCAGACATTCAGGGCACGGGCGATAGACAGAAGTGCAGTGGAATCCGCGGCACGCGGATCCGTCGGTTTGGGCTCTGCCTGTGTCTGTGTCACAGTCACCGTATCCATCCGTGCCACATTGGCCGGATTCATGATGATCTGCTGCCCTTTGTCATCTACCGGAGCGAATACTATCTTGGCTATGCGGTCGTTTTCCTCCTGGTTGATTTTCCAGTCGAAACGCAGGCTCACATTGCGCGGACGCGCACCCTTGGTCAGAGAGAGTTCGGCATTTTCCTCCGAAGCCGCTACCCAGTCATCGCCCAGAGCGTTATTGGCCTCGTCGAGAAAACCGATCTTGAACTTCACATTCGATTTTACCTTGACATCGAAGTGGCGTTCAGCAAGTTCCTTGTAGTTCGGGATGTTTATATCGGCCTTATCCACCGAAATAGTGTAACCGTAGTTGTCCTGCACCACGGAAATATCACGGGTATTCCATTCGGAATCCTGGATAGTGACCGTCCCCTTTCTTGTCATCTCCTCTGCGGAAAGGGTGATCGAAGAGTCGACGATGATCTGGCACTCATGGGATCCGTTGCCGTTGGCAGGGGAAACCGTGATCCACGGAACGTCGGTATTGGCTACCCATGAGCCCGGAGATGAGATATTTATGCGTTTCGTACCGCCTTCGGCAGGGAATTCAAGATTGTCGCTGTCAAGTGCAAAGTCGACCTGTTCCTTGGGTGCACAGGCGAATACCGACAACGCCGCCGTCAAAAACACTATGTTTCTATATAATTTCATAGTCCGTTATTTTATCGTTCTTATTCCAGCATTGCATCGCAATTCAGTATGGTCTGGTCCTTGTCGTAATAGAGGTTGAAGGCTCCGGCTTTCCAATAGGCGCAGATATCGGAAGCATCGAATACAATGCTTGGATTGTCGCTGATGTCCAAATGGAATATCATATACGAGATGGTGTCATCATCAATGACCCGCAAGTCGTTGGAGCCTATGTAGAAACCGCGGAGTCCGGTATGTGTGTACAGCCCGTTTGGCCATTCCCTGAGACATCTCTCCCCTCCGGCATCGCGTTGCCCCCTGATGGAGAAAACTGTCAGCCTGAGGATGTTCAGCGGTTCGCGCGGGAACTTGGAGAAAGAGTTGCTCGTCAGGTCCATACCGTAGAGATACGGCAGGGACGTCGCGTTGAAATCATCAGGGATGTCGTCCAATTTGTTGTACTGGAGGTCCATGGTGGTGATGTTGTGTGTGAATTTGCCGTCGAGACAGCCTTCAGGGAATTTTTCCATTCCGCAAGATTGCATCACCAATACTTCTACGTAGGAATCCGTTTCAGCGAGTTCTTTCGGGAATGTCTTTATCGGATTTGCGGAAAGTGTAAGGGTGACTACCCTGACACCCTTGAAATCGTCAGGAAGCGAAGTGATCTCGTTGTGGGCGACGTTTATCGAGGTCATGAGAATCTCTTTCTCGCTTGACGAGAAGATATTCGGGAATTCCTTGAGTTTATTGTAGCTGATGGTGAACTCGTCCAGCACATCAAGCGAGCAGAAATCTTCCGGAACGCTTTCGATGGCATTATCGTCAAGCAACACCGATTCCGGTTTGAAATCGTCGCCGAAAGCAGGAAGAGTACCCTTTATATTGTTCATGGACAGGTTTATCATACCCAGGCTGCCCATTCCTCCAAGCTCGACAGGCACTTCTTCCAGGTTGTTCTGCAGGAAGTACAGGATTTGCAGGACATCCCCGGAAGCTCCGGTGGCCACATCTATCAGGGCCTGTTTTGCATTGGCCGGGCTGAATCCATTGTTCGAAAGATTCGTCGAAATCAGGTTTGGCAGGCGGGAAATACCCTTTGGCAGGCCTTCCAGCTGGTCACAGTTGTAAATTTCGAGCTCAGTCAGCGATGTGAGTTGAGCAAAGGCCTCCTCACTTGGAAAACCTTCTGTCTTGATAGGAGAGTTGGCTATGCTGAGACTTTCAAGCCTGGTGAGATACTTGATATTCTCATGTATGCTCGTCAGCCCGTTGGTACGTTTGCCGTGATTCATGTCATATGGCCTGATCTGGAAATCAGAAGGAGAGGATACTCCGGCTGCCATACGGGCAATGTCGTCGGTAGCCATATCTTCGTAATAAGATGCCGCAGAAGAAGTCAAGCCATGCTGGCGCAATGCAAGGGCACATGCAGGCGACATCTGCTCTGCCGGATGTACGGCATTCGCAAACTCGCGGAACGCTCTCTTTCTCCATGCAGCTTTTTCTTCGGCGGTTCCGTTCACCGGAAAAGCGGCTGCAGCCGTACCATTATCGGTGTGATACTGGTTGGTTTCATTGTGGTTTCCAAACGAAAGCTGTACTAACTCGGTGAACTGTCCTATGGCGGCCGGGACATCGCCCTTGATACCGAAACCGCTCAGGTCGATGCTGGCAATACGTCCGTTCGGATGTATCTGGACACCCGGCTGGTCACACCAAAGGTCCACATCCTTGTTGAAGTTCCAGTTAGTACCTTTTGCATAAGACTGCCCTTCATATGACCATTTGGGACCGTCGAGGGCCTTCCAGAGAAGATAAAGCGCATAATTGTCCTGGATATATTCGTCATCCTCATACAAGGTTACGTGGACGTCAGCGTCTTTCAGCACATTGTCTTCTACTGTAAAAGCCTCCTGAGAGTCGTCATCGGTAGCAAGATCCTCGCTCTCGAGAAGTACTTCATCTTCATCGAAGACTTCGTACCTGGATATCTTGTAATTGCCGGCCGGTGCATAGACTACAGTGTCTGCGACACTCGAGGATATGCGGTATCCGAACTCTGGATCATCCTTGTCGATTTGTCCTGTAAAAGTCTCGTCATCCCTGAATTTTACCGAAAATTCTACCGGGAGATCGGAGAATGTTACAGGTGCCGCCAACGGGTCATCCATGTTGACAATGGTTATATTCGCAGTCTTGATCTCGTCGAATGTATACTGGCGGTCACGGTTGTCATAACTTCTGTTGATGACGGCTCCGGAACGTGTCAGTTCAGGGTTGTCGAGCTGCGGATTATCCTTGTCCTGTTCGAAATCCATTTTTTTCACAAGGTGGAAACGGATCATTCCTCTCGGCATGACATTGGCCGTCAGGTCGAATATCTCCAGTCCGCCCGCAGTGACGGTCAGAGGGGAAGTCACTGTGACCGTCCCGCCCAACGGTTTGTCCAACTGGTCATAAAGCGCATATGTAGCCACTTCGTATTCTCCCTTGAGGAGTCTGAGTTTGGCGCTGCGCAGGCCAAACTCAGCAGCGGCATTGTCCGCCGCCGAAAGTGTCAGCGTTTGGGATATGGTACGCCCTTCACTGTTGTTCAGGACTACGGTGATCTTGCTGGCCTGGGACAGGGAGTCCATGTCATAGCCTGTGGATGAGGCTTTTGTCCCGTATGACGCAGCCTTGTACAGCTTGAACTGGACATAGCCGTAGTCCTTGTCCCTGTTGTCCGGCAGTTCCTCGCGGACACAGCCTGTCACTATGAGTGCCGCGGCTGCCGACAATGCTGCAATGGCTGAGATAAAGTATCTTTTCATATTTGTCATCTTTTCTATTCAAATAGTAGTTTCCAATATCTGCGGCTATTCTTCTTCTGTTCCGGATTCAGTGCCAGTTCCGGGTTCAGTGCCTGTCCCTGGCTCAGGGTCTGTTCCGGAAGTCTCTATGCGGAAAAACATGCATACCTTGGCACCGGCCAGACCCGAATTCGGATCATTGAACAAGGCATTATGTCCGGATGCCTCCTGCATCTGCTCTATGTCGAGGCTGATTTTGTACACTCCTGTACCGGCATTTTCAGCCTCTCCCCAGGCAGGGTCGCTCCATGGATTGAGCATTACTGAACTTGCTTCTATCGGGAAACCTCCGATGACGGCAACGGCATCCGTTTCCGTACCTGAGTACGTCAACATCCAGAAAGATTCAGCCTCCATGCCGTCGGCTTCCGGGGCGTTCGGAGACAATGCTTCCAGTTCGAATCCTTCAGAACTGCCGGATTCCAGGGTCAGGACGATATCCGAAATGACTGCATCCGCATCATACGTGCACTGCACCAACGCTATGGCATTGTTCCCGTTATCCTTGAATACGACGTATACATTAGGGTCCTGTATGCCGAAAGGCTTGATCGCAATGCTGTATGTGTTGTCGCTGACCTCTATGACACGCGCCCATGAAGGCTTTTCTATGACTTCACCTTTTGCGTTACGCCACTCGTAGCTGTCTACATCAGCGTCTACATAAAAGTTCTGATATGTACCTATCTCCACCGTGCTGTTTGCGACTTCCTGGGCGTAGGTGATTTTGTAGCAGTCAGCTATGCCGCTTCCCGTAGGGTCGGCATCCAAAGTCTCCAACTTGGCCATTTCAATTACCCAGGAATCTTCATCTTCGACCGATACGACACCGTTTCTCGGTGCATCCTGCTGGATGGCGGCTATCTGATACTCGGAGTATTCATCCTTTATGCTTCCGGAAGCGTCGAATATCTTGTCTGCGATTTCTCCGCTTTCCGCATCTATCTGCGACATCACCCCTGGAGGGAATGCCATCACAAGACCGTACCGGGAGGATTCGGTCTCATTTTTAGCTACCGCCACATCTACAGCCGTGGATCTGATGACTACATCGCCGGTATTCCATGTGTATGAAGTCATGATCCAGCCAGTACCGGATGCAACTACATCGCCGTTTCCGGTACCTGCCGAAGTTTCCGTATAAGTGTCGAGGACGTATTTCCCGTCAGCATCCATGAAGAATTCAAGAATTTCGAATTCCGATGCGGAAACGATGTCCACTACGGCATTGTTCCCGGCGGTACTGGTACCTGTAGATGAAGGTTGGTAGACTCCTGCTCCGGAGAATTTGAAATTGCCGGCGGCACCTATGTAGAAATTGTCTGTCACGTCATCATATTCCACTTCATATGACTTTGAGAATTCCCCTACCCCTATGGAAATATTGCCGGAGGCACCATTTATCTCCATGTTCGCCGACGTCACTTTCAGGTGGTACTTGTTTTCTATGACATATGGTGTAGTCGTCTCCTCTACCGGCTGCTTCTCTACAGTCAGCCATGCCGGCTTCGTCCCGGATGTGAAGTTAAAGTCGAAGTTGGACCGTACGAGGATGTATGAATCCATTTCGTCCTGACTTGCTACGGACGGTCTCCAGTACAGTTTTGCAGCATCAGTCCCCGGTGCCATCGCTTCCCCGGAGAATACGAAGTCATAGATTTCGTCTCCAGTAGCGAAATTGGAATTGTCTTCTTCATCGAGCAGCACCTCATATACTTCAAGGAGAGGCTCAAACGGCGGTACGGACACCTCGCATCCGATATTCTCATATTTCGGAGCCCCGGATGCAAGCGAGAATGACTTGGTTTGTGTCTCTGCCGTACCCTGTGCACTCCAGTTGAGCGAGGCTGATGATATTTTCAGCTCGGTAACTTCACCCGAGACATTCAGCCTCGAGATGTTGAAGTCTCCGAGGTCTCCGGCTTCCCAAGGAAAATTCGCCTTTACCTGTATGTATGAGATGTAACAGTTGTCTGTGGCACTCCAAATCATCGGTATACCGGCTGCTTTCATCTCCGTCTCATCGAAAAGATTGTTTCCGGTATAGCTGTAGTCGAAGTCTCCATCCTCATCCGTTACAAAATACTTATGGTCTTCATTATCGTCTTCCGCAGCGATGTCTGCCGCTCTTATCTCAAGCACCGGATCAGTCCCTTCGAGAATGATGGTCGCAATGACCCGGGTCTCGCCTCCCATGCTCATGGACAGCTCCACGCTGTGCGACTGAAGATCTTTCTCCTCTGCAAGGCATACTACTTCGATCACATGGTCGCCTGCCCGGCCTCCTATAGAAGCTCCGCGCTGGGCACCGTTCTGAATGGCAAAATAGTCCATGGCGGAGGTAGGTATGGATGCAGTCCAGTCCTGGTTGGGACTGACATGTATTTCGACAGGGTTATCCTCATCCAGGTCAGATATCCAGTAGGATTCCTTCTCCGGAAAATTCGGCGCTATGGTCTCTTCTTCCTGAGTACACCCGATGGATACTGATACCGAGAATATTATAATAGGGAAAAGTCTTTCGAAAAACTTTGTCATGATTCTGTATTTTAGTATTCATCCGAAAAGATTACATGCCCTCTTCACGCTGGAGGCGGTCTGCTTCCTGGTCGGAAACCCACTCCATGACGTTGTAGTAGTCACCGACATAGCCGATGAGGGTGCTCATATTATATACATAGGCCCTCAGCCAGAGCGATACGAATTTCTGGCAGGAGTTGAAGTATGACGTATATGCAGGACTGTTCATTCCGAGTATCCTGTTGTCGCCGTTGGTCTGCCCGAAGA
>CALUSD010000141.1 GCA_944323295.1 uncultured Bacteroidales bacterium | reverse complement strand
CTCTTGCCTTCAACGTCGTGGGCAACGACCTGAACAGCGTATATGCTGAAATCGACCGCAATACTGCGGCCATAAAGAAATTCCTGACCGAAGGCGGCATTCCGGAATCGGAAATAAGCGTTTCGCTTCCTACCCTTTCCGACAAATATGCCCAGGAATATGGCAGCAATGACCGTACATACCGTTATTTCAGCAAAAACGTGGTGACTGTATGTACGGACAAGGTAAAGACAGTCCTTTCTCTTATGCCGCGTCAGTCAGAACTCCTGAAAAAAGGAATAGGTATCGGCTCTGCCAATACGTGGGAAAACCAGGTACAGTTCCAATTCGAAGGTCTGAATGATATCAAGCCGGAGATGATAGAGGACGCGACAAAAAATGCGCGGCAGACAGCCGATAAGTTTGCAAAGGATTCAGGCAGCCGTCTCGGAAAGATAAAGACTGCATCGCAAGGCACTTTCACCATTACCGACCGGGACTCCAATACTCCTTATATCAAGAAAGTCCGCGTCGTTTCGTCCGTCACCTATTACCTGAAGAATTAAGCGTTCGGTCCACAAAAGGGTACTTTCTTCATTACGCTTGATTCAAAAATCCTAATGTGCGGAAGTACACTTTACAGAATCAAACTTTGCCGCAACTTGGTATTTTATAGCTGTTGCGGCAAAGTTTGATTTTTAAACTCTGCCGCATCTGTGCCTAATCTTGATGTTCCGGCAAAGTTTACCTGACAAACTTTGCCGGAATGAATATTATTTCCTATATTGCGGCAAAGTTTGAGAAAAATGGCAGGTATCATAGCACGAAAAAGAGAGAAAAGAGAACTCGAAAGGCTGTATCGAGATGGCCGGTCTGAGTTTGTCGTAGTATATGGACGCAGACGTGTCGGTAAAACTTTTCTTATCAGAGAGTATTTCCATGACCGTCTTGCTTTCTATCATACGGCATTGTCTCCTTACGATGTTGTAGAAGCTGAAAATGCATTGGAAAGACAACTTTTGAATTTCCATGCATCTCTGTTGAAATACGGGACCGATGAAGTCATACCTCCGACAAGCTGGCTCGAAGCGTTTGAACGTCTTATTGCTCTGCTTGAGAAAAAGCGAACAGGAGAGCGGATTGTCGTTTTCATTGATGAATTACCGTGGCTTGACACGCAGAAGTCGGGATTCATGTCCGCATTCGAACATTTTTGGAATGGCTGGGGTGCCGGTCAGTCTGATCTGATGTTGATTGTCTGCGGGTCTGCGACAGCCTGGATCGAAGACAAACTTTTGAATAATGCAGGAGGTCTGTATGGCAGAATGACCGCTCAGATAAAGTTGCGGCCTATGAAACTTTCAGAGTGTGCGGAGTTTTATGAAAGCAGGGGATTGGAATTGAGTATTTATGAACAGCTGCAGTATTATATGATAATGGGAGGTATCCCATTTTATATGAATATGTTGAATGCAGGAGAGTCGTTATCGGCCAATATCGACCGACTGTTTTTCAACAGGGAGAGTCGTCTGCATGATGAATTCGACCGTCTTTTCAATTCTCTGTTCAAAAATCCTGAACATTACAAGGCTGTAATCCGCCTGTTGAGCCGGAAACGGATCGGTTATACCCGCAAGGAAATCTCCGCCCTTACCGGAATACCGTATGGAGGAGGTTTGACTAAGATATTGAAAGCATTGGAAACCAATGATTTCATTTTGCCGTACAAACCTTTTGGCGGTACCCGCGATGATGTCCGATATAAACTGACCGATTCGTTTCTTCTGTTTTATCTGAATTTCGTAGACGGGACGAAAGTTCTTGCCGACGGATACTGGTCCCAGTTCGAGAACACACCGAAACTGTATGCCTGGCGCGGTCTTGCATTCGAAAACCTTTGTTTCAACCATATCCCCGAGATAAAACAGGCTTTAGGCATTTCAGGCGTATATACCGAAACTTCGGTATGGATGCAGAAAGGCAATGACGGTATACCCGGGGCCCAGATAGACATGCTTATAGACCGTGCGGACCGGGTCATAAATCTGTGTGAAATGAAATTCCTTGACGGCGAGTACAGTGTGGATAAAGCCGATGATCTTGCTCTCAGAAACCGCCGGCAGGCGTTTTACGCATCCACGTCTACGAAAAAAGCCGTACATCTGACCCTGATTACTACTTATGGACTTGCTGAAAACCGCTGGTCCTCCATTTTCCAGAACGTCATTTCTGCAGAAGATTTTCTGTGATCTTGTACGATTTTGCCTTTTTTATAGATTTTGTTGCTATGCCTGTTCATGCGGTCGTGGCTATTTTTGTTACGATTAACCACTATTGTAACCGAATCATCGAAAATGAACAGGATTTTATCTTTTTTACTCTGTGCAGTTCTTTGCACGTCCGTTTATGCAGCAGAACCGAATGTCGGGAAAATGCAAAAAATCATCGATAAAGCGCTCGCTTCTTCGGAAAAACAGGCGCTGAGAATGTATGAATATGTAAAAAATGTCGAAGGCCTGCCTCTTACCGTGAGGGACGGCAAAGTCATTATGACATCATCAAAAGAATGGACGAGCGGATTCTATCCGGGCGTATTGTGGTATCTGTATGAACATTCGGGAAATCCGGAACTCCTGCAGGCCGCAGAAGCCATGACAGACAGGATGGCTCCGGAACAGTATAATGAAAAAAGCCACGATGTGGGTTTCATGATAAACTGCAGCTATGGCAACGGATACAGGCTCACAGGGAGGGAAGACTATCGTCAGGCTTTGATAAATGGAGGAAAGTCATTGTCTGCCAGATTCAATCCTGTGACAGGATGCACCCGTTCTTGGTCTTCCCGAAACGGATGGGACTATATCGTGATTATAGACAATATGATGAACCTCGAACTGCTTGCCGTGGCTTCTTCCCTGACAGGAGACAATACCTTTTATGATATGGCTAAAAGCCATGCCGACAGGACTATGCAGAATCATTTCAGACCGGACGGTAGCTCATATCATTTGGTCGACTATAGCGAAAAGACCGGAGAGGTGCGCAATCGTATGACATATCAGGGACTTGCCGACGAGTCATCCTGGGCGCGCGGACAGGCCTGGGGGCTGTACGGTTTCACCATGATGTATCGACAGACCGGCAAGAAAGAATATCTCGACATGGCCGTAAAATCCGGAAAATACATCATGAATCATCCGAACATGCCGAAGGACAAGATTCCGTATTGGGATTTCAATGCGGTAGCCTCTTCTTCGACTCCTCGGGATGCATCGGCGGCAGCGGTGATGGCTTCCGCATACATTGAACTGAGCACATACGTAAAGGATGAAAGACTTTCGGAGGATTTCCTGAATCTTGCGGAGCAGATGATCATCTCTCTTGCATCCCCGCGTTATACGGCAAAGGTCGGGAAGAACGGAAACTTCATACTTGAACACAGTACGGCATTTTTTGCCAAGAACAGGGATGTGGATGCTCCTCTTTCGTACGCGGACTATTATTATGTGGAAGCCATGATGCGCTACAACCGCCTGCTTGAGGGACGCCCTGTAGTGGATATCTGCACCGCGTTTTCTGAAAATCCTGACAGGGCAGTATGGCTGAGCGCTCTGGATCATATCGTACGTCCGGTACTGGAAAATCTCGCCAACGGCACATTGAGAAAGAACATGCCGGTAGAGTCGATTGCCACTGACTTGAAAAAAAGAGCGGAAGTCACTCATCTTGAAGCTCTCGGCAGGGTAATAGTCGGTATTGCCCCATGGCTCGAACTCGGTCCGGACGATACTCCTGAAGGCAGACTCAGGGCAGAATATATCGATTTGTCAGTCAGGGCTATAGCAAATGCCGTAGATCCTAAATCCCCTGACTATCTGAATTTCAACAAGGATAGACAGCCTCTCGTGGATGCCGCATTTCTGGCACATGGTCTCCTGCGGGCGCCGGAGCAGTTATGGAAACGACTTGATAGCGACACGCAGAAACGTCTGGTGGCAGAGTTGAAGTCATCGAGGGGCATCAAACCGTCCGAAACAAACTGGCTTCTATTTTCTGCCATGGTGGAAACAGCCCTGTATGAATTTACCGGAGAATGGGACAAATCGCGTGTGGACTATGCTTTCATGCGCTTCAAGGACTGGTACAAGGGCGATGGATGGTATGGAGACGGGCCTGAGTTTCATACGGATTATTACAACAGTTACGTGATTCAGCCCATGATGATGCAGATTCTCGATATTCTGAAAAAGCATGGACTGGATGATGAAGGGATTTATGATGTGGAAAAGGCAAGGTATGCAAGGTATGCCGAAATTCAGGAGCGTCTGATTTCTCCTGAGGGAACATTCCCTGTAGTAGGGCGTTCTCTTGCTTACAGATTCGGTGCATTCCAGGCCTTGTCAGATGTCTGCTACAGACATATTCTGCCGGAAAGGGTAAATCCGGCCCAGGTGCGCTGCGCATTGACCGCCGTTATTTCCAGACAGATATCGGCTCCCGGCACTTTCGATGCCGAAGGATGGCTCCGCCCCGGTTTCTGCGGCCATCAGCCGCATATAGGAGAGTCCTACATTTCCACAGGCAGCCTCTATCTCTGCACAGGAGCTTTCATCGCTCTTGGACTGGATGAAAACGACCCGTTCTGGAGCGCTCCGGATGCCGACTGGACGTGCAGGAAAGTTTGGAACGGTGTTGATATCAAGGCGGATAAGGCTCTTAAAAAATAATGCCGGTTTTCGGGCCTGGTGAAATTCAATTCCGTGCTGATGAGGAAAACTTTTTTTACGGCGATACTGTTATCGGTCTCTCTGTCTGTCTTTGCCCGAAAGATAGAGCGAATCGTACCGATAGCTTCCGATGACAATGTAAAGGTCGAGATTCATCTTTCCGAGGGTGAATATCCGGATCCGTTGGCAGGGAAGATTGTTTCCTGTCAGGATGGCTCCGTTCTCTGGTCGGGAGAACTGTCCGCTCCGGTGGCTGCCCTTGAAGATTCCATTGTGACCTGCAATATCTCCGGACTGGCGCCGGAACTCTGGAGCCCGGTGTCTCCCAATCTGTACATGCTTGAGGTCAGGAGCGGAGACTTGTCGGATGATGTCAGATTCGGCTTTCGCAGGTTCGAGATGAAGGAGGGTAATTTCTATCTGAATGGCAGGAAAATTTTTCTCAGGGGAAACGCCATTAATCCTCCCGGCAGAGGAATTCCGGACTCGTTGGAAGTTTCAGAAGACTTCGCCAGGGATTATGTACGTTTCCTGAAAGGCCAGAACATCAATATCATCCGCGTCCCCGACAGCCGGACATGGCTGGACGTGTGCGATGAGGAAGGCATGATGGTTTTCGGAGGGCGGTATGGCAGACCTGTTTTCGGTACGCGCACTGCACCTCCGGCGGATTTGGACAAGTCGTTCGAACAATACAGAAATATTGACCTCGGGCCATTCACCCCTCATCCGTCCGTGATGATTTACGTCCTTTCGAATGAAATGCCGTACTCCGGACAGCTCGGACAGGATTATGACAGATTCCTTCAGGCCATCTATGAAAGGCTGGCGGAATGGGATCATACGAGGCCGTATATCGGGAATGCCGGCTACGGCATGGGCAGGACGGCGGACGTGTATGATGTGCACAGATATTGGGGCTGGTATTACAATTCGTTCCTGACTTATCTGAATCTGAGAGATATGCAGGCATGGCAGAATGACTGGAAAGGCCCGCAGGCTATCACATTTACCGAGTGCGTGGGGAACTATACAGGCATGGACGGTCGTTTCAATATCTGCTCCAGAACCAAACAGCCCGGCTCGCAGAAATGCTGGACCGGACACCTTCCTGAGTCGGAACAGGCGGAGGCGGCTGTGGAATATCAGGCGTTCGTTCTGAAAAATGCCATAGAGTCGTTTCGCAGGATGAGAAACATGAATCCGTACCTGAGCGGAATCATGCCGTTTACAATCATGTTCTACAACTGGGACGGTATCAGAAGTTTTGCCGACATGCATCCCAAACCTGCAGCATACCAGTACGGTATCAGTTATCAGCCTGTGCTTCTGAGTTGGGAACTCTGGCAGCCGAATCTCAAGGCTGGTAACGACCTGGATTTCAGACTGCATGTCGTGAATGACGATGACTACGGACGCGCCCTGAAAGGTGCCGTGGCGGAATGGCGCATTGAAAATCCCGACAGGACAGTCGTGGCGTCCGGACATGTCGATGTGCCTGAAATAGAATATTACGGAACGTGGTCGGTGTCTGTTCATACGGATATCCCGGCAGATCTTCGCACAGGCGAGTATACTCTCGCGGGAGAAATCATCGGAGCGGACGGCAAAGTCGTATCGCACAATACTGAACGGCTTTTCATCGCCTCTGATGATTATGCCGGAGAGGGCTTGGGACTGACGCGCATCAAGGTATATGACAGAAGCGGCAAAAGCACTGCCGCCCTGAAAACGCTCGGCATTGATGCTGTGCAGATTTCCGATATAGCACATTTGTCCAGGAATGACGTATTGGTGATAGGGGAAGAAGCCTGGGATTCATATCTTTCGGAAAACAGGGCCCTTTTGCAGAAATTCGCCTCAAAAGGGGGCCGGATAGTATGCCTCAGACAGGATTCTGAAACTTTCGACTATTCGTGGATAGACGAAAATATCGTGCCTTTGACAGAGAGTTGCAATGATCCGACCTATTTATCCCCGTCGTACGCGTATTGCGACGGCATGAATATCAACATTGACCGCCCCGGTCATCCGGTTTTTGACGGCATTTCATTCGAAAGAATGCGGCTGTGGAGCGACTACACCGGCTTTTCTCTCGAAAAAGGCGGTTTCCCGCGGATATATCCGGTTACTGACGGTTTCTCGGTAAGGAATGCGGATCTCCGGGAAATGGTCGTGCTGGCGAACTACAGCAGGGGACTTGTGGGGACTGCTCTCGTGGAAAAGGTCATGGGGAAAGGCTCGGTCATTCTGTCCGCTTTCGATATTACGGCACGTTGCGGCATCGACCCCGTGGCTGAGAAACTGTTGCTGAATATCCTTGCGTATGCTTCATCGGATGTCCGTCCTGAGCCGTTCATGCCGGTCGAGACTATCGACTGGGGCAGTTATGCTTCCGAAAAAGGGATAGTCACCGGAGCGAACAACGGCCTGGTCATAAATCCTTATCCTGTCGTCCCCGCAGCCAGACGAAACGAATATCCGTTGAAAGTCGACTCCCGCGGATATCACTATGTGGTGTCATACGGCGGGTGGAACGACCGTCCCGGAGTGCAGTATCTGCCACGCGGCCGCAGACCGTTCGCTCCTTTCGGCTATACTTCCGGAGGCAGCGATTTCGTGGATGAAAAAGCTGAAACCATCGGGGAAGGCTACTTCCTCGCCACAGTTCCGGAAGATGCGTCAGTCATGAAAACCTTGTTTGAAAACAATTCCGCAGATCCGATAGAAATCGAAATACTGATTGACGGCGGCTCTGTTGGGAAATATACGATAGCACCTCATGCCCGCAGGGAAGTGGAGTCCGTCCTCCCTGCTTACAGAAAAATAAAGGTGGCATTCAGAGGAGACAGACGGACTGTAATATTAAAGACAACATTCGAATAAAAATGAGCCGGAAAACAATTTTTTTCTGTATTGCATTGATAGTCATTCCGTGTCTGATGACAGCTCAGACAAACCTTTTCCGGAACGGCAGGATCTCCGTATCCACTTCGGAAAATACGGCCACGTATCTGACAGACGGAAAGTATGACAGAGAATCTACCTGGATTTCAGGATTCGAGTCGGGAGTCCCTCATACCGTGGATATCGACCTTGACTGGTATAGTGCGGTGGATTCTGTTGTCATCTATACCGGAATACCTGCAGACCAGATGACGGCATCCGAGTCTCATCAGGCTGCCGGATATTGGTGCATGAAAAATTTCATCCTTCAATATTGGGATGATGCCAACTGGACGGATATTTCAGAAACATACACTACTGAAAACCGGTCAGACAGAATATCTTTCCGCTTCGAAACACCCGTGAAATCATACCGTTTCAGACTCGTATCCTCGGATGGCGAGCCAATACGCATATCGGAGATAGAAGGTTATGGAGTTCCCGACACGAATATGCCGGCACCGGAGAGACTTGCAGGCGCTTCCATGCCTGTAGCCGGGACATCCGTCATATCGGCAACGGTATTTCCCGAAACCGACGGGATTTCCATGAAATATGTCGGCTACAACCAGGGATATTTCGTGCCGGGGAGCAATGTGGCTGCATGGTGGGAGTACTCAGGTGTCAATTCGGCCCGAATCTGGGCTGACCTGAATACCTATGTCAGGGCATCCTGGTTTGAAGACGAGCCTCGGGCCGGGACACTCGAAGAATTCGAGATCATGAAATCGCGCCTTAGAAGCGAGCCTCTCACACACCTGAAACTCGACAAGATCAGGGAACGCGCAGACATGGTCATCCCGTCCACAAATACAATGTCTCTGACATACGCACTCGATATCATGAAACGGCTTGACGTGGATGTCCTGATACAGAGCGGATTCAGCGACTATTCCCTGACCTGGGAGAACAAATGGGATCTATGGGAGAGATTCTACAATTTATCCTTCTATCTGGCCAGGGAAGCAGGAGTAGGAATGTATGCCATGAAAAACGAACCGAATCACAGGCATGCAGGTCCGATGCCGCTTGACAGCTGGATAGAACTGATGAGGGTTGTATCCGATGCGATACACTGCGCCGTGGAGGATGTGAACAGGATATACGGGAAAAATATCGATGCCAGGTTCGTCGGTCCCGTGACTGCCGGAACGAATACGAACTGGTGGTCTGCCATAGCTGCGGCCGACGGAGTGGATTACAGGGGAGAAAAGACTGACGGAAATCTGATAGACATTTTCTCGACGCATTCCTATAATCTCCCGGCCAAGGGCTATACCGGCAGGGTATCCATGATTGACAGCATTTTGAGGGCGAATGATCCCGGAAAAATGAGCAGACCGATAGTTTTCACGGAAATCGGCCGCTGGATGAACGCATATCTGATAGACAAGGAGGAGACGATGGATTCTCCGTCGCTGTTCACGGAGTGGGCCGGAATCTATGCCCAGAACATGAAGGAAGGATGCTACGGAATGTGGGCATTCAAGTTCGGAAATACGGCGAGTTCCACGTATCCGAGAGGCATAAAATCCGGACACCATTACATGTGGAAAGGCAACAGATTCGCCGAGGATTCGTTCGAAAATTTCGCGTTGAAAGCTAAGATAGAAGTTTCCGGGGTGCCGGAAATGTCCGGCAATATCAACGATGGCGACAAATCCGATACTTCGTCATGGATATGCGCGTCTGAAAGTCCGAAACATGTCATTCTGCGCCTTGATAAGGATACGGCTCTCGGAGGAATCGGGATTTATTCCGGCTCTGAGGGCGGTGAATTCACCGCACCGGACAGAGTTCGATCCCTGAAAGTGGAATATCTCTCGGAAAACGGCTGGACGGCTATGGAAAAGGCTTCGGACAACAACTCGAAATATGCGCAGGTCTATTATACGTTTGAAGAGCCGATCCGGACAAATGCCGTCAGAGTCGTTTTTGACGACCCGGGAGAAGTGAAAATCAGAGAAATCCTGCTTTTCGGAGAAAATACCCTGTCATCTGCGGAAAAATGCCATGATGTCGCCGGCGCACAGAGAACGGCCGAAGTCGTAAGACTTTTCGCAAAAGGTTTCAAGGGCGGCAGGCCGTTGTTGAAAACCAGCCTTTCAGAGGATAATCCGGTTATCGACTTCTGTGTTTCGAAAGACGGCAAGACCGGAAATGTCCATGTCTGGCTTGTAAACAGGGGAAAGTCTCCGGTGGAGATGAATATCGATTTCTCGAAACTCGGCATCCTTGACGGAACGGATGTCATATATGAGAAAGTGGATGGAGGTTCATACGGCGAGGCATCTCTGCTCAAGGTTTCTGATGACGGCATCCTGGATATGGAAGTGCCGGAGCAGAGTGTCGGCCTGCTGACAATGAATCCTGGTCAGGCATCGTCGGAAAGCATACCGGCTGCAAATGCGGTCTGCGTCAGGGGCGGAGATTTCGCATCGAAAAAACAGCCGACAGACAGGCTCCTGATAGGAATGGATCACGGCGATTTGTCATCGAACTATGTGACATACATCACATTCGATGCGGCAGGCACATGCGGCGCCGACAGGATAGCTTTGGGAGTCCACGGTCATGCCGAAGGAAACGGGCCGTACCGATATCATGTCTACTGTTTTGATGGAGAGACATTCAGAAAGATGACCTGGGATGACGCCCCGTATCTCCATGATACGGAATCCAGGGCGGAATCAGTCGGCGCTGACTGCTTTATCGCAGGCGAAATGGCTATGGGACAGCAGCCTGGCTACCATTATCTCGATGTGACGGATGTCGTCAAAAATCATGTCGACGGGAAAGTCACTTTCATTCTGGTCAGGGAACTCAGGGAGCCGGGAGATACTTACGACAAAGGCCGTACGGTAGAAATATCTTCACCGAAGAGCGACAATCCTCCTGTCCTTATAGTCTGGTAAGCACGGTATTGAAAACAGATTCTAATACGCAATATATTATGGAAAAAACGTGGAGATGGTTCGGGAAAAGGGATGGAATTACCCTTGACATGCTGCGGCAGATAGGCGTACAGGGTATAGTCACGGCCCTGCATGATATCCCTAACGGGGAAGTCTGGCCGGAAGACAGAATCGTGGAAATGCGCGACTACATAGCTTCGTACGGACTCAGGTGGTCAGTGGTGGAAAGCCTGCCTGTCTGTGAAGAGATAAAGTATGCAGGCAGCGAACGTGACAGCCTGATAGAACGTTATATCGCAAGCCTTGAAAATCTCGGGAAAGCCGGAATAAGAACGGTATGCTATAATTTCATGCCTGTGATAGACTGGATCAGGACAGACTTGAATCACTCATTGCCGGACGGCACCTCTACCCTTTATTTCGATTATGTCAAATTCGCTTATTTCGACTGTCGTATCCTCGAACGGCCGGGCGCCGAAAAGGATTATCCTGCGGAAATTCTCGAAAAAGTGAATAAAATGGCTCTGACGGCAACGGAAGCCGACAGACTTGCTCTGATAGATACCATTATAGTCAAGACCCAGGGGTTCGTGAACGGCAATATTTCCGAAAAGGACAATGAGCCGGTGCGACTGTTCAGGCAACTCCTGTCGAAGTATGAAAACGTGGACAGGTCGGCATTGAGGGCCAACCTCAAATATTTTCTCGAAGCTGTAATGCCGGTCTGCAACAAATACGGCATCAGGATGTGCATCCATCCGGACGATCCTCCGTATCAGGTACTGGGCCTTCCGAGGATAGTTTCCTGTGCGGAAGATATCGAATGGCTTCTCAATGCAGTGGACAATCCGTCCAATGGTTTGACTTTCTGTGCCGGCTCTCTCAGTGCCGGGCCGCAGAACGATGTAGTGTCGATGGCTGAGCGGTTCAAGGACAGAACGGCTTTCGTCCATCTGAGAAGTACGCAGGTGTTTCCTGACGGCAATTTCATCGAGGCTCCGCATACCGGAGGCCGGGCTCATCTTATAGAACTGGTCAGGATATTCGAACGTATGGAACCGGATCTTCCGATGAGGGTGGATCACGGCAGGCTGATGCTCGATGACAGGGACAAAGGCTATAATCCCGGCTATTCTTTCCACGGAAGGATGTATGCCCTGGCTCAGGTGGACGGCATGATGGCAGCAGTCAGAAATGAAATGGAAAATTCGTCGGACAGACGTTAAATTATTTGCAATATGAATGAAATGTACAGTATTGCCGGCAAGGTGGCGATAATAACCGGTGCCGGCGGGGTGCTTGGAGGAAGCATCGCCAAAAGTTTTGCATCACAGGGCGCAAGGATAGTCGCTCTGGACATCAGGGCCGAGCAGCTCGAAAAGAGAGTCGAAGAACTGAAAGCTATCGGTGCGGATGCAATAGGTCTGACCTGCAATGTCCTGGATATCGACAGCCTGAAAAAAACAGCCGAAGATATCGTAAGACAATGGGGAAAAATCGATATCCTCATCAATATCGCAGGCGGAAACATGCCTGGAGCGACGCTGGCTCCGGATCAGCCTATTTTCGACATGAAGATTGAAGACTGGAAAAAAGTCACGGAACTGAACATGAACGGGACGGTATTCCCGTCGATAGTATTCGGGGAAGTAATGGCTAAACAGAAAAAAGGAGCAATCGTGAATGTTTCCTCAATGGCGGCGTACAGCGCCATTACAAGAGTTCCAGGATATTCTGCTGCAAAGACAGCCGTAAGCAACTTTACACAGTGGCTGGCGATGGATCTCGCCCTGAAATACGGGGACGGAATCCGTGTCAACGCCATCGCTCCGGGATTTTTCATCGGAGATCAGAACAGAGCCGTGCTCATCAATCCGGACGGCAGCCTGACCGACAGAAGCAAGAAGGTGCTGGCAAAGACTCCTATGAAGCGCTTCGGTGACATTACCGAACTGAACGGAACAGTGCAGTTCCTTTGCTCGGATGCGGCCAGCTTCATTACCGGAGCCATCATTCCGGTAGACGGCGGTTTCTCGGCTTTCAGCGGAGTATGACCGGAAATGCGTTTTGAATGATTTTAATATTTCTCTGAATGATTATTACATCGAACGAATATGGCCC
>CALUSD010000140.1 GCA_944323295.1 uncultured Bacteroidales bacterium | reverse complement strand
CCGTAGCGTTTACAGTAAAAGACGTTCCGTCAAAATCGAATCCTTTCCTTCCTGAAAGATAATTCTGCGCCTCTAAATAGTTGGCCTCAATGATCATCGACGATATTTTAGCGGAATTGTCCGAAGTGAATCCGAGTTCAATGACAGCAGTCATCGGTTCGAATGAAAATACGGCACTGCCATCCGTGACCGGGGCATAGGCAAATGAATTTATGAGATTCGGATTGATACCGTCGGCATAAGTCTGCTCCGACGGCACACTGATATATGAGTCAGCATAAATGGCAGCTTCCCGTGTGGCCGGAACAACTGCGTACGCGTCCATGCCGTAATATTCGGGAATGTCAGCTTCATCAGCCACGAGCCTGTCCTGCTCGACATGGTACAACATCTCCCGCGTCGCATTCACGAATACGCCTGCCTGCAAACCGTCATACGCTGACGGAGAAGATACGGATTCTTCCAGAACGGTTTCGAAACCCCCAATATTTATGGAAAATGCTATGGGATTTTCAGAAGCGGCATCTTCTTCCGGAGTGCATGAGCCTGCAAAACAGACCGCCGAAAGAGCCATGGAAATAATATATAACTTCTTCATAACAGGTTATTTTACAAATATTTTTTATTCAATACAGTGAAAACCATCGTTTCATAACAAGACTCTTTCCCGGTCTCGTAGAAAATGGCTATGTTGCCGTCATTCAAAACCATAATGTCCGAATAGGCAGCAGGATTCTCGGACAGCCGATACACTGTCTTCCATGTTTTCCCGGAATCATCGCTTTTCCTGACGGACATGTTCTTCCGTTTGCGAGGATGTTCGGGATTCGAAAAGAGTAGCGTTCCGGTCGGTTTGCCGGTTTTACAATAGTTGATGATACTGGCATTGCACACAGGCTCTATCAGCCCGTATTCGGAGTACGGGGCTTCGAAACTTTCTCCACCGTCCCTGCTTATTGCCGCCAGTCTCGCAGCGCCTTTTTCTACACGGTCCGCAGTCCTCGCTCCTCTCATATTCAGGAGTAAATTCCCATTTTTCAGTTCAGCTACGGTAGCCTCATTCCCGACATGAGGAGAGCCGCCAAGACAGAAAGTCTGTCCCCCGTCATCGGAATAGAAAACATGGGATTCCGTACCCTTCCCGAATACTCCATGATTGCACGGAACGACTATGCGGCCTTTATGTTTTCCTTTGGTCAATTGGATTGCATGACAAGGTCCTGTAGCATACCATGTCCATTCCGGCATTTTGACATCTGAAGTAATTTCCCTCGCTTCCGACCAGGTCAGTCCGTCATCATCCGAATACATGACAAAGATACGGCGTGTATCTATGGATGTTCTTGCATGAATCTGCTTTTCTGCATCCCGACCATCATTCCATGTAGAAAACAGAAGAATTCTGCCTGTTCTGCGGTCTACTACAGGAGTCGGATTTCCGCAGACATTTTCCGCGTCATCCCACACGGTAATGATGCCGCTCCACGTCTTTCCGCCGTCTTCCGACCGTTTCAGTACAAGGTCGATGTCTCCGGTATCTTTTCTCGAATTTTTTCTTGCCTCGGCAAAGGCAAGTATGGTCCCGTCGTTTGTCTGTACCAATGACGGAATTCGATACGTATCCACACCTGCTTCTCCTTTCCGGAACAAAATGGTAGAAAGCAATATCTCGTCCTGGGCATGCAGGAAACATGGATACAATATCAATAACAGATATAAAACTTTTTTCATCTCTAAACGAATTCAGGTATAATATCATGGGCCCTTTCCCTGACTTCCGGGACAAAAGACTCCGGAATCGATGCATAGGGCCACCTCAATGAAAAGCCGACATCAGCCCAGCCTCCGACATTTGCCATGAATCTGTCGCAGGCATGATTGGGATAATGCATCTTGACGATGAAAGGATCTATGCATTCCGACATGAATTTCCTTATTCTCGACTCCAGTTCCATAGCGCTCTCAATATCGTCTCCCATCATGTCGTACCACTTCTGAGCTGCGAACGGATTGAGACAGGCCACATTCGAATATGCGCCAGAAGCACCGTTTACAATTCCGGTTGCAAGATGATGGCCAGGAACGAAAACCGACAGCCCGGCAGAATTTTCCCGCATACTGGAATACCATTCAGGATCGCAGTTGTTGTCAAAAACCTTCACACCTATAAGTTTCGGAACATGTTTCTTCAATATCTGCCATTCAACCGGTTTCAAGACACGTTTGGCATGAGGAGGATTGTACAGGACAAGCGGAATTCCTCCCGATGCCTCCGACATTTTTTCCATAAACGACACTGCCGCCCTGTCGTCCACCGGAAACCAGTCCGGAAAGATAATCTGAACTGCATCAGGGCACAGTTCTTTCACAACTCGAAGCCTTTCCAACGACTCCTGGGCACAAGGATGACTTACACCTATCTGGAATCTCACATCTGCCTTATGACATTTGTCTGCCAGCAATTCGCTGATTCTTAGGAATTCATCCATATTTTGGGAATAAAACTCACATGCTGTGCCATTAGAGTAAATTCCATTCGGCGAGGAGGATATCAGCACATCTATTTCATCCTCCATTTTCACATAGTCTATCTTACCGTTTTCACCTGTGGCAAGCATCAAAGTAGCCCAATTACCGATAAGCGACCTGCAGTCAAGCGTTCCCATAGTGTCAATACTCTATTTCAGTCTGTTCCAGATTGTCGTTAAGATTCAAGGCAGTCTGGGCCACAGGCCACAGCAAGATGTTTTTGTTGTTCTCTTTGCCTTCGAGTGAAGCTACTCTATCGAAAACGACACCCATCCTGATATAGTCCCACCATATCTTGCCTTCTCCACAGAACTCTTTCAGTCTCTCTGTCAGGATATCATCCAAAATATCCTCTTTTGAAGCGGTCTTATAATAATCTTCTTCTCCATATGCTCTTTGAGCCACTTGATTCAGTGACGCGAGGGCTCCGTCCAAATCGTTTTCCTCACAACAAATTTCGGCATCGAACAGCAGTACATCAGGATAGCGGTACATGACAATATCGGAACAGAACGACCTCGCACCATTCTCCCATGTCCCGGCATATTTGTTTATCCAGCGCAGATCGGCATTTTTCTCATCATCATGAAATGTCTCATATGTCGCCTTTATCCTGGTATCCGCAGGTACCTCATTAAGTATCGAAATATATTCATCCGTCATAAACGACCACTGTTGATGGCTTCCGACTTTTACCGGATTTTCAATATATTTGTCGGAAACATATTGGATCGGAACAAGCCAGTCGGAAGCAAAACCGCCTTCCTTCTCATCCTTCACCATACTGATGGCAAATATAATCTCGCCATTGAGTTCATTTTCAACACTGAACACGTCGGAGAAATTCGGAAGCAATGCTTTTCTGTCCAAGACTGCGTCACAAGCTGTCCGGGCCTTGGCAAGGGCGGCTGCATCGTCTTTCACTTTGTACATCCAGAGATAATAATCAGTCATCAGAACATTCACCGCATCGATATTAGGTCTGTTTGCAGCCATACTCGTACCGTTCAACAATCTCTGTGCTTCCATAAGATCGCTTTCAATTTGAGAAAGCAGCCGAGACTCCGGAGCCCTTGATGGAAACATGTCTTCCTGCAAATCTGACTCGAATGCATTCAGACAAAGAGGGGCATCTCCCCATATCCTGACTATCCAGTAATAGCAATATGCCCTGAGGAACAATGCGCTTCCGAGAACGGTATTTTTAGCCGTTTCACTGTTGAAATCAATATCAGGTACATGTTTCAGAATCAGATTCGTCTGGTTTATGGTAGTGTAGAGGGCTTTCCAGCTGCATCTGCCGTTTCCAGAATTGATATCGTTCTGCCAGATCTGCTCAGTTGCGGCTTCAGATGAGAAACCGGGGCCCCACAGTCCGGTACGGAATTCGCCCCATGCGATATAATCATCGCAATATGCCGTGCGGAAAAGATTCATTGCGCCGTTCAGCGCAGCCTCGGCATCGGAAGAACTCTCCCATGCTTCATTGTTCGATATGCCGGCTTCCTGCTTGACGTCGAGATCCTGAATACAGGATACGAAAACCAGAGCCGATAATGTCACGATTATGATATTACATAAAGTCTTCATTTTTCCGTTTCTTTAAAATGTAAACTTGATACCGAAAGACAGCCTTCTGATCGGGGGATAGTTTGCATAATTATCTTCGTACGTACTGCTGGCTCCGACCTCAGGCGACACCCCTTTCACTTCCGTGAAATAATACAGATTGTTACCGGACAGGACTATCGAGGCGTCCTGCATACCTATTTTTCTCACCCATTTCCGAGGGAACTGCCAGGCAATGCTGACTTCACGGATACACAGATAGTCTCCCTTGTATGTAAAGACATCCGAATCACGGAAATTGGCACTTTGCTTATTGCCCATAACCTGGAATTTCGCATATTTGGCATCGGTATCTCCCGGCCCTGTCCAACAGTCTTTCGCCTTGGCTGAAACAGTCGTGTTCCCGGAAAAGGTATTTATCATGTATACCGATTCAGTATGGTCCATAATGGAATGACCGAGAGCCCAATCCAGGTAAAGATTGAATGTCAGGTTTTTCCATGTTATGGTATTGCCGAAACCTCCCGTCGAATGCGGGACCGTATAACCGAGAAGAAAACGGTCCTGGGCATTGATGACCTCGACTTCCTTGCCGTTGATCGTTCTTGTGCTGCTTCCCGGACGGTTCACCCATTCATAATCGCCGCCAAATTTCTTTCCCGTGGTACAAACGCCTGTGAGCGGATCGTAACCGGATGACTTCTCATCGTAAAGAGCATTCGCGGCTTCTTCCGGCGTCTGCAGAATGTGTGATACTTTATAACCGTAAAATCTGTAAAGCGGCTCACCCTCTGCCGTTCCACCGAAGGCAGTCCCGTCGGCAAGAGAAATACCTCCTATTCTGTTCCTGTCCCTGCCGTTGTCCGGCAATTCCAACACCTTGTTGCGGACAAAACTCCATGTAAACTTGCTTTCCCACCGAAAATCTTTTCTGACGATATTCTTCGTGGTAATGTCTATGTCGAAACCCCAGAATCTGACTTTTCCGATATTCGTAGTGACATCCGTATAACCGGAAGTATCAGGCAGCTTCTTATCGAACAGCAGATTTGAAGTCACTTTGTCGAACCAGTCGCCTGAAAATATGATTCTGTTGTTGGCGAACGATGCTTCGAATCCGACGTCAAGCTGATTGGTCACCTCCCACGTCAGGGTTTCATTCGGCATTACCGCAGGAACGATACCGGAGGCGCTGTCATATCTGTCGGTCCCGTACCTTCCACGGGCAGCCCAAAGTCCTATGTCATTGTTTCCCGTCTGACCATAGCTGACACGCCATTTCCAGTAATTTACGGCATTCTGACCTTTCATGAAATTCTCTTCACTCATAATCCATGCAGCAGAGATGCCAGGAAAGTATCCCCACTGATGACCTGGAGCGAATTTGGAAGATCCGTCAGCCCTGAACGTTACGGTCAGAAGATACTTCTTCAAATAGTCGTAATTCAATCTCCCGAAAAAGCCTATCAGCACCTGCTTGGACATTCCGCTGTCGGCATCGGTCTTAACCGGTGAGGCGGTCAGTGTCGGTACCTTGTCGGAACTCGAGCCTTCTGCCTTCGCACTGAAATCGTTTTCTGAAAGATGATAGTATGAATACCCTCCGAGTATTGCCAATGAATGGCCTTTGATCTTTTTGTTGTAATTCAGATATGCCTCTATTTTTTTACGTGTGTTTTCACTGTACGATTCAGATACCGGTCGCGAGCCGTTGAAATAGCTTGCTTTCTGGAAAGAGCCGAACCGTCTGTCCTGATTGTACAGAGACATCTGTACATCGGCTTTCAAATCCTTGTATATCTGCCATGTCAGACCTCCCATGATGGAGAGTCTCTTATAACGGCTGTGCCTCGTACTCATGGCATCATAGTAAAGAGGATTCTGGGATGTATTATTGTATCCGTAAGTCGGCGTACCGTCATCGAAAGTCAGCTTCATCACCGGAGCCTGGATAAGTCCTCTTGCGATCTGGTTTTTCTGATTGGGCAGATAATCGTCTTCCGTATCTGAATAGTCGACATTCGCCCTGAATTTCAGGAAATCCGTAATGTCCGAACGCAGGTTGACCCGTGCTGAAAAACGGGAATATCCGGTGCCGAGGGCAACGCCGTCGTCATCAGTATAGCCCACGCTTGCCATATATTTCGTTT
>CALUSD010000139.1 GCA_944323295.1 uncultured Bacteroidales bacterium | reverse complement strand
AAACCAGCAACAGTGGAGGAATAATTTATGGGACAGAAAACAAATCCTATCAGCAACAGAATCGGTATCACCCGTGGTTGGGACTCTAACTGGTGTGGTGGTGACTATGCAGCCAAAATCGCTGAAGACTACAAAATCCGCAAATATCTCGTAAGCCGTCTTGCAAAGGCCGGTCTTTCGAAGATCGTCATCGAGAGAACTCTTAAACTTATCACCGTGACTATCCACGCCGCACGTCCGGGTGTCATCATCGGGAAAGGCGGAGCAGAAGTGGACATGCTCAAGGAAGAGCTCAAGAAGGTGACCAACAAGGATGTTCAGATCAACATCTTCGAGGTAAAGAAACCTGAAGTGGACGCACATTTCGTAGCTGACAACATCGCTCGTCAGATCGAAGGCCGCGTTTCATACAGAAGAGCCATCAAAATGGCTGTAGCCACTACGATGAGACTCGGAGCAGAGGGTATCAAGGTGCAGATCAGCGGACGTCTCGGCGGTGCCGAAATGGCAAGAAGCGAAATGTTCAAGGAAGGACGTACTCCTCTCCACACATTCCGTGCAGACATCGATTACGCTTTGGCTGAGGCTCATACCAAAGTCGGCGTTCTCGGTATCAAGGTATGGATCTGCAACGGTGAGGTTTACGGCAAGAGAGACCTTTCTCCAAACGCAGGTGTTGCCGCTCAGGCAGCTTCGCAGAATACGTCCCGTCAGGGCGGACGCGGAGAACGCCGTCGCGGCGGACGCAACCGCGGAGGAGACCGCAACAAGGAAAGCAAATAAGTTTGTTTCCATATACGCAAAAAGCGGCGACCCGAATTTCGGATCGCCGCTTTTTTTGTCATCTCGAGCAATGTCATCCCGAGCGCCGTCGAGGGTGCTCCGTAGGCGGAGTCGAGAGATCTGTCAATACTACCGACCGTCACGCATCCATACGATCTGGCAGATTTCTCCACTACGCGCTTCGCCCTTCGGTCGAAATGACATGCCCTTTTACCGGATTCGGATATGCCCGTCAGCTGCATCTACGGTTATCACGGATTCCTTGTGGACACTGCCGTCGAGAATGGCCTTGGCTATCAGGTTTACCAACTCCCGCTGCATTAGACGTTTGATCGGACGCGCTCCGTACGCAGGATCGTAGCCCTTGTCGGTCATATAGTCCTCGAATGCCTCAGTAAAGGCAATGGTGACACCGTTGGCCGCCAACTTCTCTTTAAGATCATTCATCTGCAGGTGCAGGATTTCCCTTATGTCGGACTTGGTCAGAGGCTCGAACATTATGATCTCATCTATTCTGTTGAGGAACTCCGGCCTTACCGTATTCTTCAGAACATCGATGACTTCTTTCCGGCATTGCGCCAGCATCTCCGCTCTTCTTCCGGCATCCTCGGGCAGTTTGTCCATGTAGCTCTGGATGATTTCCGCACCGGCGTTTGAGGTCATTATCAGAATCGTATTCTTGAAATCCACGGTCCGGCCCTTGTTGTCGGTCAGACGGCCGTCGTCCAAGACCTGAAGCAGGATATTGAATACGTCCGGATGCGCTTTTTCGATTTCATCAAGCAGAATCACCGAATAAGGTTTTCTCCGCACCGCTTCCGTAAGCTGTCCGCCCTCGTCATAGCCCACATATCCCGGAGGCGCACCGACAAGCCGGCTGACGGAATGACGCTCCTGATACTCGCTCATATCTATACGGGTCATCATGTTCTCGTCATTGAACAGGAATTCCGCAAGAGCCTTGGCCAACTCGGTCTTGCCCACACCGGTCGTACCGAGAAACAGGAATGAACCAATAGGACGCTTTTCATTCTGCAGACCTGCCCTGCTCCTGCGGACGGCATCGGCGACCGCTTCTATGGCCTGATCCTGCCCGACGACCCTCTTATGCAGCTCGCTCTCCATTCTGAGCAGTTTCTCCTTTTCGCTCTCGAGCATCCTCTTGACAGGTATTCCGGTCCATTTCGCGACGACCTCCGCTATATCCTCCGGAGTGACTGCCTCCGTAATGATAGGATCCTTGATGGAGGCCTGACGCTCCGTCAGTTCTTCTATCTTCTTTTTGGCCTCCGCCATCTTTCCATAACGGATTTCCGCTACCTTGCCATAGTCGCCGGCTCTTTCCGCACTCTGAGCCTGGATTTTATAGTCCTCGACCTGCTGCCGGGCAGTCTGGAGACCCGAAAGTATCGATTTCTCCTCATCCCATCTTTTCATCAGGGCATCCCGCCGGGCATTCAGGTCCTTGAGTTCTTCCTCTATCTTGTCCATTTTCAGGGATACTCCCTCCCTCTTGATGGCAGCCTTTTCGATTTCAAGCTGCCGGATACGGCTGTTGAGCGTATCTATTGGCTCAGGCACCGAATTCATTTCCAGCCTCAGCTTCGATGCAGCCTCATCCACGAGGTCTATCGCCTTGTCCGGCAGGAATCTGTTCGTAATATACCTGTGTGAAAGCTCTACGGCCGCTATCAAGGCATCATCCTCGATTTTTACCTTATGATGGTTTTCATATTTCTCCTTCAGGCCTCGCAGAATGGATATCGACTCTGCCGGAGTAGGCTCGTCTACCATCACCATCTGGAAACGCCTTTCCAAAGCCTTGTCGGACTCGAAATACTTCTGATACTCATCAAGGGTCGTGGAACCTATAGTCCTCAGTTCTCCTCTCGCCAAAGCCGGTTTCAGGATATTCGAAGCGTCCATTGCTCCGGAAGTACGTCCGGCCCCGACAAGGGTGTGTATCTCGTCGATGAACAGGATTATCTCCCCGTTGCTGTCCACTACTTCTTTCACGACGCCTTTGAGCCTTTCCTCGAATTCTCCCTGATACTTCGCCCCTGCTATCAAGGCTCCGAGGTCGAGAGAATAGATTTTCTTCGATTTCAGGTTTTCCGGGACATTGCCGTTCACGATGTTCTGGGCTATGCCCTCCGAAATGGCCGTCTTACCGACTCCCGGCTCCCCGACGAGAATAGGATTGTTCTTCGTTCTCCTGCTGAGAATCTGCAGGACACGGCGGATCTCCTCATCCCTGCCGATTACAGGGTCGAGTTTGCCCTGCGCTGCCTTTTCATTCAGATTGACAGCGAATTTTTCAAGATTTTCCAATTTATTGTTTTCCATATACAATCTCCTTTTTATTCAATTAATCCGCACCGGCATATAACGAGCTACAGCCGTCTGCCCTTGCGGACAAACGGCCATAGCTCAAATAATATTCCGATTAAATATTGACTGACATTTTGTCAGTCATCAAACTGCATGAAAAACCGTGCGGCAGGCAGCGAACTCCGGCACAGACAGCGTCGGAGACATCTCTGCGAACAGAATTATTCAGCCTCTCCAGCAGGTGCTTCCTGTGTCGGATTCTCCTGAGACGGAACCGACTGTACTGGCGGGAACTGAGGTCTGCTTTCCTCTATGGAGCGCTCTACCTGGTCGGTAACATCCATGCCGGCCTTGGTACTTCCGGTAGTAACGAAAGAGGATACGATAGCCACTACAAAAACGAAAGCCACAA
>CALUSD010000138.1 GCA_944323295.1 uncultured Bacteroidales bacterium | reverse complement strand
ATGCACGCTATCCGGTAGATGTGCGGCGTCCTGCTCCTGTCGACAACAATATAGCGCTGTCTCCGTCCGATGCGGAAATCGTGTCCCTGATTTTCAAATGGGTGCTGACGGCTCTTCTTATTGCAGCAGGCTGCATCATCGTAATCAGGCGCATGAGATGCTGAAAACGGTAGGAACTATCCGAAATTCAGGGCAAGAGTCAGCCCGACAGAAGTCCTGCTGCCTCCGGATGCAGGGATGATGCCGACTGACGGATAGAGCTTCAGGCTTGCGGAATATGTATTGCGGATGTCTCTGCAGTACATATTCTTTATTTTTGCCACCTGCACTGCATCCACGATGTTCCAGACATAGACTGCGAGGGAGCCGAGCGCGACTATGGTTACGGCAGAGCCAAAGGTTACGGAGCGGTCGTAGCCGGAGCATAGAATGGCTCCCACGGTTCCGATGACCGGCACTCCTACGGACAGGCCGAGAATCGCAAATCCTCTCCCGACCTCTCCGCATATCATCTGTCCGAATCCGGGAATAATCGCGGAAGCTATGCCGGACAGAGCGGGGCTGTACGGGTCTCCCGGAATGTGCACATAGTCGGAGGCCCTGTAGAAGTCCCGGTATTCGCCGTACCGCATGCCGACTTTTACGCCGGGGGCTCCTGTATTGTCTTCGGACATCGAAAAGAGGTCCGCGTTTTCCGCAGGGATGTTGTTGTTTTGGGCTGAGACCATTGAGGCAGAGGCTGCTGCGCAAAGTAGGGATATCAATATCTTTTTCATGGCGTAACGTCGAGCCGGCGAATTTATATTGTTCAGCACTAAGTGAATTCGTCGAACTGTCGTTAAAGTTAAGAAACTTTATTTATCTTTGTCCGTTTAAAACGAAAAATCGAATAAATGGATAACAGTAAATTCAAATTCTGGAACAGAATCTCGGCTGCATTCGTCGGCGTCGTGTCTGCGGTGACATATCTGCTGACGATAGAACCCACGGCATCGTTCTGGGACTGCGGCGAATTCATCGCATCTTCATACAAGCTGGAAGTGGGACATCCTCCCGGAAACCCTGTTTTCCAGCTGATTGCAAGATTCTTTACGATTTTTGCGGACAACATGCATGCTGCAGTGGCCGTGAACGTGATGAGTGCTCTCTGTTCGGCCCTGACGATATTTTTCCTTTATCTCACCATCGTTTTTTTTGCGAAGAGAATCATAAAGCCCGGTGCTGACGGGACTTATTCCACAGCCAAAGCCATTGCCGTTTACGGCTCCGGAATCGTCGGCTCTTTGGTATACTGCTTTTCCGATACTTTCTGGTTTTCAGCGGTCGAAGGCGAGGTTTACGCCATGTCTTCGCTCTTTACCGCCATCGTTTTCTGGGCGATGACCAAATGGTATGAGCAGGCCGACACTCCGTATGCGAACAGATGGATAGTGCTGATTTCATTCCTGATGGGACTTTCCATCGGCGTGCACCTGCTGAATCTTCTGACTATTCCGGCTTTGGTGTTCATGTTCTACTACAAGAAACGCGAAAGCGGTCACTATTCGATGTGGGAGTATGTGAAGATTTTTATCCTCTCGGCAGTGATTTTAGCTGTAATCCTTTATGGAATAATTCCTTATCTGCCTAAGGCCGCTGCATACACCGATCTTTTCTTCGTGAACGTCCTCGGGCTGCCGTTCAACACGGGTGCGGCTTTCTTCATGGTGGTCCTTTTGGCTGCATGTTTCTGGGGGCTGTTCCATACGATGAAGAAAAAAGCCGTTGCCGCAAATACTCTACTGCTGTGCTTTACGGTGATAGTCATAGGTTTCTCCATCTTTTCCGTAGTGATAATAAGGTCGGCGGCCAAGACTCCGACCAATGAGTATCAGCCTGACAATCCTTTTACGCTGATAAGGTATCTCGGACGCGAGCAATACGGTTCGAGCCCGCTTTTGTACGGGCAATATTTCGATGCTCCGTACGAGGTGGTGACACCGAAGTATTGGGCTCCGTTGGACGGGAAATACGTGCATGCCGACAGCCCCGGCGAGCTTGAATATCCTGCCGAAGGCAAGATGCTTTTCCCTCGCATGTGGGCGGGAGGAGATCAGAGATACATCGATTTTTATGAGGCGTACATGAACGGCAAGGGCAAGCCCGTGCCTGGAGCCGAGCATAAAAAGCCGACTTTCTGGACCAATCTTTATTTCTTTTTCGACTATCAGATGAACTGGATGTACTGGAGATATTTCATGTGGAATTTCGCCGGCCGCCAGAATGATATCCACAGTCCGTCTCCGGGCGAGATTTTCGCGGGAAACTGGGAGAGCGGCATCGGGTTTATCGATAAGGCTCGTCTCGGTGACCAGAGCGATGCTCCGGACTACCTGAAAAACAACAAGGGCAAGAACCATTATTACATGCTGCCTCTCCTGCTCGGTATCATAGGCCTTTTCTTCCAGTTTGCACGGGACAAGAGGGGGACATGGCTGACGTTCCTGTTGTTTTTCATGACGGGAATCGCGATTGTCATCTATCTGAACCAGCCTCCGTATCAGGTCAGGGAGCGCGACTATGCCTACGCAGGCTCGTTCTATGCCTTTTCGATATGGGTGGGTATTGCCGTACTGGCAATATATTCTTTCGTCGAAGACCTTATTGCCGGGAAACAGTCCGTTTCCGGCAGCAAATCTTCTGAAAACAAAAAAATTGCGGCAGCATCCGCGGTATCTCTCCTGTGTCTCGGCGTTCCTGTACTGATGGCTCAGCAGAACTGGGACGATCACAACAGAAGCCACAGGTATACGGCTGTCGAGCTGGCCCGGAACTATCTGAATTCGGTGGGCGAGAACGGCATTCTCATTACGCACGGCGACAACGATACATTCCCTCTCTGGTATGCCCAGGAGGTGGAGAACGTGCGTACTGACGTGCGTATCTGCAATACTTCCCTGCTCGGCACCGACTGGCATATCGACCAGATGAAATATGCCTGCAACGAGTCGGCCCCTCTTCCGCTGACGGTGGGACTGGACCAGTATCTGTATGGGACCAACGAGTTGGTGTTCATCTATGACGTTCGCGATACGGTCATTTCCATTTCCGATGTGATGCGTGTGTTCAAGCATCCTCGTGCGAAGGTGGAGCTCACGAGCGGGAAGTTGGTGGATTATATCATGTCCCGGAAGATAAGCGTGCCGGTAAACAAGGAGAACGTGATAAAATACGGTATCCTCGACGAGAAGTATGCCGATTTGATTCCGGACGAGATAGTCCTGGAGATGCCGAAGAGCAAGACTTTCATCACGAAGCCGGAGCTTTTCCTTCTCGACCTGCTTTCGAACTATCAGTGGGACAGACCTGTAAACATGCTGTCCATGGGCGGGGATCTCGATATCGGCCAGAAAAGCTATCTGATGTACGAGGGCTTTTCTTACAAGTTCGTGCCGGTAAAGGGGCCTATGAGCAGTGCAGAGGTCGGCTTTACCGATCCTGAGGACCTGTATCGCAAGATGACGGAGGTGTTCTCGTGGGATGCCTTGAAGCGCGACGATTATTTTGTGGACTATCAGAATCTTTATACGTTCTGCGGGGTGATGTCGCAGCGGAACCTGTTCCTGAATGCCGCGGACAAAATGCTGGCTGACGGCCGTCCGGACAGGGCTCTCGAGCTGTTGGACATGTGTCAGGAGAATGTGCCGGAGTACAATTTCCCTCTCGACATGACGTACCTCGGATTCAGCAACGAATATATGGTCCTCAGGATAATTTCGCTCTATTACGACCTCGGCTGTCCTGACAAGGCGCGCGAAATGGCCGCCCGTTTTGCGGACCAGCTGATGGTTTCGGCGAACTTCTTTCTGTCGTTCTACGACTACCGAGAGGATGATTTCAACAGCGTATTCTCATATCTGCAGAATCTGCAGTATGTCTATTCTGCCGGCGGCGACCAGGATCTTGCCGACGCCCTGAACGAAAGGGTCAACCGCCTGCTCGATCCGACAGGGGAGTTCTCGTCGGATGGGGCGGAGGAGTAGTCCGGAAGAAGTCTATCTTCTAAGCCTGACGAAGATGCTGAGGGGCAGATTCTTTCCGAATCTGTCCCTCAATACTGACTCACCGCATTCGAGACCAGGGCAGTCGGCAGGAAGTCCGAAAGCCTGGCGCACTACTGTCTCGCCGAGGACGGCGGAATAGCCGTTCGAGTAGAGATTCAGGACTAAGAAGCTGTCTTTCGGGGCAAGAATCGAGGAGACGCATTTCAGGATGTCGAACAGACATTCGTCCAATTTCCATTTTTCTCCGTCTGGGCCGTGTCCGTATGCCGGGGGGTCGAGGATGATGCCCTGGTACACATTCCCTCTTTTGGCTTCGCGGCGGGCGAATTTCAGGGCGTCCTCCACTACCCAGCGGATGTTGTCGAGACGGCTGAGCTCCATGTTGGTGCGGGCCCATGTCACGACCTGACGCACGGAATCGAGATGCGTCACGTCTGCTCCGGCAGCCTTTGCAGCCAATGATGCTGCTCCTGTATATGCGAAAAGATTCAGGACCCTCGGAGGGTTTTTCCCCTCGGATTTTGCCAGGGCTGCCAGTTCCGCAGTATTTCTGTAAATGTATTCCCAGTTCGGGGCTTGCTCGGGAAAAACTCCGACGTGTTTGAATGCAGTCAGACCGAGCCTTAATGCCATATTCAGACCTTTCTGCGGGCTGTCATATCGTATGACCCACTGATCGTCCATTTTCCTGCGCCTGTCCCATGTGCCGCTGTCTTCCTTTCCGGCTTTGCCGAATCCTGCTCCCGGTTTGAATCTGACATTCAGCATTTTTTCCCAGTCGGAGTCTGAAAGAGTTTTGTCCCACAGTGCCTTCGGCTCGGGCCGGGCCATATAATAGCGTCCGAACCTTTCCAACTTTTCAAAATTGCCCGAATCTACGAGTTCATAATCTTTCCAGAAGTTCCCGGGAGTTTCTATTGTCATAATCAATCGTATTAGAATCTGTTTGTTCTTTTAGCCTGTCCGGATTACCATGTCATGAAATCCTACTTTTTAATAATCCGCCATGTGCCGCCTTTAGTCGGTCCCACATGCTCAATAACAGCCTTCAGTTCTTCAATATCGCGTTTGATAGTGCGTTCATTGGCATCAAGCCGTTCTGCCATTTCTTCTATCGTTATCACAGGATTTTGACGGATAAGACCAATAATGCCTTGCTGACGTTTATGTCTTTTAATGGACGTCTTAGTGTGTTTCGTCGTATCGGTTAACGATATGCTAAAGTCATCATCGTTGAATCCGGACGCATTTTCTTGGGACATTTCCTCGTTTCTTGGGACATTTTCTCCATTTTCTTGTGACATTCCCTCGTTTCTTGGGACACATTTGCATACGATCTGCGTCCATTGTCATAATTTGTTATGCTCCCTGCAAAATTCCTGTAGTTTCGGCAAAGGTATGCAAACTTCACTGATAGGACAAAGAAATTTTATGATATATGACATGATATATGGAAGACGGCAGTCCGGCGAATTTCCCGGTACTGAGCGGCCCGGATTCCACTACTATGACGGCATTGCTCCATTGCCGGACCCGGCACCGTCAGCCGCTTCCTTATAAATTTTGTCATCAGCTGATTTCATCAAGATAAAGACCGAAACCATTGAGTGTGGGGCAGGCGTAGGATTTTTCTATATTGATTCTTATTGCTGAAGTCGTGACTTTATCGGTCATTATGATTCTCTTGTAACCGATGGTCGTGCCTTCGGCAATTTGCTCCCACGAGCCGTCTGAACGGAGGACTTCTATGTTGAAGCCGGCGATTCTTTGCCCGAGCGGAATGTATTCTTGCAGCATGATACGATTGAATGTTTTTGGGCCTTCGAGTTTTACAGTCAACGAGGCTGATGTGACGTTATCCGCCGTTGACCAGTAAGAGTCATAGTCATCATCGAGGATGTTTGAGGCGGAAAACCGGCATCCTCTTGTTTCAGAAGCTCCGGCTTTTGCTCCCGAGGAGAGGTCGTTTCCGAAAATTTGATCCAATGCTTCCCTGAATTCCATCAGACGAAGCGAATCGATATCATGTATCCGGCCTGTTTTATCAGGCGGCACATTCAGAAGCAGAAGTCCGTTACGTCCGACGCTCGAATAATATATTCCGAGAAGTTCTTCAAGAGACTTGACCTTGTCGTTTTCACTGTCCTTGTAAAACCATCCCGGCCTTATGGATACGTCTGCTTCAGCGGGCAGCCAGGCTTCTCCGTGAACATTGCCGCAGGCAAGGGTATCCTTGACAGGAGCTCCCTTCCCGGGAGTGAATCCCGC
This sequence comes from uncultured Bacteroidales bacterium, assembly GCA_944323295.1. GTDB lineage: Bacteria > Bacteroidota > Bacteroidia > Bacteroidales > UBA932 > Cryptobacteroides. The sequence continues at coordinate 3,833 of CALUSD010000138.1, read as the reverse complement.
AGTGTCGAGAGTGGACCAGCAAGTCTCGCCGGCATACCCCTTTTCATTACCGACCCACCTGCATCCCGGTCCTATGTCGCTGAACATGATGGCATCGGGCTGAAGAGCCCGTACGGTTTTGTGGAAAAGCGGCCAGTCATATTTCTGTATTTTCCCGTTAGGCCCTTCTCCGCACGCTCCGTCGAACCAATGCTCGAAAACAGGACCGTAATTTCCGAGAGCGCTTTCAAGGGTCCGGCAATATACGTCGTTGTATTTGTCCGTGCCGTAGGCCGGATCATTTCTGTCCCATGGAGATATGTACACGCCGAATTTTATCCCGGATTCCGAGCAGGCTTGCGAGAGTTCTTTCAAAACGTCTCCTTTGCCGTCCATCCAGGCGCTTTGGGCTACCGTGTGTCTGCTGGCAGGATTGGGCCACAGACAGAAGCCGTCATGATGTTTTGCCGTGATGATGATTCCTTTCATCCCGGCAGCTTTGGCTATGGAAGTCCATTGGCGGCAGTCCAGATCCGAGGGATTGAATTCATTCACGCTTTCCTGTCCGCTTCCCCATTCTGCCGAGGTGAATGTGTTCGGGCCGAAGTGGCAGAACATGTTCATTTCCATTTTCTGCCATTCCAACTGCTGTGCGGTAGGAACAGGCCCGTATGGCTTTGGCGCCTCGTATGTCCCGCATGAAGCGACAACTGCAGCGCAGCCTGTCGCAATGATTATGCTTTTTTTCATATTAAATCCAAGAAACTGTTTTGATTTTATTCATTATAAATTTTATGCGCTAATATACATAAAAGCCCGGAACTTTATATCCCTGACCGCACACTCGAAGTCTATAACGATGATCGCGAAGATATTCTTCTCTCAGGTAATATCATGACTGATGCTTTCGCGCCGAACGAAGCCCGCGTCTATTTCGTGAAGTAACAGGGACATGAAGAAAATAGCAGTTGTAAATAATTTCAATAATTTCAAAATAATTCCAAAATTCCAAATTCCAAATTCCAAAGCCATCGGTTTTTTTGCATTTCGCCGAAAATTGCTATTTTTGCAAGGATGTATTGATATTGCCCGTCGGGCAATGGAAAAAAGGATTTAACTCATAATCATTTTAATATGCAACAGAATATCGATACTTACGATTTCTCAGGCAAGAAGGCCATCGTAAGGGTGGATTTCAATGTTCCACTCAATGAAAAGTTCGAAATTACCGATGACACCCGTATCAGGGCAGCCATTCCTACATTGAAGAAAGTTCTCGAGAAAGGCGGATCGCTCATCATCATGTCGCACCTCGGCCGTCCGAAAGGCGTATCGGAGAAATTCTCTCTGAAACATATCCTCGGCCGTGTAGAGGAATTGCTCGGAGTTCCGGTGAAATTCGCCGATGACTGCATGAAGGCTGACGACAAGGTCGCTGCTCTCAAACCGGGCGAAGTGCTCGTGCTCGAAAACCTGCGTTTCTATGCTGAGGAAGAAGGCAAGCCGAGAGGATTGGCAGAGGATGCTACGGAAGAAGAAAAGAAAGCTGCAAAGGCTGCCGTAAAGGAAAGCCAGAAGAAATTCGTCGAGAAACTCGCTTCCTATGCAGACTGCTATATAAATGACGCTTTCGGTACAGCACACCGTGCCCACGCGTCTACAGCCCTCATAGCTAAATATTTCCCGAATGACAAGATGTTCGGTTATATCATGGAAGGCGAAATCAAGGCCATCGACCGCGTCCTCAAGACTCCTGAGCATCCTGTAACGGCTATTATCGGCGGTGCGAAAGTGTCTTCGAAGATAGGTATCATCGAGCATCTGTTCGATGTCGTGGACAATATGATTATCGGCGGCGGTATGGTTTATACCTTCATCAAGGCTCAGGGCGGAAAGATCGGAAACTCTCTCTGCGAGGATGACCAGCTGCAGCTTGCTCTCGATACCATAAAGAAAGCAGAGGAAAAAGGCGTGAAACTCTATCTTTCGAAAGAAGTGGTCATCGCCGACGCTTTCTCGAACGATGCCAATACGAAAATCTGCCGCAACGACGAAATTCCTGACGGTTGGGAGGGTATCGATGCCGCTCCAAGCACGTTAGCCGTATGGGAGGATGTCATCATGAAGTCCAAGACCATCCTTTGGAACGGACCGGTAGGCGTTTTCGAGATTCCTGCATTTGCAAAAGGTACGAACAAGGTGGCGGAGATGCTTGCAAAGGCTACTGAAAACGGTGCGTTCACCCTCGTAGGCGGCGGTGACTCGGTAGCAGCCGTGACACAGATGGGCTATGCCAAGAAAGTCAGCTATGTGTCTACGGGCGGCGGTGCCATGCTCGAATATCTCGAGGGCAAGGAGCTCCCGGGCATTGCGGCTATCCGCGAATAATAATAGCTTTCAGTCGGATACAAGGCTCTGAAAACATCTCGGGCCATTTCCGATGGACATAAACAAGAGGGGTGACCCAAAAGGGGGAGTCGCCCCTCTTGTTGTTTCTCCCCTTGGCCGTTAACATATAATTATATCGATATTCAGGTCTACACCAACCCAGTTTCAGACAATTATCTTTGCTTCTTCCGACATGTCGGAAGGCGGAGCCCTTGTCGGAGATCTGTCGGACACAAAACTTACTGAACGTCAGCAGAAAATACTGAATTTTATAAAAGAGTCTCCGACAATAACCGGCCGTAGAATGTCGGAGATATTGTCGGTAAGCCAACGTACCATAGAACGTGATTTGGCTGCTATGCAAAATATGGACATATTGAAGCATGAAGGAAAGGATAATGATGGTAGGTGGGTAATTATGATTTGAATAATATTTTATTTTGCAAGAAATGCAAGTTACGAAAAGTCTTGTGGCTGTTAACATATAATTATATCGAAAAATTTCGGAACTGTTTCTGAAATTCGACACTTTTTCCGTAATTTTGACAGATGCAATGCTGGTTATCTTGGATAGAATGCCAATACGGACAGGATATGGGGGATAAGAAAGGAACGGTCATTTTCGAAGAAAATTATGCACGCTATTACAGGCGTTGCGTGCTTTTTGCCAAATCATACGTTTTTGATTATGCTGCGGCTGAATCCATAGCAGCCGAAGCCATGTCCGTGTATTGGGAGCGCAGGGCTGCCGGTGAAGAAATCCGGATGGTCCTGCCGTTTCTGTTTTCCGTGATCAGGAACAAGGCTCTCCAGTATCTGAGAAATGAAACCGTCAGAGTGCAGGCCCGTGATGAAATGGGGACCGCCGTCAGAGACGAAGTCCAGTTCCGAATAGATACGTTGGAATCCTGCGATCCTCACGCCCTTTTCGAAGGAGATGTCCGGAAAATCCTTCGGGACACACTTGACGCTCTCGGTAAAAAGACGGACAGAATATTTGCCCTCAGCCGCTTCGAAGGCTTGACCAATAAGGAGATTGCCGAAGAACTCGGCATTACCGAAAAGGCTGTGGAATATCACATAACCAAGGCCCTGAGGGCCCTCAGAATCTCTCTCAAAGACTATCTTCCTCTCATCGCCGTTTTCTTGGGTCTCTGAGCAATGAGGGCGTCCCCTTGTGTCATCCTCTTGTTTTTATGCTAACGCTTTCTATATCGGCTCGTTTTATTTGGGCAAAATTCGGCCTCGAAAGAAAAACGGGCATGGATTCCGCAGGTTTGCATAGAAGTTTTTCTTCTTAAAATCGAAAATTTTTCAAAAAAGTTTAGGGTATTTCCGGTCTCGGGGAACTTACTTATGTTTCATCCCAAATCGAAAACAGCTATGGACCATAATTTCGACTTGATTTTGAAATATCTCAGAGGCGATGCGACATTGGACGAACGTCTCGAAGTGATGAAATGGGT
>CALUSD010000137.1 GCA_944323295.1 uncultured Bacteroidales bacterium | reverse complement strand
GGATCCTTGGGCTCCTTGCGGATATATCTGTTGAAATCATCCACGGCCTTGTCGAACTGTTGGGACAGGAAATACGTCACTCCCCTGCTGAAATACAGACCTACGAAGCCTGGCCTCAACCTTATAGCCTGCTCGTAATCGGCCAAGGCATCCTCGTATTTGCCCGACCGGCTCGAAGTGATGGCACGGTAGTGATATCCGGAAGTAAATACGGGATTGAGCCTGACGGAGGTATTGAAATCAGCATGGGCTCCCCTTACGTCACCGAGGTTATATTTTGCTATGCCTCTGAAAAAGTATGTCAGATAATTTGTCGAATCTATGGATGCCAGGATATTGAAATTTTCGATAGCATTGGAATACTTGCCGTCGATTATGGCCTGTCTGCCTCTGAAAAAGAACACATTGGTATCATATTGCGCGAAAAGGTCTGCCCCCCAAAAAAGGAAAGAGAGCAAAAAAGCCATGAATGTTTTTCTGACCGACGCCGACACCGTAAAAAATTTTTTCTAATTTTGGCGGGCGTTACTAAAATTTTAGCCGCCCTCACGATTTCAAAACTCAGGACGCAAAGATAATCATTTATTGATGCCCGAAAATAAAAAATGTATAAAATAAAGACCATATACATAATACTGCTGTTGCTGCTGCCGCTTTCAGGCAACGGACCTAAGCTCCGGGCACAGAATTTCTGGATAACCAACGACAATGCGGCGCACAATTTAGTCTGGGAGGAAAAACTCAAAAGACGCATAGACTTTCTAAGCGACACCTTGTGCGAAGGCAGGGCGACAGGCACAAGAGGGGCGAATGAAGCCGCATTCTGGATAATAGACAAATTCGAACGTGCAGGTCTCGTGCCTTTCGACAGCACATACGCGAAACACATATACGCCGGCCACGGCAAGGTAGGCCATAATATTATAGGTATGCTGCCTGGCTCGCTGAAGAAACCGTGCGATTCCTATGTCATCATCGGAGCGCATTACGATCATCTCGGCGTTCTCGGCGGGAAAATGTATCCAGGGGCGGACAACAACGCATCCGGAGTGGCCGCAATGCTCAGCCTTGCAGAGATGTTTTCAGTCATGAAAACCATAGGGAAAGTGTATGGCAAGAACATCATTTTCATCGCATTCGATGCCAAGGAAATGAATATGGGAGGTTCGCAGGCATTCTGGAGAATGATAGAAAACGGAGAACTGCGCGACCCCCTGTCCGGGGAAACCGTATCTCCCGACAAAATCTACGCAATGGCTAACATCGAACAGATCGGAAGCTCTCTCGCACCCCTCGCTTCCGGAAGGGAAGATTTTCTTATTGCCTTGGGCAATAATACATTGCCGCAGGCAGACAGAAACCTGCTTTCTCTCTGCAACAGATTCTACGGGACCGGGCTCGAACTTTCCGACAGTTATTACGGAAGCGAAAGATTCACTGAAATTTTCTACGGACTGTCCGACCAGAAAGTCTTTGCGGAGCATGGTATCCCTGCGGTTTTCTTTACTTCCGGAATCACGCTCAACACCTTCAAGACATACGACACGACCGAGTCCCTGAATATGGAAGTACTCAGGAAAAGAATCATTCTGATTTTCCACTGGATGGAAAAGATGGTCCGGTAATCTCAGAATCTGTAAAGCATCTCGTTATAAATCTCGATGTATCGTCTCGCCGTTCTTTCCCAGGAAAAACTCAGGGCATGCTGCCGCATCAGGTCTTTGTCTATTCCGCCTTTCTCGAACATTTCCAAACCTGCACGGAACTGCGCCCTCATGGAATCCGGGTCGAAATCGTGATCGAAATAAAAGACATGATTCTGTCCGATTTCCGGCAGGGAGGTCCTGTCTGAAAGGAAAATAGGCTTCTGATAATACATGGCTTCCACTACCGGCAGTCCGAAACCTTCCGCAACGGACGGAAACAGGAAAGCCGAGCAGTTTTTTATATACCAGTATTTCACGGCATCCGTGACGGGTCCTATCACGAAAACACGGTCGGACACCCCGTGGTTTTCAGCTTCTTCCATTATCTTTTTTTCATAGGAAGACTTGTTCCCGGCTATGATAAGGGTGAAATCGTTGTCTTTGAGCAAGGCTGGCAAAACATGGAAGTTCTTTTTGGGAAGAACAGTTCCTACCGAAAACAGAAATTCGCCTTTGGGCTTGGATACAGGCGGTACCATATCGCCGTCGAAATGGTTGAGTCCGTTATACACGACTTCCACATGCTTGCCCCTCAGATTTACATTGTCCATCAAATCCCTCTTCGTGCTTTCCGAAATGGATACTATATGATCGGCCCTGTCTATATGCCGCTGCAACGATGCCAGATATCTGTGATGTTTCCTCATCGGCTTTTCATAAAGGAAATTCAGATCATGTACCGTCAAAACCTGCTTTACCGCTTTCGGAGGGATATAAGCCGTATGCTGGTATGCGGAGTGCCATACTTGCACAGCTCTGCCGCAGAAAAGATGCAATTTATCCGCCTCATGCACAGTCTTGTATTCCACATCATTCCCCCACTTTCCCCTGTACCTTGCAGGAGTATAAAGGCACAATGGAGCCTTTATGGATGCGTGCTGCCGTACGAGGTTAGAGGCAACATTTTCGCAGAACACGGCAAGGCCGGTATTAGGATGTTTCATCCTTTCGCAGTCAAAGACAACCATAGATAAAGTTTTGTATTGCGACAAATTTATGAAATATTTGAGAATCTCTTTTGAAATCTTTTATAAAATATATTAAAATTTTCAAATCAGATTCTGATTTTTTAGTACATTCGCAGATTATTACTGAAGAATGAAAGAATTTTTACAATTGATGAGGCGGTACGTTTCGCCTTACAGCAAATATTTGGTAGGAGCCGTTTTTCTGAACATATTCTCAGCCGTATTCAATATCTTTTCCTTTACATTGATCATCCCCATCCTGCAGATATTGTTCAAGATGGATACCAATGTCTACACATTCATCCCGTGGGAT
>CALUSD010000136.1 GCA_944323295.1 uncultured Bacteroidales bacterium | reverse complement strand
CGCGAGATCTTCCGTCCGGTAGTGTCCCACCATCATCGTGTCGGCAAAACTGACCAAGATGATTCCCAACTGTCCGATGATAATGGGCAGACCGAGACTCGCAAGCGGCCCGTAGTGCCGCGAATATCTATTGAATTCCATTCATCGTAGCGAAAAATTCCTCATTCGAAACTGTTTTTTCCAAACGGTCTTTCAGGAATTCCATGGCTTCGACCGAATTCATGTCAGCCAAATAGTTGCGCAGAATCCAGATGCGGTTGCTCTGTTCCTGGGTATAGAGAAGGTCATCGCGCCGCGTGCTGCTCATGGTCACGTCTACGGCAGGGAAGATGCGCTTGTTGGCTAATTTTCTGTCGAGCTGGAGTTCCATGTTTCCGGTGCCCTTGAACTCTTCGAAGATCACGTCGTCCATTTTGGAGCCGGTATCGGTAAGAGCCGTGGCCAAAATAGTCAGGGAGCCTCCGTTTTCTATGTTGCGGGCCGCTCCGAAAAATCTCTTGGGCTTGTGAAGCGCATTGGCATCCACACCTCCGGACAATACCTTTCCGGATGCCGGCTGTACGGTGTTGTATGCCCTGGCAAGCCTCGTGATGGAGTCGAGGAAAATCACGACATCATGTCCGCACTCCACCAATCTTTTGGCTTTTTCCAAGACCATGTTTGCGACCTTGACATGTTTTTCCGCCGGTTCGTCGAATGTGGACGCAACGACTTCCGCCTTTACGCTGCGGGCCATGTCCGTCACTTCCTCAGGCCTTTCGTCGATCAGGAGCACTATCATGTATACTTCCGGGTGGTTGTCTGCGATGGCATTGGCTATAGCCTTGAGCAGCATTGTCTTACCTGTCTTGGGCTGTGCCACGATAAGTCCTCGCTGCCCCTTGCCGATAGGCGTGAACATGTCCACCACGCGGCAGGACAGGTCATTGTGCCCTTTCCCGAGCAGATTGAATTTTTCATCCGGGAAAAGCGGTGTCAGGAAATCGAACGGAATCCTGTCCCGTATGAATTCCGGAGTACGTCCGTTGACGTATTTGATTTTTACCAGAGGGAAATATTTGTCGCCTTCGCGCGGAGGTTTTATTTCACCGGTAACGGTATCTCCGGTCTTGAGCGCATTGCTTTTTATCTGTCCTGCAGATACGTATATGTCGTCAGGGGAGTTAAGATAATTATAGTCGGAAGAGCGGAGGAATCCGTAGCCGTCAGGCATTATTTCCAATACGCCCGTAGCTTCCACCACTCCGTCGAATTCTATTTTCTGATGATACTGCGCCCTTTGCTGATTCTGGGAATAGTCGTCGTATCTTCTCTCCTGATATTTGTTCTGGGGATAATAGTTCTGTACCGGGGCCTGTGCATTCTGAGATCCGTTGACCGGTTCGCCGGTCCGGGCATCGGCCGTTTCGTTTTCGGCGGAAAAATTCCCCTGACGCGGTATCCGCACCCTTTTGCGTCTGTCTCCGCTGCCGTTGCTGCTGCCGTTTGCGGCAACGGTCTCCTTGGCGGCTGAGGTATTGTCCGGCTCCTCTGCAGGAACGGGATTTTCCGTTTTTGTCTTTCCCGTCGGGGCGGCTGCCTTTTCTGTATTTTCAGCTGCGGCCTGTTCTGCCGCTACGGTGTCTTGTTCTTTGTCGGATGCGTTTTCTTTTGTACCGGCATTTTTCTTTCCGCCTCTTTTTTTCTTTACCTGCGGAGCCGTTTCCTGGCTCTGAGCTGTTTCTGTTGCGCCAGCATCCTTGTTTTCTTCATTTTCAGCAGCTGTTTTCTTTCCTGGTTTTCTGCCTCTGCGCTTGGCCGGCTCCTGAACAGATGCTGTCTTTTCATCCGGTTTTGCCGTCTGGATTTCATTTTCGGAACGCACAGTGTTTTCCTGAGGAGCCTGCTGCTTCTTCGGACGGCCTCTTCTCGGCTTTTCCTTTTCCGGTGCGGAAAGGGCGTTAAGCGCGGCTTCCTTGTCTAAAATCATGTAGGCAATATCTTTTTTCTCCATTTTTTTCGTGACATGTATGCCTAATTCCTTGGCCACAGAGCGGACCTCTTCGAGATCCATTTCATTCAAATCGAAAATACTATGCATATAAATTCAATATATCTAATCAGACAGTAAAAGATATGTAAAACGGGAATATTTTGCAGACTTTTCTTCAAAGACTTCGCAAAGATAGTAATTCCCTCTAAATTTCCAACAGGAATGCGCTAAAATCGCCCGTGAACGCAGTCACAAAGGACCTTTTTGCCGGACCTATGTGCGGCCAGGCTCAATTGTCAGGCTTAATTGTCCCAGTAGCTCGTGCTCTTCTTGAACCGCAGCAGGTCGGACAGTGCGGCTGCATTCGCCGCAATCTTGAACGACCAGGATTCCCATTGTCCGCTCGGAATCCACGAGAACGTGATATTGAAGCAATGCAGGTCGTACGTCGCGCTCAACTGGGTCGTGGACATTTTGAATTCCATGATGTCGAAGTTCGTGGACAACTGCAGAGAGAGTGCCGGGGGCAGCTTGAGGTTGCCTGACACGCCGAGAGTCTGGGTGTGCAGGTGATTTGTGATGAGCTGCCCGTTGGAATTCTGGTAGGACCTGCTGTAACTGTATGAATAGTTGAAATTTACCGACCACGGTGCATTCGGATTCATATAGTACAGCCATCCTCCGGGTATGTATTCTCCCGTGAT
>CALUSD010000135.1 GCA_944323295.1 uncultured Bacteroidales bacterium | reverse complement strand
CATACCGAACAGAGAAGTTAAGCTCACCAACGCCGATGGTACTGCCCGACCAGGTGGGAGAGTAGGAAGCTGCCGCGTTTAGACGGAGACCGGATCGATCGGAAGATTTGATTCGGTCTCCTTTTTTATTGTCATCTCGAGCGAAGCCGCAGGAGAGTCCGCTCTTTTGTCATCTCGAGCAATGTCATCTCGAGCGTAGTCGAGGGAGCAGTCGAGAGATCTGCTCATGGAACAGTAATAATATATTAACAGATCTCTCGACTGCGCCTGTGGCTCCGCTCGAGATGACAATAGAGGATTCGCTCTCGACTGTGCCTATCGGCTTCGCTCTGGATGGCACAATGAGGCTTCGCTACGAAAGATTATTTTTTGAAATTTTCCAATCCGCTCTGCAGAAACGATACGAATCCAGGAATGCTGAGGTCATATCCCCTGACAGGAGCAAGAAGTTCTCCTTCAGGTGAGAGCAGTACATAGTTAGGCTGGGCATTTACCCCGAAACGGCTCCTCACGATATATGAATTGGCCCTGCCCATTTGCTTCAACACATCGCCGCTTTCGGTAGTCACCCAGTCTTCTTCATCGAGTTTCATTTTGTCATCGGTGTACAGTGCCACTATTATATAGTCATTCTGCAGGATTTCCAGTACCTGAGGATCGCTCCAGACCCTCGATTCCATTTCTCTGCAGTTGACGCAGCCATGGCCCGTAATATCTATGAAGACAGGTTTTCCTGCTTCCTTTGCTGCTGTAAGGCCCTCTTCGAGATCGAAGTATCCGGACAGTCCGAGCGGAAGATGCAGGTCATATTTGGATTCGGTCCTGTTCCCTGTCGTCAGTACAGGGGCAGCCGACGTTTCGCTGCCGAGTACGAAGTCCTGCGATGTTATAGGCGGAAGGTACCCTGACAGAGCCTTTAGCGGTGCCCCGAACATGCCCGGAATCATGTATACAACGAAAGAGAATACGGCAATGGCTCCTGCAAGCCTCTTTACGGAAACATGGTCGCAAGGTGCATCGTGTGCGAAACGTATTTTCCCGAGAAGATACAGTCCTAAAAGCGTGAATACCACAATCCAAATGGCAAGATATACTTCTCTGTCGAGCAGGCCCCAGTGGTATGTCTGATCAGCAACACTGAGGAATTTGAATCCCAAGGCCACTTCTATGAAACCCAAGATGACTTTTATGGTGTTCATCCAGCTGCCGCTTTTGAGTTTGGTCAGAAGCGACGGGAAAAGTGCCAGCACAGTGAATGGCAGGGCAAATGCTACCGAAAATGCCAGCATCGTGATCATAGGTGTCCAGAACTCGCCTTCGGTGGATTTTATCAGCACCGTGCCGACTATCGGTCCAGTACATGAGAATGAAACGAGGACCAGAGTCAGAGCCATAAAGAATATTCCCAAGAGCCCTCCCTTGTCCGCGCCTTTGTCGGACTTGTTTACCAAGGAGGTCGGAAGTATGATTTCGAAGGCTCCGAAGAATGAGGCGGCGAAAATCATGAACACTATGAAAAAGACGATGTTCGGAAGCCAGTGTGTGGCAAGCCAGTTGAAAATGTCCGCCGTGACGGCATCTCCTCCCACGATTCTCGTAATCAGAATGATAAGAGAAACAGGTACGGTATAAAGCAGAATGATGAACAGCCCGTACATTGCAGCCTTGAAACGGCCTGCAGCCGGGGTCGAGGAGCCTTTCAGGAAAAACGACACCGTCATCGGCACCATCGGGAATACGCATGGAGTAAGCAGCGCTGCAAATCCCCACAGGATAGCTTCGATGATGAGGGCCCAGTTGAAACCTTTTCCCTGTTTTGTGTCCGCAGCCGATGCTGCCGCATCGGAGCCGGACAATGAGAGCTCGAAGCTGTAATATTCGGGTGCCGCACATGTAACGTCTGTGCAGCTCAGCCATGTGAGTTCTCCTGCAACCTTCGGATTTTCCCCGTCGGTAGAAATGTCTACAGCCATTTTGATCTCGTTGAAGAATACTTTCGCACCTTCATACAGTTCCGGCTCTGACACGGCATATAATTCCCTGGCTACTGAACATCCGTTCAGTTCGGAAAATTCAACAGCCGTAGGATACATGTCGCTGTCCGTATCGTATGTATGCCATCCGTCGGCTATTTTGCCGGTAAAGACAATCCTGGAGAGATTTTCTCCGATGGTTTCGGTAGTCGTGCTCCATTCGATGGTTTTTTCCGGAGCCGTATTCATGGATTGCGCCATTGCATTTGCGGATGCAATGGCGGCAATCAAAATACAAAAAAGTTTCTGTATCGTATTCATCGTAAACTTATTTTGCAAAAGCTACGGATCTCGTCTCTCTGATAACGGTAATTTTTACCTGTCCAGGGTATACCATTTCTTCCTGGATTTTCTTTGCTATTTCTCCTGACAAGGACTCGGCATCCTGATCGCTCACCTGGTCGGCTCCCACGATAACACGCAGTTCGCGGCCGGCCTGGATTGCATAGCTTTTTGTCACTCCCTTGTAGGACTGGGCGATGCCTTCCATGTCCTTGAGCCTCTTTATGTACGACTCAATTACCTCCCTCCTTGCTCCCGGGCGCGCTCCGGATATGGCATCACCGACCATTACCAACGGCGATATGATGGATGTCATTTCGATTTCTTCGTGGTGAGCGCCGATGGCGTTGCATACTTCCGGCTTCTCCTTGTACTTTTCAGCGAGTTTCATACCGAGAATAGCGTGAGGGAGTTCCGGGTCTTCATCGGATACTTTTCCGATATCGTGCAGCAGACCGGCTCTTTTCGCTACCTTAGGGTTGAGACCGAGTTCGGATGCCATCGTAGCGCATATGTTCGCGACTTCGCGTGAATGCTGCAACAGATTCTGTCCGTATGAAGAACGGTATTTCATGCGTCCGATCAATTTCACGAGCTCTATGTTCAATCCATGGATTCCGAGGTCAATGCATGTCCTCTTGCCTGTTTCCAATATCTCTTCTTCGAGCTGTTTCTGGACTTTTGTCACGACTTCTTCTATTCGTGCCGGGTGTATTCTGCCGTCTACTACGAGCTGGTGAAGCGCCAGTCTTGCAACTTCTCGCCTTACCGGATCGAATGCAGACAGAAGAATGGCTTCAGGAGTGTCGTCGACGACTATTTCGACACCTGTAGCTGCTTCCAGGGCCCTGATGTTTCTTCCTTCGCGTCCGATGATGCGGCCTTTGATTTCATCGCTTTCGATATTGAATACCGTGACTGCGTTTTCAATGGCCGTCTCTGTCGCTGTTCTTTGAATGGTATTGATGACGATGCGCTTGGCTTCCTTGCTGGCATTCATCCTGGCATCGTCCATGACGTCGTTGATATATGACTGAGCCTGGCTTCTGGCTTCAGCTTTCATATTTTCCATCAGCTGGTTTTTGGCCTCGGTCGCCGTCATGCCAGCGATGTTCTCGATTTGCTGGATGGCCTGGAGACGGAGTTTTTCGTACTCTTCGGTCTTCTTAGTAGCGATTTCCACCTGATTTTTCAGGTTTTCCCTGATGGCATCGGCTTCTTTCTGCCTTCTTCCGAGTTCGGCATTCTGCTGGTTGAGAGTATTTTCCTTTTGTTTCAGTCTGGATTCGTACTCCTGAATCTGTTTGCTTTTTTCATTGATGTATTGTTCGTGCTCGCTTTTCAACTGGAGGAATTTCTCCTTGGCCTGAAAGATTTTCTCCTTTTTTATGTTTTCAGCATCTATCTCCGCTTTCCGGATGATATCCTCCTTCTGACCTTTCAAAATCATTTTCCTGACAGGAATATAGATGCATAACGCCAATACCGCTCCAGCGAGTACTGCCAGTATGTAAAATAAAATTTCCATAACGTTTATAATATATATTGTCCAATCGTTTCAATAAAAAAACAGGCCGGCTCGATGAAAGCCGACCTGTAGGAATATGCGTAACAGTATTGAATTCAAAATAAAAGCCGTTAGTCAAAATTTCAGAAAATCCTATAAAAATAAGATTTGAGCTCCGAAAATTAGTTCTGACATCCTCCGTCCCGCTTATGCGGAATCCCTGTGACAGGTAACATAGGTCCGTCATCCCTATTCGAGTGTACTCGGTTACTTGGTACAAATGTAGATTTCAGCAAATAAGTAACTAACGGCTATTTGTCAATATTTTTCAGATAACTTTTCAATCTCGCCGAGAGAATTTCTTCATCCTTCTTTTTCGACTGCAACTCGCTCTCCAATTCTGCGACTTCTACAAAGCCGTTCCACGCTATGATGGACAAACGCTCTTCCGCACTCTTGTCAGGATATCTGTTCATGTACTCATGGTACTTCTTGTCCACCTTCTCCGCCGCTTCCCGAAAATGTCGTTCCTGTTCCGGACTTTCGGCTTCGTATGGGAATGTCCTGTTCAGTATCCTTATCGTCATTTTCTGCCCCATGTCAGCCCTCCAATATTGCTATGCATTTGTCGATTTCCCTTATCAGTCTGTCGATCTTCTCTTTTGCCTCTTCATCTCCCGACGTAGATAGAAACGCGGTCTTGAGTTTCAAGCTATCTATCTGTTTTTCCAACTCAACGATCTGCTTTCCGTATTCATCATTAAGAGCTTCGCTATGCCGGAGTTTTTCCGATGCGGCATCGTATTCTCCTTTTGTCTTCTCATACAATGAAATGAGAGTGAGGATATCGCTCCAGATGTCTTCAAGCATCGCAAAGCCTCTTTTAAATTCAAAGCAAAGTTAGCAAAACTTTAAATAAAAACAATAATGTTCTTTACCTTTCAGACAGGATTTTTACCCGTTCCATGCCTTTCTCGATAGCCTCTCTGTTTTTCTGGATGAGGTCGCCGTACCTTGCAGGAATCGATTTTTCTAATCCCTTGACGACATTTTCCATTTTCAGAGCCTGGTTGATTTTCAGATACGCCCCTAAAACAGCCATGTTGTATACCTTGGCATTGCCTACTTCTGCCGCCACCTCTATGGCATCGATGGAACAAATCGTGATATCTTTCCTTTCCGGCTCCCTCGTGATTCCGCTCGGATCGTATATCAGCAGTCCGCCAGGTTTGATGCTGTTTTCGAACTTGTCTAACGACTGCTGGTTCAAAATGATGGCGGTATCATATTTCGTGATGATAGGAGAGCTTATCTTTCTGTCGCTGACAATTACGCAAACATTGGCCGTGCCACCTCTCATTTCAGGGCCGTACGACGGCATCCATGTCACTTCCAGATCCTGCATTATGGCTGAGTAGGCAAGGATTTTGCCCATTGACAGGACGCCTTGGCCGCCGAAGCCTGCTATTATTATTTCTTCTTTCATATTCTTTTTTTTTATTTCTTTTGTGCGATTTCGTTGTCGGACTTCACTTCTCGCATCCTCATTACCGGGAGGTAACTCCGGTGCTCGTCGTTCGTCTTCCTCGAACTCTCGCAAAATAAATTAAAAAACGTTTGAAGCCTTTTGTGCGATTTCGTCGTCGGACTTCACTTCTCGCATCCTCATTACCGGGAGGTAACTCCGGTGCTCGTCGTTCGTCTTCCTCGAACTCTCGCAAAATAAATTAAAAAATGCTTGAAGCCTTTTGTGCGACTTCGTCGTCAGACTTCACATCTCGCATCCTCATTACCGGGAGGTAACTCCGGTGCTCGTCGCCAATGTATCCTTGATATCGCCTATCGGGTATTTTGGGAACATGTTTTCTACCATCCACCTGTTGGCCTCCACCGGGGAGAGTTTCCATCCGGAGTTGCAAGTGGAAACGATTTCGATGAATGACAGTCCGATACCTTTCTGGCTGTATTCGAATCCCTTTCTGATGGCGTTTTTTGCTTTGCGGGCTGCCGCGGCCGTATGCACGGACTGTCTCGTGATATATGCCGTCCCGTCAAGCTCGGCGAGCATTTCCGTGATTTTCAGAGGAAAGCCGTTCAGTTTCGCATCTCTGCCGTATGGCGTAGTCGAAGTTTTCATCCCGAGGAGAGTGGTAGGCGCCATTTGTCCTCCGGTCATTCCGTATATGCCGTTGTTTATGAAAATGACAACGATGTTTTCACCACGGCTGCAGGCATGGATGATTTCGGCCGTTCCGATAGAGGCAAGGTCGCCGTCTCCCTGATAAGTAAAGACATATTTGTCGGGGCAGAGCCGTTTGGTGGCTGTGGCCAATGCCGGAGCGCGTCCGTGAGCGGCTTCCTGCCAGTCTATGTCGATATAGTTGTAGGCGAATACCGAGCATCCCACGGGACATATGCCGATGGTCTTGTCTTGGATGCCCATCTCGTCGATGACTTCAGCGATGAGTTTGTGGACTGTTCCGTGAGAACATCCCGGACAATAATGCATGACATTGTCCGTAATCAGCGCCGGTTTCTTATATACGATGTTTTCAGGTCTTTTTATATCTATTGTATCCATCTTGTCCTATTTCAGATTGTTGAATTTCTTGAATTCTTCGGCTATTTCTTCCGGAGTATAGACATTGCCGCCCTGCCTGCCGTAGAAACCTACAGGGCATTGGCCGTTGGCGGCCAGTCTGACATCCTCTACCATCTGTCCGAGATTGAGTTCGATGCTCATGATGCTTTTGACCTGTCCGGCGAGTCTCGAAATTTCCTTTTCAGGAAACGGGAACAAAGTGACAGGTCTGAGGAGTCCGGCCCTGATACCTTCCTGCCTCAGGATGTCCGTGGCGGCTTCGCATATTCTCGAAGAGCATCCGAAAGCTACGAAAAGATATTCGGCATCTTCTGTCAGATATTCCGAATATTTGACTTCGTTCGCCTTGATGGTTTCGTATTTGGCGCGCAGTTTCCTGTTGAAATTTTCCTGAGTCTCGGCGTCCAAGGAAAGGGAAGTGATGATATTCCTTTCCCGTGTCGCAGGTTTGCCGGTAGTGGCCCACGGGGCGGCTTCGAGAATTTCCTTGTCGGTGCGTCTCGGCTTCGCAGGGTGAATTTCCACCTTTTCCATAAGCTGCCCGATGATGCCGTCGGCGAGAACGATAACAGGATTCC
>CALUSD010000134.1 GCA_944323295.1 uncultured Bacteroidales bacterium | reverse complement strand
TGGGTGTTGTGGAGTACGAAGATGCCGGCAGTCCTCGTGGAAGTGGGATTCATGTCCAATGCATCGGATCTGAAGCTCCTGAATTCGTCTTCTGGAAGGACGGAGATAGCGCAGAGGCTGTTCGATGCGTTCAGGAGTTTCAAGACGAAATACGATGCCAGCATAGATTTCGCTGCGGAACCGGCAGTCCGGACCGATAATGAAAATCAGGATGCCGGGGCAACTGACAGGACCGAATACGGCGTGCAGATTTTCGTCCTGAGCAAACAGTTGAAAAAAAACGACAAGGCATTCAAGGGTTATGATGCCGTGGCAATAAAAACAGGGAACATGTATAAATATATAATAAAGGTATCAGCGGAAGCCGACGCGCGGGCTCTTTTCAAAAAAACGAGGAAAATATTCCCGGGATCATTTCCGGTGAAGATAGAAAACGGGAGCGTCTCGGCGCTTTAGCCGGTTTCCGCAGGCATTTGACAAATCATGATTTACAAAGGCGTCAGACGTCATAAACAGGTAGTATGAAAAAAGAACTCAAAATAGGAATCTTGGCTGTCGCAGTGCTGGCGGCAACCTTTTTTGTCATAAACTTTCTTCGCGGAAAGGATGTTTTCAACAGGGAATACGAACTCCGTTCTTTTTATGAGGACGTACAGGGGCTCCTGCCTTCTTCTCCTGTGTTCATAAAAGGATTCAAGGCAGGCACCGTAGCCGATGTCGAATATGACAAGGATAAAAAAGGATTCAACGTGTCGTGCTCCATATCGCGTGATTTTCCTGTTCCGGAGGACTCGCGGATGACTATTTACAGTGCTGATCTGATGGGAGGCAAGGCCGTGAGAATCGATCCGGGCCTCTCTGAAACGTCTGCGGAGGATGGAGCGTGGCTGGAGCCTTCCGTGTCTCCGGACATGCTGTCGTCCATAGCATCCGGCATCGAGCCGCTGATATCCAAGGGGTCCGAGGTGCTCGAAAATCTCGACAGCGCGCTTTTGAATCTCAATCTTGCCCTTTCCGCTGAAAACAGGGCATCGCTCAGGAGCATCATGATGCATTTGGACAAGACGATTATGGAAATCGAAAGCATTGCCGGGACGGTAGAAGGCAAGTCTTCCGATATCGAAAGCATAGTTGACAACCTCGACAGGTTTTCAAGCCGGATAGAAGAAGTGGCGGAAAAGGCCGACTCGACAGTCTCCGGTATCGGAAACATTGTCGGGAAGCTGGAAAAATCCGATATAGAGGGTCTGATCGCGAGCCTCAATTCCATTCTTTCGAAGATCGATGACGGCGACGGGACTGTCGGCAAACTTGTCAATGAAAATTCAGTGTACGACTCGGTCGATTCGCTGCTTGTGAATATTGACAGAATCGTCAGGAAAATAGAAGAAAATCCCAAGAAATATTTTCGGATTACCGTATTCTGACAACGTAGCAGGGCGATATGGCTGCAAGATGCTAATTTGGAATAATTCAAAATTCGTAAAAGCGTAGCTTTCAATGATATTAAGAAAATGTTAAGCCGTAAAATGTTTATTATCATAGGTTTATAAAAGAAGTCGTTTGCGAAAACCTTAAACGTTTAGATGTAAAAAAAAGATAATAAACAATAGTGAAAGGAAATTTTTCTAAAAAATTTTTCCTCATCTTTGTGCTCGGTTTGAAATTTTATCTGACCTGACTATAGCTTTTATCGCCGATGTCTCAAGATACGCACATATTGATTTGGAGCCGCTGCCTGAAAATGATAGAGCAGATCGTGAACCCGAGGGCTTTCGAGACCTGGTTCAAGCCGATCTCTCCGGTATCGTTTTCAGACGGCGTACTTACAGTAAGCGTGCCTTCCGAATTTTTCAGGGAGTATCTTGAGGAATATTATCTCGACGTGCTGAAAAAGACTCTCAAAAAGGAGATCGGTGTCGATGCGAAGCTCGTATACCAGGTGGCCCCTGTAAAGGTCCAGCCTCCGATGGAATATCCGGCTGCGCATTGCAATACTCCGGAGAACAGGCCGGTCACGGTGCCGACATACAGGCAGTCGGGCAGTCCGAATCCGTTCGTGATTCCAGGGCTGCAGAGAGTCAAGATAAATACCCAGCTGAATCCGAACTATTGTTTTGCGAATCTCGCCATCGGAGAGTGCAACAAGATGGGTATTACCGCGGGGGAAAGCATTGCGAAATATCCGGGGAAGACTGCGTTCAATCCTCTTTTTCTGTTCGGAGGTCCCGGTTTGGGCAAAACGCATATCGCCCAGGCCATAGGTATAGCCATAAAGGAGAAATATCCGGAGCTTGTCGTGCTGTATGTTCCGGCGAACAGATTCAAGACCCAGTACATGGAGGCCGTGAATGTCAAGAACAATCTTACGGATTTTCTGACATTCTACATGAAGATGGACGTGCTGATCATCGATGATATTCAGGACATGTCCTCTCCTGGAACGCAAAACGCGTTTTTCCAGATATTCAATCATCTGCATCAGGCCGGGAAGCAGCTGATTTTCACTTCCGACAGACCTCCGGTCGATTTGCAGAATTTCGAGGAGCGCCTCTTGTCGCGTCTGAAATGGGGACTTTCCGTCGAACTCCAGAGACCGGATTTCGCCACGAGACTTTCGATGTTGAAATCCCGCAGTTTCAGGGAAGGCGTGAAGTTGAGCGACGACGTCCTGATTTTTCTCGCGAGCAGGATTACGTCGAATTTCAGGGAATTGGAGGGAGCCTTGATTTCGCTGATAGCGAATGCCACGTTCGCTCACAAGGAGATCACCGTGGAGATGGCTGAACGTATCACGACGAAAATCGTAGGCGAGCAGAAGACCGACATATCCATCGACAAGGTGCAGAAAGCCGTCTGCCAGTATTTCAACATCACTATGGACAACCTCCTGTCCAAGTCCCGGAAAAGGCAGATAGTCCAGGCCCGCCAGATAGCGATGTACATGAGCAGGAATCTTCTGAAATGCTCACTGTCGACTATCGGTTCGGAAATCGGAGGCAAGGATCATTCTACCGTCCTCCATGCGTGTGCTACCGTTCAGGACCTGATGAGCATAGACAAAACGTTCCGACAATACGTTTCCGATATAGAAAAGATGTTGGTCCCTGCAAAAGGATAAATATTATGAACTCAAAAAACGTTCTGGACCTGTTCGAGGAGATAACGAAAGTTCCCCGGGAATCCGGTCACGAAGAGAAAATCATAGCTTTCCTGCAGCATTTCGCCGAAGTTCATTCATTAGAATGCCGGACGGATGATGCGGGAAATGTCGTTATAGTGAAGCCTGCTGCGCCCGGCTGCGAGAACAGGCCTGTCATCGTGCTCCAAAGCCATTCCGACATGGTTTGTGAAAAGAATTCCGGAGTGGAGCACGACTTTTCGAAAGATCCGATAAAATACGTTTTCGAGAACGGTTGGATGATAGCCAAGGATACTACGCTCGGAGCTGATTGCGGCATCGGAATGGCGGCCCAGCTTGCCGTTCTTGAAAGCGACATGCCGACAGGCCGGATCGAATGCCTTTTTACGGTCGCTGAGGAGACGGGTTTGGACGGTGCCAAGGCTTTGAAACCTGGATTTATCACTGGAAAATATCTGATAAATCTCGATTCGGAAGACGAAGGTGAACTCTTTGTCGGCTGTGCAGGCGGTTTGGATACCACAGCGGTTTTTAGATATTCATACGTGCCGCTCGAAGCCGGATTGAAAAAAGTCATGGTGCGCATCCATAACGGCATAGGCGGTCACAGCGGCGATGATATAGACAAGGGCAGGGCCAATGCGGTCCAGCTTTTGGCGCGTTTTCTTTATTCTTGCCCGGAATTCATGCTGTGCAGCATGGACGGAGGAAACAAGAGAAATGCCATCGCGCGTGAGGCTGAAGCGGTAGTGGCGGTAAAAAATGCGGAAAAATTCGCGGAGGCCGTAAATGCCTTTCATGCCGATCTGCAGGTTGAATATGCTGTCGGTGATCCGGACTTGAAGATGGAATGCCGTATACTCGGAGATACGACGGCGGCCGACAGAGCTGTAGAGCCGGCTGTCGCACGAGCTCTGACAGCCTCTCTGTTCGCTGCCCCGCATGGGGTTCTGGCCATGAGCGGGGATATAAAGGGATTGGTCGAAACTTCGACCAATCTTGCATCGGTGAAAATGCCGGAAGACGGCGTAATAAGGGTGGGGACCAGTCAGAGAAGTTCCGTCGCATCGGAACGCAAAGCTGCAGGGCTTAAAGTCGAGGCTGTATTCAGACTTGCCGGGGCAGAGGTGACTCATGAATCGGAGTATCCGGGGTGGAAGCCGAACATGAATTCCCGGCTTCTCGAAGTCTGCAAGGATTCCTATGCAAGACTTTTCGGAACGCCCCCTGTGGTAAGGGCCATACATGCCGGACTCGAGTGCGGACTCTTCCTTGACATTTATCCCGATCTCGACATGATTTCTTTCGGGCCTACGCTGCGCGGTGTGCACGCTCCTGGAGAACGGTTGGAACTGGCATCGCTCGACAAGTTCACGGCTCTTCTGTCGGATGTCATTGCACATATAGAATAAAGGAGGGACTATGGTAGCGGTTTCGATGCTCTCTGCCGATTTCCTGCACCTCGGGCAAGATGCGGATTTTGTAAACGAACATGCGGATTTCTTCCATCTCGACATAATGGACGGGGTCTTCGTTCCGAATATCTCATATGGTTTCCCGGTGGTCGAAGCGATAGCATCGGTAGCGAAAAAACCGTTGGATGCTCATCTGATGATAGTCAGGCCGGAAAATTATGTAGAAAGGATGGCCGGGGCGGGTGTCGGGATGCTGAGTTTCCATTTGAATGCCGCTGAGAATCCGACTCAAGTCATAAATCTGATACATGCGAATGGAATGAAGGCCGGAGTCGCTGTAAATCCGGATATCCCGGTAGAACGTCTTTTCCCGTATCTTCCCGTGTGTGAATTCGTTTTGATTATGTCGGTATTCGCCGGTTTCGGCGGGCAGAAGTTCATCGAAACCTCCTATGGGCGGATAGAGACAGTGCGGAAGGAAATAGCGTCACAGGGCCTTTCGTGCCTGATAGAGGTCGACGGTGGAGTGTCGGGGAAAAATGCGGCCGCGTTGAAGTCTGCCGGAGCGGACATACTTGTCGCGGGAAGTGCGGTTTTCAAGGCTTCTGATCCGGCCGAGGCGGTGTGGCAGATGAGATAAATAGATGCCAAGATGAGATTCTGATTATTTATTTTGGGGATTTTAGGGAATTGTATTATTTTCGCCTGATTTTAAGCAATGTAAAAAATATTGACAATGGAGCAGAAAATTCGAGCTACTCTCAAGTTGGAGAACGGAATGGAATTCCACGGATATTCATTCGGTTACAACGGTCCTTGCGATGGTGAGGTGGTCTTTTCGACAGCCATGGTAGGTTATACGGAAAGTCTTACCGATCCTTCGTACTCTGGTCAGATTCTGTGTATTACCTATCCGATAGTCGGAAATTACGGCATTCCGGAAGAAACTTTCGATGAAAACGGAATTTCCAAGTTCATGGAATCGGACAATATTTATGTAAGAGGGCTCATAGTCTCCGATTATTCGGAGGATTACAGCCACTGGAACGCAGCGATGAGTTTAGGCGACTGGCTCAAGAAGCACAAGATCCCGGGGATATACGGCATTGATACGAGAGAATTGACGAAAGTCCTGAGGGATAACGGCGCCATGCTCGGAATCATTGTCCCGGAGGGACAGACAAGAGATTTTCCTGTCCCTGATCCTAACAAGGAAAATCAGGTCGCCTTAGTCAGCTGCAAGGAAGTGATCCGGTACGGCAGCGGCAGCAAGAAAATCGTTCTCGTGGACTGCGGTGTCAAACACAATATATTGAGATGCTTCCTGTCGCGTGGAGTGGAAATCATCAGAGTGCCGTGGGACTATGATTTCAACCAGTTGGAATATGACGGTCTCTTTATTTCGAACGGACCTGGAAACCCGGAGTTCTGCGATGCTACAGTCAGACATATTCAGCAGGCCTTGACAAAGGACAAGCCGATATTCGGAATCTGCATGGGAAACCAGCTCCTCAGCAGGGCCGCAGGGGCGAAAACGTACAAGTTGAAATACGGACACAGAAGTCATAACCAGCCTGTGAGGATGGTCGGTTCGAACAAATGTTTCGTGACGTCGCAGAACCACGGTTATGCGGTGGACAGCGATACTCTCGGAAAAGACTGGGTGCCGTATTTTGTCAATATGAATGACGGCACGAACGAGGGTATCAGGCATAAGAGCAAGCCTTTCTTTTCTTCGCAGTTCCATCCGGAAGCCTCGAGCGGTCCTACGGATACGGAATTCCTCTTCGACGAGTTTTTGAGCAAACTCTAATATGAAATACTGACAGTCAAACATATAATTTCACGACAAATGATAGATAACGAGATAAAGAAAGTATTGCTGCTCGGCTCCGGAGCTTTGAAAATCGGTGAAGCGGGAGAGTTCGACTATTCCGGTTCGCAGGCCCTGAAAGCGATGAAGGAAGAGGGTATAGAAACCGTGCTTATCAACCCGAATATCGCTACCGTGCAGACTTCTGACAAGGTCGCTGACAAAATCTACTTTTTGCCGGTGACTCCGTATTTTGTGGAAAAGGTCATCAAAAAAGAGGCTCCGCAGGGAATACTTCTGGCTTTCGGAGGCCAGACTGCCTTGAACTGCGGCGTGGAATTGTATAAGTCGGGCGTCCTCGAGAAATACAATGTCAAGGTTCTCGGTACTCCTGTCCAGGCTATCATCGATACGGAGGACAGGGAGCTTTTCATCGAGAAACTCGATCAGATAGGCATCAAGACCATCAAGTCGCATGCTACTGAGAATATCGAACAGGCCCGTGCTGCAGCTCAGGAGCTCGGTTATCCGGTCATTCTTCGTGCGGCCTATGCTCTCGGTGGATTGGGCTCGGGATTCTGCGATGATGAAGCCCAGCTTTTCGATGTGGCTGAAAAGGCTTTCTCGTTCTCGCCTCAGGTATTGGTGGAGAAATCCCTGAAAGGCTGGAAGGAAATAAAATATGAGGTGGTGCGCGACAAGTACGACAACTGCATCACGGTCTGCAACATGGAGAATTTCGACCCGCTCGGAATCCATACCGGTGAAAGTATCGTGGTCGCTCCTTGCCAGACTTTGGACAATGACGATGTGGAGTATCTCCGCGACCTCGCCATCAAGATCGTACGCCATGTCGGTATAGTGGGAGAGTGCAACGTGCAGTTCGCATACGACCCGAACTCCATGGAATACAGGGTGATAGAGGTAAATGCCCGTCTCAGCCGCTCCTCGGCTCTCGCATCCAAGGCGACAGGATATCCGCTTGCTTTCGTCGCTGCGAAGCTGGGGCTCGGATACGGACTTTTCGACCTTAAAAATTCAGTGACGAAGGTCACTCCGGCATTTTTCGAACCTGCCATCGACTATATCGTCTGCAAGATTCCACGTTGGGATCTGACGAAGTTCCATGGCGTTTCGAGAAAAATCGGGTCGAGCATGAAGAGTGTGGGCGAAGTCATGTCCATCGGCCGCAGTTTCGAAGAGGCCATACAGAAAGGTCTGAGGATGATCGGACAGGGAGCCCACGGTTTCGTAGGAAACAAGGAACTGAAAGTAGACGATATTGACGAAGCTCTCAAGGAGCCTACCGACAACAGGATTTTCGTCATATCTAAAGCCATGCGTGCCGGCTACACCGTCGACCAGATCCATGAGCTTACCAAGATAGACAGATGGTTCCTCGACAAACTGGCGCATATCGTGGATACCTATCATGAAATGCTTGAATACGACAATTGCGAGGCAATGCCGATAGAGTTGTTGAAAACTGCCAAGAAACAGGGATTCTCCGACTTCCAGATAGGCCGGGCGCTGTACAAGGACAAGATCGACAGCGAAGATGCCCAGAATATTGTCAGGGAATTCAGAAAATCTCAGGGCATAGTGCCTTGCGTGAAGCAGATAGATACATTGGCCGCCGAATTCCCGGCTGCCACCAATTATCTTTATCTGACTTACAACGGCAATTTCAACGACGTCCGCTATCTCCATGACCACAAGTCAGTGATAGTTCTCGGCTCCGGAGCTTACCGCATAGGTTCTTCCGTAGAGTTCGACTGGTGTTCTGTGAATGCTTTGCAGACTATCCGGGAGCAGGGATACAGGGGAGTGATGATAAACTACAACCCGGAAACCGTCTCTACCGACTATGATATGAGCGACCGCCTGTATTTCGACGAGCTGACATTCGAAAGGGTGATGGACATCTACGAGTTGGAGCAGCCGTACGGCATGGTGGTATCGGTAGGCGGACAGATTCCTAACAATTTGGCTCTCCGTTTGGACAGAAGCGGGGTCAATATCCTCGGTACGAAGGCCACGAGCATAGACAAGGCTGAGGACAGGCACAAGTTCTCGTCCATCGTGGATGCTCTCGGTATCGACCAGCCGAAGTGGAGGGAACTGACCACTCTCGACGACGTTCATGATTTCGTGGCGACTGTAGGCTATCCTGTGCTTGTACGTCCTTCGTATGTGCTTTCCGGAGCTGCCATGAACGTATGCTACAACGAGGACGAACTCAGACGTTTCCTCTCGCTGGCTGCGGAAGTGTCCAAAAAGCATCCTGTCGTTGTGAGCGAATTCATGCAGCGCTGCAAGGAAATCGAATTCGACGCCGTGGCGGACGCAGGTGAGATCATAGCTTACGCGATTTCGGAGCATGTAGAGTTCGCGGGAGTGCATTCCGGGGATGCTACCATACAGTTCCCTCCTCAGAAACTGTATATCGAGACCGTGCGCCGTATCAAGAAAATCGCCAAGAAGATAGCTGCAGCCCTCGAGATTTCCGGACCGTTCAATATCCAGTTCCTGGCAAAGGAAAACGAGATAAAGGTCATCGAGTGCAACCTCAGGGCGTCGAGGAGTTTCCCGTTCGTTTCGAAGATCCTGAAGATAAATCTCATCGAACTGGCTACCAAGGTGATGCTCGGTCTGAAACCGGCCGCACCTCACAAGAGCGCGTTCGATCTGGACTATGTGGGAATAAAGGCTTCCCAGTTCTCTTTCTCAAGGCTGCACCAGGCCGACCCTATTCTCGGTGTAGACATGGCTTCTACCGGTGAGGTAGGCTGTATCGGAGATGATTTCAATGAAGCTCTTTTGAAATCCATCCTTTCCGTAGGATACCGCATCCCGGAGAAAAACATCCTCGTATCGTCCGGCGACGCTTTGCAGAAAGCCGACTTGCTGACGGCATGCAGACTTTTGGCTGCCAATGGATATACCATTTACGCAACGGCCGGTACATACAAGTACCTTGTTGAAAACGAGGTATCGGCTACCAGAGTGCTGTGGCCGAGCGAGTGTGAAGACCCTTTGCTTGCCTCACAGTTCGAATCCGCCTTGAAAATGCTACAGGACAAGGAAATCGACCTTGTGGTAAATATCCCTAAGAACTTCACGAGTCAGGAATTGGCCAACGGCTACAAGATAAGGCGTGCCGCCATAGACTTCAATATCCCGCTTATAACCAATGCCCGTTTGGCGACGGCGTTCATCAGGGCGTTTTGCGGGATGAGGTTGGAGGATATACAGATCAAGTCCTGGGATCAATATTAGTCCGGTGGGTGATAACGGGCGCACTGCGGCGTTGCCGGCGGGATTCGGCTTTCGGTCATTTACGGGAGTAAACTCCCGAGGCCCTGGCGGAGGATGAGAGGTTCGGGGCCGGTGCAGTCGACTATGGTGGATGCGGCGATACTGCCGCATCCGCCGTCGATGACAAGATCAACGGTTTTGCCCCACTTCTCATCGATCAGTTCAGGATCAGTAGCATAGCCGGGGTCATCATCTTTGTCGAAAGGAAGAGATGCCGTCATGATGGGAGCATCGAGCTGCCGGGCAATTTCGCGGATTACTGGATTGTCCGGCATTCTTATGCCCACTTCCTTCCTGCTTCTGAATATCTTCGGCAGACGGGATGTTCCGTCCAAAATGAAAGTGAACGGTCCCGGAAGGCATCTTTTCATCAGTTTGAATGTTGCATTGCCCATTTTCGCATAGCGGCTGATTTCACTCAGGTCGTAGCAGATGATGGACAGGTTGTTCTTTTTCGGGTCGATGCCCTTGATCCTGCATATCCTTTCCACAGCACGTTCTTTCAGAGCATGGCATCCTATGGCATACATCGTATCGGTCGGATAGATGATGAGCCCTCCGTTTTCGAGAACGGCAGTCACTTTTTCCAAAGTCTCGGGAGCATTGTCCTTGTCGTAAAGTTTGATCAGCATATTTCGTAAATATGTATTCTTATGTCTGTTAGACGACAATAATATGCTTTTTTTTCCAAACCTGTTGAAAAAATTCAATGAATTTACACCGAATTCCCCGAAAGGATTCATGAAAAATCTCAAAACGAGTTTTTATAATATACATACCACACTAGTATGATTCAGAGAGCGGTAGATCTCGGTCCATTTTTCCCCGTCCAAGGATGTCATGACGAAATAATATTGTCTGCCGTCTATGCCTTTTGATACATGGGCGGCCAATACTCCGTCCTTGTAGTCTACCGTCGCCGTCAGATAGGAAGACAGGCTCTGCACAGCCTTCCAGTTGTATCCGTCCGTGCTTCTGAAAAGCTGTCTTCCGGTAGTCAAGAGATAAACCCCGTTCCCGTATATCATGTCTGCAGCCGGATATGCGGTGCTGTCGAAACTGTTGGTATATTTGGTCCAGGTGATTCCGTCTTTGGATTTTGCAGTGTACAGATAACTCGATGTTATAACGTATTCACCGTTCCCGTAAGTTCCTACTGTCGGAAAAATCAAATCTGTCTGCGCACCTGTCCACGTCACTCCGTCGGTGGATTTCCAGCATGCGTACGTACCGGTAGCTATGAAAATACCGTTTCCGAAGAATACCTCTTCGATTTCCTCGGACATTTGGATTTCCGTCCATAACTGACCTCCAGGCGAAACAAGAATCGTCTCCGTGTCGGTAGTCACAACGAAAGTCCCGTTTCCGTAGGCGATATCTTGCAGGTCGTACGGGACGTTCTTTATCGTTATCCATGACTTTCCGTCGACAGATCTCGCTATAAGTCCGAAATCATCGCTCGTGTCACTTCCAACGCCCGAGTAACCTGCAATTCCTATATAACAATTATTCCCGCGTATGATTCTTTTCATGTGTGCCGACGAACCTCTCACTATGGAGCCGCTACTGATATTTCCTTTGTTGACATAATAATAATGGGTGTACATGCCCGCTACGATGACCGGAACGTTAGCGTAGACATCTTCGGCATCTACCTGCCATGAAGGTGAGGCGATGCTTTTTCTCAGAGGTGTCATAGTGACGAGATTGTCCGTATTGCGGACAACATTGAAATCCGACGTCTCGTCATTGCCTGTATAGAAACGGTAGACGATCTCGCCGTTGAATTCCATTTCTCCGCTGAATTTACCAGCTACCTCAATATATGAGCATACTCCGGATTTTCCCGGGATATTTTCCGGTATTTTCTGTGCGGAATCGTTGTTGTCGGGAAGCAGCGTACCCTGGCAGTTCTCCGGCAGGTAAAGTTCTATTTCCCCGCCTGCATTCAGAGCCGAAATTTCAGCGGATGTCGCCGAATCCCCGTCCGTAGTCAGAATAGCCTTGGATTCGGAAAAGAGTGTGACGGAGCTGGCTGCCTGTCGGATTTTTACGGAAGTGATTTCGAGGTCTGGCAAATCGCTGAAATCCACTTTGAAACGCAGTTTCGAATACAGTCTTTCCAACATCACCGTCACGGTATTGTCTTCTCCAGACACGGAAAATTCCCCCATGGCAGCCATGGGAAACCCTCCGGAAGGCTCTTTGGGCGAAACGGATACGCGCATTTCCCTTACCTCCTCTTCCGATGCCGGCATCTTGACGTTCGCAATGTTTGCACAGGCGTAATAAGCGTATGTCTTGCCTGTTTCTACTTCCATGGATGCGTCGATGTCCGTGTCGAGATTCAATGTTTCGATCAGGCTGCCGCTTTCATATACGGATATCATGATATTCCTGACGGAATTGTCGGCAGCCTTGGATTCCGGATAGCCTATGTACGGCTTGAAAAATACGGTAGTCTTTTCTCCTGAGTTTCCTGAACCGGATTCCGTCTTTCTGACGGACGCGGTCTCCGGTTCCATGCCGGTGCATCCCGATGCTGCGATAAGGCAGAGCCATGCAGCCGGAAGCAAGGAGGTGATGCGAAGAAAGTTTCGCATGGACTTGTTTTTGACAATTACAGATTCCATATTCCATCTATTTTATATGTATATTCGAACGTGTGTCGGAGCTGTTCATGCTTCGGGCCCGACAACTGCAAAAATAGATGGAGCGAAAATTTCCGATATTCGAAAAGAGAAAAATAAAAGTAAAAAAAGAGAAAAAAAACATAAAAAAGAGAAAAACTTCGTGTTATATTTGGGACCTGTTTAAAAATTCGACTGGTTGCGTATGCCTCTTTTGACGTTGACAGAAATAGAACGGATTTCTCCCTTGTTCAAGGGCAGGTGCGGAAATGCCGTTGCACGGAGGGTGATGAAAGCATTGGCCATAGACAGGATAAACGACCTTTACGACAGAAACTGTCGGCATGCCGGGCCGGAGTTTGCAAAAGCCATCTTAGAAGATATCGGAGTCGATTATACAGTATATAATGAAAAAATGCTGGACCGGCTGCCGGAAGGCCCTTTCATCACGGTCAGCAATCATCCGTACGGAAGCATAGACGGTATCATCCTGGCCGATATTTTCGGTCATGTGCGTCTGGACTACAAGCTGATAGTAAACAAGTTCCTGTCGAGAATAGAGGCTTTCGGAGATTGTTTCATCAATGTCACGCCCGCAGGCAAGGACCATACGGCTCCGACCAAGGACAGTATAGCAGGCATAAAGGAAGCTGTCCGACATGTCAGAGCCGGCCATCCCTTGGGGATATTCCCTTCCGGTGCCGTTTCGGACCTGAGCCTGAAAGACAGGTGCGTCAGGGACAGGCAATGGCAGATGCCTGTCATTCAGCTGATAAGAAAAATGCATGTCCCGGTGATTCCGGTGAAATTCGTCGACCGCAATTCCGATTTTTATTATTGTCTCGGACTTATAGACTGGCGGATCCGCCTTTTGAGGCTTCCGTCGGAAGTGTTCAACAAACGTGGAAAGCCTGTCAGGATCATCATCGGCGATGTCATTGCTCCGGAGGAGCAGGACAGGTTTGCGGATACTGAAAAATTCGGGAAATTTTTGAGGGAGAGCGTTTACAATCTCTCCTTGTAAGCCGATTCATGCGTTTTTTTTCAGTCGTTTGGTCTGTCTCTCGATTTTTATTGCTATTTTTAAAAAACGGTTTCCTGAACGACTTCGGGGAACCGGATTAAAGATAAAAGAAAATCGGTATGACAAGAACGAAGGAAGAATCGGTAAGAATACAGACATCGATATTGAACGGGATAGAGAAGAAAGCCCTCGTATGGCTTGCTGAAAGGCAGCCCAAATGGATGACATCGGATATCCTGACAGTCATAGGGACCATCGGTGCGGTGATCATTGCCGCAGGCTTTATACTTGCGGGAACGAGAGACATACATTATCTGTGGCTCAGTTCTCTCGGTTTTGTCATAAACTGGTACGGAGATTCTTTGGACGGGACACTGGCGCGTGTCAGAAACAAGCAGCGGCCGCTGTACGGCTATTATTTGGACCATACGGTAGATGCCATAAACGAGGTCATAATGTTTGTCGGGGCAGGTCTGTCCGGCCTCGTCCATATCGAAATAGCGCTGTTTATCCTGGTCGTCTACCTCATGCTGACCATAAATGTCAGTGTGAATGCCCATCTGAAGAAAGAGTTCTGTCTGACATACGCTAAAATGGGGCCTACCGAGTTCAGAATCATAATGATCATCATCAATACGATTCTGATCTACGTGGCCCCTATCCGCGAATTTTCACTGACATTGCCGATAAACGGGAAAGATGTCGTTTTAAGTTCCTTGGATGCGGCCGCAATAGTCATTTTCTTTGTCCTGCTGCTGATATATATCATAACAGTCATCAAGGATGCACGCGACTACGACCGCCTCGACCCCATGCCGTAATAATAATGTGAGTCCGACGAATTCCTTGGTGCCGGGCAATATAAATTCGTCGGACTCGCGTTAAATTATTCCGTGACTCCCGAGAAATATCAGCATGGTGTATCCGATGGCAAGTCCGATGATGCCCATGAGAATGCCTGTCTTGACCATGTCTTTCTGTTCTATCATCCCTGTGGCGTGGGCCAATGCGTTAGGCGGTGTGCTGATAGGGAGAATCATGGCTAAGGACGAGCCCATTGCCACTCCGATAAGCAGGGTCTGAACGCCGCCGAGAGGCATCAGGACATCCTTCATGCTGATGCCGACTATCGCCAGTATCGGAACTAAAAGCGCTGCAGTAGCGGTATGCGAAATAAAGTTCGCCATGGCATAGCAGAGCAGTCCGGAGCCGATGATCATGGCTGCAGGAGACCATGTGTCGAACGGTATGGTGTCTATGATATGCGTCGCAAGGCCTGTCTCCTGCAATGCTACGCCGAGAGCGAAACCTCCGGCCACCATCCACAGGACGCTCCAGTTGATTTCTTCAAGGTCCCGTTTGGTGATGATGCCCGTGATAGGGAAAATCGCAAGGGGAAGCATGGCTACGACGTTCGAATTCACTCCCGTGTATTTGTCTGTAATCCAGAGAAGTACAGTGACGGCAAAGGTCACGTACACGACGATGGATCTCCAGTCGTGTTTTACCTCTCCTTCGATTTTAAGCTGTATGGTCTTCTGCTTGAATGGAAACATCTTGAGCAGAATGAGCCAGGCGATGAAGATAATCAGCAGAGTATACGGCATCATGAAGCCCATCCACTCACCGAAACCTATGTTCAGGTCGAGACCGTTCGGATCATTGAGATATTTCAGAACTATGGCATTCGGCGGAGTTCCGATAGGCGTGGCCATACCTCCGACATTGGCAGCTATGGGAATCGAAAGCGCCAGGGCGATTTTTCCCTTGCCGTCTGCCGGAAGAGCTTTCAGGACCGGTGTCAGGAAAGTGAGCATCATGGCGGCTGTAGCGGTGTTGCTCAGGAACATGGAGAATATCCCCGTGACCAAGATGAATCCCAACAGCACGAACTTCGACTTTGTGCCGAACGGTTTCAGCATCACTCTGGCCAATACTACGTCGAGCCCGCATTTGGTCGCTGCAATGGCCAAAACGAAACCGCCGATGAACAGCATTATTATCGGATCTGCGAATGAATGCAGTATGGATGTATATTTTATGGGAGTGCCGTAGGTTTCCGGTGCTGCGACATCCTTGAACAGCCATAGAGAACTGTCGGATGCGGCGAAAAGAAGCAGCCCGACGGCAAGCATGGATGTCGTCCAGGCCGGAACGGCTTCGAGAATCCACATGAAAGTGGAAAAGAGGAAAATGGCGATGACTCTTTTTTCGACTACCGTCAGTCCGCCGATTCCGTAGGCATCGAGCGGCAGACACCAGAGGGTGAGGAGGATGGCGAAGCAGACTGCGAGTTTTACTGCTCGCGCAATGGATTTGTTTTTAGTGGACTTGTGGTTTTTCTTCCAGTCGTGGTACGCTTCAACAAGATTGAAGCCGGGAAAAATAGTAAACATAAAATACCTTGCCTTAATTCAAAAAATCATCAAATATAATCATTATTGTTTCATTTGCGTATATTTGCAAAATAAATTTATGCAGATGGATAAACCCATAATATATCAGATATTGCCCCGTCTCTGGGGCAATAAAACAGAGTCTCCCGTACGGAGAGGCTCTCTCGAAGACAACGGAACCGGCCGATTCCCGGATATCGACGGCCCTGCCCTTGAGTATCTCAAATGGTTGGGCTGTACTCATGTATGGTACACCGGTGTCATCAGACATTCTACGAAAACCGCTTCTCATGGATGCAGCCCGTCCAATCCTCAGTTCGTGAAGGGTGAAGCCGGCTCTCCATACGCTGTTTGCGATTATTACGACGTGAATCCGTATCTGGCCGACGATCCGGAACACAGGATGGAGGAGTTCGAGGCATTGGTGAAACGGACTCATGAGGCAGGGCTGAAAGTCATAATAGATTTCGTGCCGAATCATGTCGCGAGAGACTACGGAATGTCTCGGGATGCCGTGCGGCCTGACGATCTCGGAGACGGAGATGACAAAAACGTGCATTGGTCCGAATCCAATGATTTTTTCTACTATCCTGGACAGTCTCTCGTGCTTCCGAATGTCAATGAATTCAGGGACGAGTGCCAGTCTTTGGAAAACGGAGATTTCGAAAGAGAGTATTCCATCCTTCCTGCGTGGATGACGGAGCAATGCCGGGAAAAGTTCAGGAATTCGACATTGCCTGAGTATCAGGCATTCCTGTCCGGTTTCAAACAGCTTCTAATACCTTTTCAGGAGTCTCCGGCGAAAGCTACAGGAAATTCGTATACTCCGGTACCTGGGGTGAACGACTGGTATGAGACCGTGAAGATAAACTACTGCGATACGCGTACCGCTACATGGGACAAAATGCTGTCGGTCATAGATTTCTGGCTTGATAAAGGAGTGGACGGATTCCGGTGCGACATGGTGGAACTCGTGCCGTGGCAGTTCATGCAGTGGCTGATATCAAAAGCGAAGGCACGGTATCCGGACGCGATTTTCATAGCCGAGGTCTACAAGAAAGACCTTTACAGGAAATATATCAGGGAGGTGGGATTCGACTATCTCTATGACAAGTCCGGTCTGTACGACACCCTCAGGACCGTGGTGGAAGCGAATCTGAACAGCTACGGGATGCCTATCGAACTGTGGCAGTCCGCCCGAGGCATTACCCGGAACTGGCAGTTTCTCGGGGATATCCAGCCGTACATGCTCAATTTTCTCGAAAATCACGACGAACAGAGATTCGCCTCCGATTTCTTCGGCAAAAAAGCCTCAAATGCCGCGGCTCCGCTTACAGTATCTCTGTATCTGAACAGGGCTCCGTTCATGGTGTACATGGGCGAGGAGATGGGCGAAAGAGGCATGGATGACGAGGGATTCAGCGGACGCGACGGCAGGACTTCCATATTCGACTGGTGGAGCGTAAAGTCTCTGCGGGATCTGCGGAAAGTCATAGATTCGAAACTGTATCTTTCCGATAAGGCATGGCCTGACGAGCTGGCCGGGTATGAGCCTTTTTTCAGGAGATTTTCGGACATGGTGCGCTTCGCGGCCTCGGATGATGCCGTAAGGAAAGGTATGACATATGATTTGTGCTATTGCAATACGAACTCGGACGGCTTCGACATAGACAGGCATTTCGCATTCCTGCGGGATCACGGGGATGAAACGTTGCTGTGCGTGGCCAATTTCTCGGACAGAGAGGCGAAAATGAAACTGAAAATTCCGGAACATGCTTTCGAATGGCTCGAACTGGCCCCTACGGAGACCGTAAATCCGGATACTCCGGTGGAGGTGACCGTACCGCCCATGGACGGGACAGTGATAGTATTGAGCCAGGAAAGAAAGTGAATCCGTCTTTATAGCTGGTCTAAGGCTTTGATGCCGTCGCGCCACATGGCCCAATAATATCTGCAGGTATAGCGGAATGTAAACCCGAGACGCTGAGCATACATGATGTGGTGGATGCCGAGATTTCCTATCTTCCTGAGCAGTACCGGTTTCCGGGAAAAATCGGGAAGATTTTTATGTTGGCCGAAGTTGCCGTCGGCCAATATCCTGCCGAGCATCCGGCGGGCCATGACGCCGAGTCTGCCGTCGTAGAGCGGAGCTTCCTGCGCCGGCAGTCCCAATATCTCCACGAGGAAGCAGATGAACAGTTTCCATTCCTTTTCCAAACGGAACGTTTTCAGGCGGGACTGCAGGGCTTCGATATCGAATTCATCGTGGTGCCGGTGTATGAACACGGCCAGGTCGCACAGCTGCCTCAAACCTAATCCGCTTTGCATGAAATGAGTGAAAGCATGGGCGAAAATGTAGAAAAGGTTGAAATCCACCGGCGGTACCGTGACTTTCCCGGCATGCCGGCCTTCTCCGAGCATCGCATGGCACTCGTCCTTATTCAATTCTTCCGTTTCCCACGGCCTGTAAAGTCTGTTCGACCTTTTGTCCGGGAAAAAATATGCCTCCCTATGCAGTTCCAGGACCATGTCGCGGTAGTTGAATCCTACATGTTTGACGGATTCAGGCTTTTCGTCCGATATTTCTTTCCATCCCCTGATGATACCGACAGCCTTTTCATAGTTGGCGGCACCTACATACAGGTCTATGTCTCCGCACTGTCTGTGCAGGGGATTCCTGTACAGGACCGCATTGCCCTGTCCTTTGAGCAGGACGGAGCGGATGCCTTCAGCCGCGAGTCTCGACGAGATTTCCACGGCCGCTTCGTCGAGGGCCCTGTTGTGGTTTTCGACCTTGTCCACGTACGCTATGAGCTGCATCAGCGCAGGGCCCTGCAGCCGCTTGTCCTCCGGCAGATATTCCATCCCGTCGTACAGCAGCGGCAGGAGCGCCTGCTTTCGGGCGAGGAAGAGGATGCCTTTCCAGTCGGGGCGGGCGTTGTCATTGCCCGGATTCCGGGCAACGGAGGTTTGCATTGCCTGTCCTGCGGCAGGCACGGTATTTCCCCACAGCCCGAATCTTATCAGCGAAAGGAATTCACGTACTGTATTTTCAT
>CALUSD010000133.1 GCA_944323295.1 uncultured Bacteroidales bacterium | reverse complement strand
GACTACCCGGAAGAGCCTTCCCGGTAGCTTTCTTCGTCATCTCGAGCGAAGTCGAGAGATCTGCTTTTGAAACAGATTGTACTATTAACAGATCTCTCGACTTCGCTCGAGATGACACTATACGTGTCACACCTGCCACTTAGGTTTCATGATCTCGGAATAGATGACAAGTTTTTTCTTGTCGATACTTAGTCCGCCGCCCTTCGGTGATTCAGGCACAGATGTCGCGACAGACGGTTTGTGAGAAGATGTCTGCCGGAAGGCAGACTGTTTCGAAGTCGCGGGAGCTTGTTTCGGCGATGAAGGCTCTTGCGGAGATAGAGATACGGGGTGCTGCATGTCCGGGGCGGATTCCGGAACTGAAACAGTCTCAGGAACAGACATGAAGTCCGGAAGCGTTCCATCGTCTTTCGGCACGTTCAGTTCCCCGGCCTTTTTCAGGACCTTGTTCACGAGGGAGACTGCCATAGACAGCAGCACGATGATGATAGCCAATAATGTTCCGGTATCCATAAGTATGTCGGTTTATTGAATATTCGTAAATACTTCTCTTTCTATTAACAGATCTCTCGACTGCTCCTTCGACTTCGGTCGGGATGACATTGCTCGAGATGACAGGCGCCAGAAATGAGGGAGCGGCAGTAGAATTTGTCTCTTGCAAGCTGCGCTTTCAACTGCGCGAAAGAAGCGAATCTTACTTCCTCGCGAATACGTTTCAGGAACGACAGTTCTATGTCGAGTCCGTATATGTCTTCGTCGAAATCGAATATATTCGTTTCGATAGTCCGCGCATTCCCTTCCCTGACAGTCGGACGGTTTCCGATATTGCACATGCCGTAAAACTCTTTTCCCAAGGTCCGGACCTTCACAAAATACACGCCGTTGGCCGGAATCAGTTTCAAAGGCTCGTAAAGCTGCATGTTGGCGGTCGGAAAGCCGAGCACCCTGCGACCTATCCTCTCGCCTGCGACGACCACTCCATACAGAGAATAATCATAACCGAGCATTCCGGCAGCCTTTTCGACATTTCCGCGGGAAATTTCATCCCGTATTTTCGTAGAACTTACATCCGCTCCCGCTGCAGAAGTCACCTTCTGCGTCATAATGACATTCAGTCCGAGTTTTTCAGCTATTGCCTCGACACTCGAGGCATCCTTGGCATCGCTTCCCATTCTGTTGTCATAGCCCAATATGATGGTATCAGCCCCGTATCTGCCGATAAGCCAGTCTTTTAAATAGTCGTATGTAGTCAAGGCTCCGAATTCCTTGGTAAAACGGATGACCTCTACCCTGTCCACTCCGAGGCCTTTCAGCAATGCTTCCTTTTCAGCCATCGATGTCAGAAGACGGAAATCCCGTGCTTCCTGCTGCAAAACAGTACTGGGATGAGGCCAGAATGTCACCACCATGCTCTCATCCCCTTTTTCTGCCGCAGCCTTTACCAACTGCGCTATTACAAGACGGTGCCCGATATGGACACCGTCGAAAAATCCGGTTGCTACAACCATCTTACGAGTTCGAAATCCTGTCTGTGAGGCAGTTCTGCATTTTTCGCATAAATCCTGGCTGCTACCTGGTACAAGCCGGCAGTCTCAGGAATCATCACGGTCCGGTATTTGGCCACGCCGTCATTCACTTCCACAGGTTTGAACTCAGCTATGGAACTGATATGCAGTTTGCCTTTCGAATCGGTCTTGGCAAAGAGAAGCTCTACCCCTATCTCGTCCGGATTCAAATCTCCGATATTGAGAACTATTTCGGAAGTGAATTCCTTGCCGAGAGCCACATCCTTGTATGAGCTGTCCGGTTTCACTATGGAAACGAGGCTGACATTCTGCCATTCCCTGCGGAGATGTCTCTTCCACTCCGCGATCTCGCGGGCTTTCGCATAGTCGTTTGCCAACAGTGACTCGAATCTCTTGGACTGAGGATCATAGTACTGGTTGATGTAATCCGTGAGCATCCTATTGGTAGTGAAATTGCATGCCACCTGCGCGATGGTGTTCTTTATGTACTCCAACCAGTCCGTAGAACGTCCCGTTGACCTGCTGATATTGTAGAATGTAGGAGCGATGTCGTTCTCGATGATGGTATAGATGGTCGCGGCATCCAGTTCGTCCTGATAGTTCTGGTCCTGATATGTCCTTTCCATCGGAAGAGCCCAGCCTGCACCCGGCTTGTAGCCCTCTACCCACCAGCCGTCAAGCACGGAGAAGTGCATGACACCGTTCATGGCGGCTTTCTCTCCGGAAGTACCGGAAGCCTCGAGAGGTCTTGTAGGATTGTTCATCCAGACATCGACACCCTGGACGAGATGCTTGGCCAAAGTGATGTCATAGTTAGGCACGAAAACTATCTTGCCGATGAACTGCTCCATCTTCGAGATGTCTACGATACTCTTGATGAGATCCTGTCCTGCCTTGTCTGCCGGATGCGCTTTTCCGGCAAAGATGAACTGCACCGGTCTCTCGGGATTGTTGACTATTTCGTTCAGTCTGTCGAGGTCGCGGAACAGAAGATGCGCCCTCTTGTATGTCGCGAAACGGCGGGCAAATCCTATGGTCAGG
Source organism: uncultured Bacteroidales bacterium (assembly GCA_944323295.1). Lineage (GTDB taxonomy): Bacteria > Bacteroidota > Bacteroidia > Bacteroidales > UBA932 > Cryptobacteroides. The sequence goes on along the minus strand of CALUSD010000133.1, from coordinate 28,490 downwards.
ACGTCGTCTCTGAGCGTATCCTTGATAGTCACGATCTGACGAGGCGAATAATGGTTCGTAGCCGACGGATCCGAAAGCCGTTCCTTGATATCGGCTATGAGCTTTTTCCTCAGCGCGGTGCGGACGTTCCAGATATCGGCGTCCGACACCTTGTATATGCCTTCGAAGCAGGACTTGTCGTAATGATGCGTCTTGAAATCCTCTCCGAACACTTTCGCATGGATTTCCTTCCACTCCGGAGCAGTCCACGTCGGATAGTGCACTCCGTTCGTGACATAGCTTACATGCAGTTCTTCAGGCAGATATCCAGGCCACATGTTTGCGAAGATATCGCGGCTGACCTCACCGTGAAGCCATGATACGCCGTTTACTTCCTGAGAGATGTTTGCAGCAAGAATGCTCATGGAGAATTTCTCGTTGACATCGCTGCCGTTTATCTTTCCAAGCCCCATCATCGTCTCCCAGTCTATCTTGAGTCTCTGAGGATAGTGTCCGATATACTTTCTCAGAAGGCCCTCGTCGAATGCATCGTGTCCTGCCGGTACAGGAGTGTGGGTAGTGAACAGGGATGATGACCTGACAAGCTCAAGAGCCTCTGGATAATCCAAGTTGTCATTCTGGATGTATTCACGCAGTCTTTCGAGACCGGTAAATGCAGCATGGCCTTCATTGCAGTGGTATACCTGCGTATCAATGCCGAGCTTTCTGAGAGCCCTGATACCGCCCACTCCCAAGAGAAGCTCCTGTTTGAGCCTGTTCTCCCAGTCACCTCCGTAAAGGTGATGAGTCACGGACCTGTCTTCAGGAAGATTGTCCTCGTAGTCGGTATCCATCAGATAAAGCTCCGTCCTTCCGACATCCACTCTCCAGAGTCTCGCATTGAGATTTCTGCCCGGGAATGCGACGCTGACCGTCATCCAGTTACCGTCGGCGTCCCTTACCGGAGTAGCAGGAATTTTCATGAAGTCCTGAGCATCGTATTTGGCCACCTGGTCACCCTGGGCGGACAATATCTGAGTGAAATATCCGTATCTGTACAGAAGTCCCACAGCCACGAGATTCACGTTCATGTCGCTCGTCTCTTTCAGATAGTCTCCAGCCAAGATGCCGAGACCTCCGGAATAGATTTTCAGAGAAGTATCCAAGCCGTATTCCATACAGAAATATGCGATGGACGGATTCGTTCTTTCAGCCTTCTTGGCCATGTATGCATTGAATTCGTTCATCACCAAATTCAGTTCTCCCATGAACTCGGAATTCTTTTCGAGCTCCTGGAATCTCTTGTACGACACCTGATCGAGCATGGCGATAGGATTTTCTCCCGACTCGCTCCATGCCTTCGGGTCTACCTTTTTGAACAGGTTTTTGGCCGGTTCATTCCAACACCACCAGAGGTTCCTGGACAGTGTCTCCAAATCCTTGAGTCCGTCCGGAAGATGCCTCGAGATGAGCACGCTGTTCCATGACGGCTTGTTTACATCTATTTTCTTGTACTGCATCGGTTTATCATTCTTATATTTAGGGAATGCCCCCTTGTCTGATATTACTTTCTCGAGTGCCTGCGAATAGGCCTGCTTATAATACACTATATTGTTTTCCCAAAGCGCTATTTCAGATACGTCTTTGGCATTGTCCATATATCTCTTTCTCGCATCTTTCGTGAGTCCGGCGATTTCCTTTACGCGCTCCACGACGCCATCCACCACCTGCGGATAATTCGAATCGGTTCTTTCCAACACGGTGATGCCCGGATGGTCTTTCTGATAATGCTGCTTGACCCAAAGGCCGAAGCCTGCCAGAGTAGTGGTCAGAGTAGGGACCTTAAAAGCGAGACTTTCCAGCGGAGTATAACCCCATGGCTCATAATAAGACGGGAAAAGCGCCAGGTCGAGACCTACGATGAGATCATAATACGTCATGTTGAAAATGCCGTCGTTGCCGTTCAGGTAGGAAGGAATGAAATAGACCTTCACCTTGTCTCCGGTGGCATTGTTGAAATTCAGTTCATCGAGCCTTCTCGAGATAGTGTCGTACTCCCTGTTCATCAGATAGTGGGAAGTCCTGGTCACATAGCTCGATTCCTTGCCTGCCAGCTTGGCTGCAAGCTCCTTGTCCGGACCGTTGTGCCCGGAAGGTATCATGATGAAAGCCTGGATGCTTTTTCCCTTGAAATCAGATCTGTTCAGTTTGTCCAAGGCATCGATAAATACGTCGATACCTTTGTTCTTGAATTCATAACGTCCGCCTATTCCTATAAAAATGGAATTCTCGGGAACTTCTTCTCCGGACATTGCGGCAGCTACCTGAACCAATTTGTCCCGGGCTGCGGACCTTACCATCGAATAATCTTCCTCCGACGGAGTGAAACTGTTCTCGAAACCGTTAGGGGTCACGATATCGACTTTCCTTCCGAGGAACTGACGGCATTCTGCCGCCGTGATTTCACTCACTGTCGTGAATATGTCGGCATTCTGCGCGGCATGTTTTTCAAGGGAATGCCTGGCAATAACATTGAATTCCTTCGCTTTCTGATCTCCGTCGTAGAGATGCATGGAGTCGTAAAGCGGAAGATTGTTCCCTGCCACGCATCTTCCTATGACTGTGGCATGAGTCGTAAAAACTGTGGCTATCGGAAGTCCTGTCTGCTTGATATACAGCAGTCCGGCTCCGGTAAGCCATTCATGAAACTGGGCTACGACCTTGTCGGCGGGCGAGAGATTGAACTTGTAGAAACTCTCTACGACCTTGCCGGCAGCGTAGCCGAAAAGGGCGGCCTCGACATAGTCCCAGTTTCCGGTCAGGGAATCCACGCCGAAGTGCAGCCAGTATTCCGTCAGAATCTCCGATTTTTTAGTAATAAACTGCTTGAAATCCACGAGGATGGCTATCGGAGAGCCCGGAATGTTCCATCTTCCTATCCGGATTCTCAAGCCTTCGGATTCAGCCTGAGCCTTCCAGTCACGGTAAAGCCCCGGATCTTCGAGAAAATCCGGGTTGCTCTCCGTGTCCATCCATACGTCCGGACCTATAAGTATATGATGTCTCTTTAATTCCGTTTTAAGGTAGAGGGCTTTGGTGGCAACCACCGTGTAAATTCCCCCTACCTTATTGCAGACCTCCCAGCTTACCTCGAAAAGATAATCCGGTTTGATCAATTCGTTGTTCATCTAATGTTACTTCTTTGTTTTTACCGCTTTTTTAGCAGACGGTTTCTTGGCAGCAACTGCAGTTTCAGCTTTTACCGTTTTCTTTGCGGCAGCCTTTTTCACTGTCTTTTTGGAAGTATCCGCTTTTACTGCTTTTGCCGACGCCGTCTTTTTTTCGGCTGCAAAGTTAACATCTGAAACGGAAATTGCATCATCTACCCGCAAAATAAAATCGCTCAAAACATTCATATAATTTATAAATGCCTCATACGGAGTATCATACGGGTTGAAATATTTATGCACTGCACCGTCCGAGAAGAACTTCGTACACATATAATAGAAGTGATCGCTCTCCTGCAGATGTCCGAAATCCGACCAAAGCTGCTCGTGTCCAGGTACGAGAGACAGTTTTTCAGTCACACTGTACAGTTTCTTGAACGCATCGTTCTGGAGTTCGTTTCCGAGCCATGCCGTCACGTCTCTTTCCTCGTCTGCCCATGAAATAGGATCAGGCACATCCAAGGATGCCACGGCCTTATGCTTTCTTGCAGCCTGGTCAGGTGTCACGAACTCGAATTCGCCGTCCTTGATGACGACTTCAGGGAAATATCTCATAAACTCGAAGATACCGCTCTGAGCCTTCTGATGCTCTCCGAACGTCTCATAGTCCATGAACAGATTCACTATCTCGTCGTTCTGGGCCGCCGCCTTGATCCAACCGAGATACTTGTCTCCGGTAAGAGGCCAGTCGGACCAGCTCTTGTCCGAGAATCTGAATGCGATATCGTCGCTCAGGGTAGAGTTCTTGAGCAGGAGTTTCAGCTTCGGAGCCAAGGCGCCGGAATAGATATAGTTCGGGCTCTTCCATCCCAAGACATGCTTGGCACCTTCGGTCAGCATGGTCTTGAATCCCATGTCGTAAACCATGGAGCCGATCTCGTCCGAGTAGATAAGCTCGGTATTCCTGAATGATTTAGGGGTGACGCCGAAATAATGCTCGATGGCTTCCTTGTGCTTCATCACCTGATGCTGGAACTCGGTAGGAGAAGCGAGCGACGCCAAGGAATGATAATAGGTCTCGGCGAGGAACTCGACGCATCCGGTACCAGCGAGTTTGCGGAAGCTGTCTATCACCTCCGGAGCGTATCTGTCGAACTGTTCCAGAACAGAGCCGGAGATGGAGAAAGCCACCTTGAACTGGCCCTTGTATGTATTTATGAGTTCGAGAAGAAGTTCGTTGGTCGGGAGATAACATCTCTGGGCCACTCTCCTCAGGATAGTCCTGTTGGCGAAATCATCGTAGTAATGCGAATCTTTACCGATATCGAAAAATCTGTATAATCTCAATCTGTTAGGCTGGTGTACCTGAAAATACAGGCATATGCTTTTTTTCATTTCCGTATAAATTTAAGTTTAGACTATTTGATTACTGACTCGTAGACTTTCTTGATTTTATATGCCGCATTGGTCCATTTCAGAGCATCCACCTCATCGCGTCCGCAGCGTGCAGCCATATCCGACATCGCAGGATAATTCAGAAGGCCGTACATGGCATCCGCCATGGCATCTATATCCCAGAAATCCACCTTGATGGCGTATTTCAGGACCTCAGCCACACCAGACTGCTTGGAAATGATGGAAGGGACGTTGGTCTGCATGGCCTCGAGCGGAGAAATTCCGAACGGTTCGGATACCGAAGGCATCACATATACGTCCGAAAGCGCGAACATCTTCTGCACGTCCGCCCCGCGGAGGAAGCCTGTGAAATGGAATCTGTCCGAGATGCCGAGCCGTGCGACATGACGGATACACCTGTTGAGCATATCGCCGCTTCCGGCCATCACGAATCTCACGTGATCGCATCTCTTGAGCACCTTTGCAGCCGCTTCGATAAAGTATTCAGGACCTTTCTGGAAAGTGATACGGCCGAGGAAAGTCACGACCTTGTCCTTGACTCCCCTTTCGACTACGATATTTTCGCGACCGCTGAAATCCACGGCATTATGGACCGCCACCACCTTGTCCGGAGATATACCGTATTTGTTGATGACGATGTTGCGGGTGAGCTCGCTCACCGCAATGACCTTGTCGGCCGCCTCCATTCCCTTTCTTTCGAGATCATAGACCCTCGTATCGATCTTGTCGTCGCTGCTCCTGTCGAATGACGTGGCATGGACATGAACGACGAGAGGTTTTCCGGTAAGCTGCTTCGCAGCAATGCCGGCAAGATATGTCAGCCAGTCATGGGCATGGATGACATCGAATTCATCCGCATGCTGGAGAGCGATGGTAGCGCCTACCATTGCGTAGCGGGCGACTTCTTCCATAAGATTCTCCCCGTATTTGCCGGAAAACTTGTATTTCTGCCCGTATTGTACGCGGAAACTCTTGATCTGCCTTTTACGCTCCTCTTCCACCATTTTCGTAAAATCCTGGGGATCCACGTACGGCACCATGTTGGAACCGATATGTATGAATTTCACCTTGCCGAGAAATTCATCGACAGAAGTGGAAACCGTATCTACGGGGACGTCGCTTGCATTTATGATTTTCACGGCGCTCTGGTCTTCGTCGCCGGAAGCGGACGGCATCACGAAAAGCACGTCCACGCCATTGGCCGCAAGGCCTTTGGTCATACCGTAACAAGCTGTTCCCAATCCTCCTGCTATGTGAGGAGGAAATTCCCAACCGAACATCAGAACTTTCATCTCTATTCCTCCTTTTTATTGTTGTTCATAAGATAATCGACTCTGAGCAGTGCTGCAGTGCTGCAGGCTGATGCTATGGCTCCGTGAGCCTCGTGAGGAGGGTCTCCGTCATAAAGTTCGGAGAATGCGCCTACGCCGTGCTTGTTTATGTCGGCATAGAAGCCTTCGGTGAGATATTCGGCTTTCTTGTAGAAATTCGGACCCATCATCTTGAAGCAGATGTTCACGTACGGATCGAGGAGATGAGGGAAGGCGCAGCCCTGATGATATGCCAGGTCGCGGTCGGTCTGAGAGCCTTCGTACACGCCTCTGTACATCACGTTTCTCGGTGAGAGGGTCCTGATACCGCGACGGGTGACGAGTTCGTTGTTCACCGTCATCACGACATCCGACTTGACCATGTCCTCTACCGGAGAGTAATCGAGGCAGATGGCATAGAGCTGGTTAGGCCTTACATCCATGTTCTGCCCGGAATTGTCCACATAGTCGGCGAGGTAGCCTGCCTCGTAGTTCCAGAACGTCTTCTGGAAATTCTCTTCTATGAGGTCGCGCACCGGAGCCCACTTCTCTATGAAAGAGTTCTTTTTGGCTCCGTATTTTTTCTCCATGTCGAGGGCGAAACATATAGCATTGTACCACATGGCATTGGTTTCCACCTGATAGCCGGCCCTTTCGGTAACAGGATGACCGTTCACGTATGCGTTCATCCATGAAAGCGCCACGCCGTCCATCTGAGCCCACAAAAGACCGTTCGGATGCATGGCCACTTCATGTCTATGGCCCGGGGCATAGCTTTCTATGATGCCCTTGAGAGTCTTCCCGTACTTTTTCCATACCCTCTTTTCAGCTCCGGACTCGATATCGTTGTCCTCCAAATAGTGGATATACTGCTGAACGGTATCGGTCAGAAGCAGCGGAGCCTCCACCTGGGTCGTTCTGTGGAACAGTCTGTCCTGCTCGTCCGCGATAAGGTTGTCGAGAATTTCCTCGAATTCCGCGCAGTTTCCGTCGGCATAAAGCGTCAGTCCCGGAAGCGACATGATCGTCTCCCTGAGGAGGCCGGTCTCGAGCCATGAGAAACCTGCGTTTATACGTTTGTGACCATTGCGCGAGCACTTGAGCATATCGGCATTCCTTACAAGAAGGTCATGGTAGTTGTGTATGTCTCCGAGCCGTTTGATGGCGTCGGTGAATTTGCGTTTGAATGTTCTCGGCTCGTCTTCCTCCACCGATGCTGAGAAAACGATGCTGTCTCCGGGTTTCATGGATACGGTGAAAAAGCCCGGCACGAAAAGATCCTCGCGGCAGTTGAATCCGCGGCGCATTTCGTCCGAATACGTGATGCCGTTGTACCAGTAAGGAAGAGATTTGAACTGGGCCTTGGAGCTGAGCTGGAGATTCAGGTCCGGAAAATCGTTGTAGAGACGGAAAGAAACTCCGTTTGCGATTTCCCGATATTCAGTCTTTGCTTCAGGATTCTGGCTCGTGAGGCTGTGCACGCTCCTGAACGCGAGGAAAGGCTTCAACATCAGGGTAGCCTTTTCCGGGGCTTCGATAAGATGATACTTTATCAACACCTGATCCGAATCCGGAGCCATAAGGATAGTCTTGCTGAAAACGATCTCACCGACCTTGTATGTAATCTCAGGAGCCGGATCCGCGTCGAAATCAACGATGTACTTATGACCTCTCGGTTCGTATACATCGCCGTAGCAATGGATGCCGAGGTTGAATTGTTTGCCGCCTACGATGAGACTTTCGTCCAATGATGAAAGAAGAATGAAATTCCCTCCCCCGAGTTTGTCTACAGGAACGGCAAGAAGTCCATGGTAACGCCTTGTATTGCAGGTCACTATCGAAGTGTTGCAATAGGCTCCCGTCTTATTCGCCACGATGATTTCCCTCTTGAGCGAATACTCCAGGTTTACCAATTCTGACTTGTTGAATTTCAAAAAAGCCATAATTTAATATATTATAGGTTAATAATTTTCAGTCAATTTGCTTCAAAACTACAGCACAACGGCTCGGGAGATAGAGATACAGGGTATGATCATATTTCTGATTGCCGTTAGGAGACTTTTCCGGCATGGAAATGTGCTCCTCGCCTTTCTTCACCCTTGAGAATCCGTCAAACTCCGCCTCGTCGCTGTCCAATATAACCGCATACTTGCCGGCCGGTGCCGAAAATCCATAGTCTGAGAAAGATAGGCAAGGATTGAAATTGAATGCAAAGATACAATTTATTCTTTTGAATACTAATATTTTTTTCTCTTCATCCTGCACGAGAAGTTCCGGTCTGTCGTTGTAGATACCCTCTGATTTTCCGAGTCTTATCATCGCATTGTCGAAATTCAGGAGGAACTTGTAGCGGAGATAATCCGGCTCGGCAAGCGACCATTGGCGTCTGGCGTATTTGTACGACCATCCGTTCCCTTCGCGAGGGAAATCGATCCACTCGGGATGTCCGAATTCATTTCCCATGAAATTCAGGTATCCGTCGCCTGCCGTAGCCATGGTGACGAGCCTGATCATCTTATGCAGGGCAATGCCTCTGTCTATGATGTCCGACTTGGAATCCGTATTCATCGAAAAATACATCTCCTTGTCCATCAGACGGAAAATGATGGTCTTGTCACCCACCATCGCCTGGTCGTGGCACTCGGCATAGCTTATGGTCTTTTCGTCTGCACGCTTGTTGGTGAGCTGCCACCACATTTCACCCATGCTCCACTGGTCGTCTGACAGCTCCTTTATCCATTTTATCCAGTTGTCGGCGACACCCATGCTCATTCTGAAATCGAAGCCCACGCCACCGGCCTCGAACGGGGCCGCCAAACCCGCCATCCCGCTGACATCCTCGGCTATCGTGAATGCATCCGGATTGAGCTCGTGGACAAGCATATTGGCGAGAGCCAAATAAGTCACGGCAGACTCGTCCACTCCGCCGTTGAAATAATTGTCGTAGCCTACGAAATCCTTTCCGAGACCGTGATCCCAGTACAGCATGCTCGTCACTCCGTCGAATCTGAAACCGTCGATATGGTATTCCTCCATCCAGTATTTGCAGTTCGACAGAAGAAAATGCTGGGTCTCATGGCGTCCGTAGTCGAAACAGCGGGAGCCCCATGCCGGATGACGTCCGCGCGGTCCCGAATAAAAATACATGTCGCCGTCCTTGCCGTCGAAATCTCCGAGGCCCTCCAATTCATTGTCCACGGAATGGGAGTGGACTATATCCATCACCACCGCAATCCCGGCGCCGTGAGCCTCGTCCACCAAGGCCTTGAATTCCTCCGGAGTTCCGAAACGGGAGCTCAGGGCATAGAAATTCGATACCTGATAGCCGAACGAGCCGTAGTAAGGATGCTCCTGCAGAGCCATTATCTGTATGGTATCGTAGCCGTCCCTGATGATTTTAGGCAGGACATTCTCCCTGAATTCCGTAAAGGTAGAGACTTTCTGTTCTTCCGAGCTCATTCCGATATGGCATTCGTAGATGAAAGGGTGCTCTCTTTTTCCGGGACCTTTGTGTTTCCATTTGTAAGGCTTGTCCGGATCCCATATCTGGGCTACGAACATTTTGGTCTCGGGATCCTGCACGGCCCGAGTCGTATATGCAGGCAGTCTTTCTCCACCACCTCCCGGCCATTCTATATAGAGTTTGTAATAGGTACCGTGGGACAGGAACATGGAACCGATTTCTATTTCCCAGTTCCCGTTTCCGACAGGTTTCAGAGCATAGGCTTCTGTCCGCTTCCAGTTGTTGAAATCCCCTATCAGATATATCTTCACGGCATTAGGAGCCCATTCACGGAAAATCCAGTTGCCTTCGGCAGTCTTGTGCATCCCATAGTAAAGATGATTGTTAAGACCCTTCGACAACGACCCTTCGACAGCGATATCCTCACGGGATTCGAGTATGCGTCTGTGTCTCGCATCGATTGCATCTCTGTATGGAGCAAGCCATTCGTCCGATTCATAAATCATCGGCATTTTTTTCTGCTGTTTTCCAATGTTTTCGTTCATGGTATCTTGTTTATGTGGTTTCACATGCATTTAAGTTTAAGCGGCGTCGGGAGATATCATGCATTGCCCTCGATGGATTCAGTCTTCTCACGTGCCGTCCTGAGATATTTCCTGCAGTCGGAAATCAGCCCGTCCGCCTTTTTGATATATTTGTCGATATCGTCGAGACCAGTAGCCGGGTCTTCGACTTTTTCCGCTATCTTTTCGAGTTCCGCCACCGCTTTCGAATAGTCGAAAGTTCCGGAAGCATTGTTTTTCTTTGCCATTTCAGTTTTGCGTTATACCGATGCCGACATTGCGCAGCATCCGAATTTCATTATAAACAATCGTCCTGTGAGGTTAAACCTCGCCACATGTTTTCCCCGATATCACGTCCTTTACTTCGCAGCGGAGCACGCCGTCCGCGAACATCAGAGAAACCATATCTCCAGCAGACCTTCCCGCCACCCTTTTGAACGGCACGCCTGACGAATCTACCGCCAGGACATAGCCTCTCTGCAGAATATTGCGCGGATCGGCCGCCTTTATCCTCGTCTCGAGCGACTGCAGACGGTTTTCCATCGAGTATATCTTGTTCATGAAAGCAAGTTTGAGCCTGCCGGCAAATGACGACAGCCTGGCATCTTCATCAATATAATAGCCGATGAGTTCATCGGCCAATGCCGTCGGCGTCTTGAGATACCGATAGGCCACCATGTCGCATACATGGAAATCCTGATCATGTCCTACGGCAGTAAAGACGGGGATGTGATATCGTGCAATGGCCGCCGCCATCCCGTAGTCATCGTAACACGCTAAGTCGAGTTTCGCACCTCCCCCGCGCATGATGAGCACAAGGTCGAAAACCTCTCCGGAAGCCGCGATTCTGTCCAATGCGGCGATTATCGATGACGGGGCGTCGCTTCCCTGCATGGTGGCGGGAAAAAGTTCCGGGCTGAATACGAAACCGTATTCGTTTTCGCACAGATGCTTGGTAAAATCCCTGTAGCCTGCCGCATCAGGAGCCGAAATGACAGCTAAGCGATACGGAAGTACCGGAAGCGCAAGTTCCTTCTGCAAATCCATCAGGCCTTCTTTCTCGAGACGTTCTATGGTCTGTCTCCTTATCCGCTCCTTTTCTCCGACCGTAAAGCTCGGGTCGATATCGTCTATTACCAGCGACAGTCCGTACAGCTGGCTGAAATTGACAGACACCTGCACGAGTACATTCATGCCTTCCGCCAAATCGGATCCCGTTACGGACTTGAAAAAAGGTGCTATAAAACGGAATTTCGAACTCCATATCACTGCCTGGGCCTTGGCTACAAGCCCTGCATCGGAAGTCTGGGACAACTCCATGTAGCAGTGCCCGGCCGGACGGGCCTTCAATGCACTGATTTCGGCCTTGAGCCACACTTTCCCCGGAAACACGCTTTCCACCCCGGCTTTCAGCCTGCTATTGAGTTCATACAAATCGATATATTTACCGTCCATAAAAGTCAGATCGCAAGATATGTGTCTTAACAAGCGGTTTTTCCCTGTCGCATAATCAGGAAAATCCCGAACGACATCTTACAAATTTAATAATTTTTAGACGATTGACTATAATTCGATATAATTTTTAGAATTCCAAAATCATCTCTGAAATCATTTGACAGCAGAACTGACTCTTTTCCCCGAATGTTTCGGGACAGCATCCAAGCCGTCGAAGCGCCTTGTGCGGCGGCCTTCGGTGTCGATGTAGAAGAATTCGCCCTTGTACGAAACGAGGGCTTCTTCTTTGTAAAAGTTTGAGGCATATTCATATATTGCAGGTATCCGCAACTTGCCGTCAGTATCAAGATATCCGTATTTCATGCCCATAGCGCCGTATCCTGTACGCCTGCTGTCATCGTCGCATACGCCGACAACGGCGAGACCGTCGATGAAGTCTCCGGCTTCGTCGTACATTTGCTCTGTGAGCTGCCGTCCGTCCCTGTCGACATATCCCCATTTGACGCTGTACCTCGCTTTGCCCGGAATGCCTGCAGCCGTGTAGCCAGAACTGAATTTTCTATAATACAAGCCCTGGCCGGCATCCTCGCTTGCGGCAATTTCAGCCGAAGGCCAATGCTGCATTCTGTACGCTGCCTCGTCCGCCATTTCCTGACGTCCATGGCTGCGAAGCAAATCTATGTATCTCTGACAGTTGATATCGTCGATTCTGGCAAATTTTTCCGAGGCCGGCATCGGATGTCTGAAAACAAATTCGAAATACTCGCCGAGCAAAGCCGTCTCCCTGTCTTCATATCCGGACAAAGAGTAACTGTACCGAAGCTCATTGACAAATAAAAGAGTTTCCCCGACAGGATATAAAGCAAGCATAAGCCTGCTGCACCTGTAAGCCTTCTCAAGAAATTCTATCTTCCGATCTGCATGACCGGCTTTGAAAAGCCATTCTGCGAAGCGGTACAATGCCTTGACTTCCCTTGCCGAGACCCTGTAAAAATCATTGAGGTTTTTCCGGTAAAGGACATTCGGGATTGACAGATAATGATTCAATGCCAGATCCGCTCCGGTAAGAATCTCCGCAAGCGCCTCGTCATCCCTGTCTTCCCGCCTCAATGCATCCGCCAGTTCCACATATTTGGAAACTAACATATCCAATTCCTCGACGGTCTGTGCTGAATATCCACGCATGAACGTTTCCAAATCCTTCTTGGAAGCGTCCACAGAAACTGTTACAGACTTTGCTGCGTCCGCTTTCTCAGCTTCCTCCATTTTCCTCCTGTCATATTCTTCCAGGTATTCAGACCAGTCGACTCTCGGCCGGGATTCAGGAAACGGAAGATCCATGCCGTATTTTCCGAGAATTCCGGTCATTCTGCTTCTGAATTCGTCGGAATAGAAATATTCGTCCTTGAGTTCGTCCACTAACCCATTGGCTAATCTCTGTCTTTCCGATTCTCCTGCAATGGAAAACAGGACACCGATCTCTTCGACGCATCCGAGCCATCTGCGTTCTGCATCAGCCTCAAAGTCCTCAGCCTTTGCCGCATCATAATAGTGTACCTTATATTCGAAACGTGGAATTTCACAATACTCCCTGAAAATTGAAAATATCTGCCATATTCTGTGTCTCGGAATAAAATCCGTTCCATACATGGATTTGTCGTACATATAGACTTCAAGGAAATCGTCATGAACGGTTTCAGCCTCTCTGTAGTCATGCTCACAGGATCTCATGGTAAATCTTTCATACTGCAGGAACAGATAGTTTCCGAAAAGTGAACTGTCGCTGCACCTGAACGATTCCTGCGGCAGATTGTCGATACAGGTTTCAAGAAGCCTGAGCCTGTAATCTCCGCCGAGGTGCTGCTCCACGCCGCTGTCGACCACAAGGCACCATATCAGGTCGTCTATGGGCCGGAATTCCATGCCGTAATCCGAAACGAAAGCACCTGCAAATGATATCAGCGCATCCTTCGACAGACCTTCTTCAAGCAAAGAAACGATATAGTCCGCCACGTCTGTGCCCGCCGTTTCCATAATATCCGCAAAAAGCGCGGTATCGCCCGATTCTATGGTCTGGTAGACAAGCTCTTTCATCGAATCTTCCGATTTTCCAGACGAAAGGAGAACCGATACATAGTCCCGCCGTATTTGTCCGAGTTTGTCGCCGTACTGCGAAAGAATGACCTTTTTCAGTATGGCATGCCCTAATGTCCACCTTCCTGTCAAAGGGTTTTGTCTGAAAAACTGCCTCATCCATCTTGCAAAGCCGGAAAATTCAAGTTCGTCCCATGAATCCGCGCACAGGGCGGCAAGTTCGGTTTCCGAAATACCCGTAACGGTAATGGCCGACGCATACAGGCTGGTCATGACCACATCCGCATCGAAATATAAGCAGCTCAGTTCGATATACTGCATGAAAAGGGATTCCGGCTCTGGAGCCAGGCCGTCGATAAGATGCTCGAGGTACGAATTTATCTTTACGTCATCACGCTCGAAAGGCTCGTTGTTGATTGCCTTGAAATCGGCATCGCCCATTTCATCAAGTATGGAAAGTACCATCCGCAGCCACAGTGGCGATATATGGGCAGGATATCCGTCATTCCGCCGCTTGTCGAGCAATGCCGAAAGTATTTTCGGGGAAATCTCCTTCACAGAAACTTTCAGTGTGTGGTTGATCAGCTCCTCTGCTTCATCGCGGGAAAACAGGTCCATATCAACAAGCCTGTATCCCGGCGAGTCATTCACGAATTTCTCCACGCAGCCCGGCAATGTCGTGCACACGAAAGGAAGATAGTCCGGAATGAACGACAAAGTTTTCATTTGTTCTCCGCCGATAAAAAAGTCGGAAAACCTGAAACTGTCGTACGAGTCGATCATGGCTACGATTCGATAGCCTTTTGACCTGAGGCGCATGACTAAATTGTTCAGTACGGCACATTTTTCCTTCAGACCCGACGTAGTGTCCGCTGTCTCGCCGACAAGCTCCGACAGACGGACAATCCACTTGTCCAGCATCTTTTCCGGATTGACGGAAGCGGCAGTAATGCCGGCAGAATGCCCCAAAACCACAATCTTTTCGCTTTCAGGTCTCCGCGTAAGTTCATCGTACACCTTGCAGAACACCGAACTCTTTCCGCATCCGGAAAAACCCGACAGAAAATATCCGTTGACCCTGCTGCCGCCGACCGGATCGAAATCCAGCAGAAAATCCATAATGGACTGCACGACCCGCTGCCGTCCGCAAAAGCCGTTTACGTGCTGAATGACAAAGGTATCAAGGGCATTCTGTTCGTATTCTTCAGGTGATATCCCGCAGTCGGCCGCATTGTTTTCGAGGATATCATCGAGAAGAGCCTTGTAAACCTTTTCTCCGAAATCCTGAAGTCCGGCAATGGCATTTGAGCCGCCGTCCCACGACGCACTGTAATGGAAAAGATTGTCGGCATTGCCGTTCGATGCGCATGTTTCCGAAATTTTCCGCTTCAATGATTCCGACTTCGAAACGAGCCGGGGCTCGGTATCAAGATAGATTTTCCTGTACTCTTCCGGAATCGAGGCATACACATCGGAATTTCTGAAAAAGAAGAAACTGTGCCGGAAGACATCGGAATTCGCCAAAGCCCCGAACAGGATTTCAATTTCCGTGACGCTTTTTTCCCTGACGTCGGACAAAAGCGTCCTGTCTTCTGCAGGAAGAGCTTCGACGAGCCTGTCCACCCGGTCCTCCGCAGGAATCCACCCGTATCTGCCGCCGAGCAGACCGATGAAATAAGGTCTGTCACGGCTGATTGCATCGAGACATACATGAAGTACCTTTTCCTCGCGGGCCGTCTCATCTTCTCCGCTCGTGTCTATACCCCAGCGCAGGTCGGTCATACTCACCGTAATGCCGTATTGCAGGAGCTCCTCCTGCAATTTTGGCAAAACATGTTTTTTCAGATAGTCTCTTTCAGCCTGCATATCCCTGAAAGTGCTGCTGACGAAAATGCTGATATGTCTGTGTATCATTATATTCCCGTAAAAAAAAGGTTATGTGGTCGCAATAAAATCCGTTTCTGCATTGCAGAAACAAACAAATATACGCAGAAACCCGGAGCAAATGACAAAAATTTTTCCTTTTTGAAAACATAGAGTATTAAATTTTTGTTATATTAGTCGGATTAATGTTATCTTTGCGCGCGTTTGGACGGGGTGTCCTGTGGAGGGAAATCCCGAAAGTTAAATTAACGTGAGTTCGACGAATTTCAACTTATTGAAATTCATCGAACTACCGCTGAAGGAGCAGAACGGAGTTCTGCGACGAGCCCCCAGCGAGGGGGCGAATGGGGGTGGCGCCCCTTGAAAAGGGGCTGTCGCCACAGCGACTGGGGTTTAAGACAAACGGATTTCGAAGAAATCCTTAACGACTGTTCGACGAATTCCTTAGTCCTGAACAACATAAATTCGTCGAACTGACGTTAAATTACGGTCAGATGAAAATAAACGAAGCACTATTTGCCGGGAGCAGTACAAGAATCTCCGAAAGGCCCAAACAAGCCTTTCCGGAATTCGCATTTATCGGGAGGTCGAACGTGGGCAAATCTTCGCTTATAAACATGCTGTGCGGGAACAGGAAACTCGCCATGACATCGTCCAAGCCCGGCAAGACACAGTTGGTCAACCACTTTCTCATCAACAGAAAATGGTACTTGGTCGACCTTCCCGGCTACGGCTATGCAAAAATGTCGAAAAGCGGCCAGCAGAAACTCGCTCGGATTATCAGGAACTATATTTCGCTCTCTCCGGATCTCGTGATGCTTTTCGTTCTCATCGATTCCAGACATGACATCGGAAAAATCGACATGGATTTCCTGATAGAACTCGGACAGAACCGGATTCCTTTCGCCATCGTTTTCACCAAGGGAGACAAAAGCGGAAGCAATGCCTTGGCCATGCAAATCGAGAAAAACAAGGAACAGATTTTAGAATATTGGGAAGAACTTCCTCCGTTATTCGTAAGTTCCGCCGAAACCGGGATGGGGAAAGAAGAGATTCTCGACTACATAGAATCCGTTCTAAATAAATTGAATAACAACTAAATACCTTATCCGATATGCACAACGAACACAAAATGAAACTATTTGCGTGCAGGAGTTCCAAGCCCCTTGCAGAAAAAATTGCAAAGTCGCTCGGCATCGAACTCGGGCAGTCAGACGTTTTGACATTCAGCGACGGTGAATTCCAGCCGTCATTCAACGAGAGCGTCAGAGGCGCTACCGTTTTCATAGTGCAATCGACCTTTCCTCCTGTGGAAAATCTCTTCGAACTTCTGCTCATGATCGACGCTGCGAAAAGGGCATCCGCACACTGTGTCGTAGCCGTAATGCCATATTTCGGATGGGCACGACAGGACAGGAAAGACAAGCCTCGCGTATCGATAGGGGCAAAACTCGTAGCAAACATACTTCACGCAGCCGGTTGCGACCGGGTAATGACATGCGACCTCCACGCAGACCAGATTCAGGGATTCTTCGATTTTCCGGTCGACCATGTTTACGCCAGTACGATTTTTCTGCCTTTCCTGAGGGAAAAGGCAATAGACAACCTGGCTATCGCGGCTCCGGACATGGGTGGCGCCAAAAGGGCCAATGCATACGCCCGCTACCTCCAGTGCCCTGTCATCATCTGCCACAAATCACGTGAAAGGGCCAATGTCGTAGGCTCCATCACCGCTATCGGGGATGTAGCCGGGAAGAATGTCATCATCGTGGACGACATGATAGACACGGCTGGGACTCTGACCAAGGCAGCCAACGTTCTGAAGGAAATGGGAGCCCTGAGCGTAAGGGCATGTGCGACTCATGCCGTATTTTCCGGAAACGCATACGAGAGGATAGCCAACTCCGCACTCGAAGAGGTGATAGTGACGGACACCATTCCGCTTTCATCGAATCCGGATAAAGACAAAAGCAAAATAACCGTTCTTTCAGTAGCGGACATGTTCGCCAATATTATATATAAGGTATACAACGACGAACCTATCAGCCCTGATTTCATTATCTGATCATGGAAATTTTCATTGCGGCACTTATTTTCGTAGGATTGAGCGTCTTCGGGTTGTGTTTCAACATCATTTTCCGTAAAAACGGAAAATTCCCGGAGACAGAGATCAGCCGCAACAAGGAAATGCGCAAACTCGGCATAAAATGCGCAAAAGAGGATGAGCTGAAACTGTGGGGGAAAAAGAACAACAAAAGCAATCCGTCCTGCAGCGATCTCGGATGCTCAGACTGCGCCGGCTGCGATGTCCTTAACGATATTAATTCGCCGAACAGACGTTAAAATCATAGAATCATGAGCCTTGTAGCCATAGTAGGAAGACCGAATGTAGGGAAATCGACGCTTTTCAACAGACTCGTAGGAATGCGCCAGGCCATTGTGGACGAGACGGCCGGTGTGACTCGCGACAGGCACTACGGAAAATGCGAATGGTGCGGAACCATATTCTCCGTCGTGGATACCGGAGGATATACTTCCAATTCCGATGATGTTTTCGAAGAAGAAATCCGGAAACAGGTAGTTTTAGCGATAGACGAAGCCGATGTCGTGCTGTTCATGGTGGAAGCCGGCCCTGTCATCACCGATTACGATGAGGAAATCGCCGATATCCTGAGACGCTCGGGGAAACCGGTGGTCTTAGCCGTAAACAAAGTGGATACCGGAGCCAAGATGTTCGATTCCTATCAGTTCTATTCCCTCGGATTAGGCGAAGTGTGGAGCATTTCTGCGGCGACCGGAAGCGGGACAGGAGACCTGCTGGACGAAATTGTGAGCCGGCTGCCGGAAGACAAGGGAGTGGAGGATGAACATCCGGAGCTTCCGCACATAGCGATAGTCGGCAGGCCGAACGTCGGAAAATCGTCGCTGACAAACGCATTGCTCGGCACCGAAAGAAACATCGTGACACCTGTAGCAGGTACTACGAGGGACTCTATCGCGACATACTACAACAAGTTCGGACACGAATTCATGCTGATAGATACCGCAGGGATGAGGCGCAAGACAAAGGTCCACGAGGATCTGGAATTCTATTCCGTAATGAGATCCATCAGAGCCATAGAACATTCCGACATCTGCATTCTGATGATAGATGCCCAGACCGGCCTCGAGGCACAGGACATGAATATCTTCAATCTCATCGTCAGGAATCTGAAAGGCTGCGTCATCGTGGTAAACAAATGGGATACGGTGGAGAAGGACAGCAACACGTTGAAGCGCTATCAGGATGCCATCAAGTCGAAGCTCGCGCCGTTCAACGATGTCCCGGTCATTTTCACGTCAGTGCTGAAGAAGCAGAGAATTCTCGACGTGCTTGATGCCGCGGCAAAGGTCTACGAAAATTATTCGAAAAAAATTCCGACTTCCGTCCTGAATGAAGAGATGCTGCCCGTAGTGGAGGACTATCCGCCACCTGCCTGGAAAGGCAAGTATGTTAAGATAAAATATGCTACTCAACTGCCTACGCGGAATCCGAAATTTGCGTTTTTCTGCAATCTTCCCCAGTATGTAAAGGCGCCGTACAAGAGGTTTATAGAGAATAAGCTGCGGGAGAAGTTTGATTTTACGGGGTGTCCTATGCAGATTTTTTTCCGCCAAAAATAGTCCGGTTTACAATGGCGGGGCATCTGCGGCGTTGCTGCGGGATAGATGTTCGGTCATTTACAGAAGTAAACTCCCGTCTCATCTACCCTTGCGGCCTTGCACCTGCCCCGTCATTGTAAACCGGGCGATCAATTATAATAACGGGCATGCCGCGTTGCTGCGGGACAGATGTTCGGTCATTTGCGAAAGTAAACTCCCGGAAAGAAAAATCGAAAAATGGCGACCTTCACGGCCGCCATTTTTCGAACTATAACCCTATTATTAACAACTAAACTAACCGGTTTTAAGAATTAGCAAAAGCTGTGCCACAATCACTCGACACGTTCGATTTTCAACTGCTGTATCTGAAATGAATCTCTGTTGTAATTGACGAAAATCGTCACGACGAAACGTTCGCCGCCTGCATTCAGAATACCTAAAGCATATTTCATGTTGCATTTGTCGGCCTGATGGGTGATATCGAAAGCACTCGGGCTGTATGCGCTGAAAAACGACTTCATGATCTGTCTCGCCTGACTTCGGCTCGAATCGCTGCCGCGGGTTATCACCTCCACTTCCAGATTGTCCGCGAACCAGGCGGACAGCTTGTCTGCATCCCCTAACCTGATATATTTCGCAATCGGCGTAAAAACATCGAAATCCTGAGCGGAAGAAGCGACGCCGAATCCCATGAACAATGCCGGAGCAAAAGCTAATATTCTGATTATATTTTTCATTGCCGGAAAAAATATCAGCGCATCTTTATTGCAAATTTCGAGCCACATAAGTATATTTGCGAGACTTCGAAAGCCCGGAAGAACGATGAAAATCAAACTGATAATGATAGGGAAAACCGATTCCGGATGGATTGACGACGGACTCGGCGCATATATAAAACGGCTGAGCCACTACATCAATTTTTCCGTTACGGAAATTCCTGATTTGAAAAATACGGCATCGCTTAGCCGTGATGTCATCAAAAGCAGGGAAGGCGAAGCCCTGCTGAAAAACATCTCTCAGGGAGATCATGTAGTTCTGCTCGACGAAAGAGGCCGGGAATTCTCTTCTGCAGAATGGGCATCAAGGCTAAATGACAGAATATCCCATTTCTCCGGAAATATGGTTTTTGTCATCGGAGGGCCATACGGTTTCTCTGATGATGTGTACGCCAGGGCAAATGAAAAACTGTCCTTGTCTAAAATGACTTTTTCGCATCAGATGGTGCGTGTTATCTTCGCAGAACAGCTCTACAGAGCTTTTACGATTATCAAAGGAGAGCCATATCACCATGAATAGATCCACGGGAATGAAACACAGGGCAGAGCCGTATCAGTTCAATTTCAGAAAAAACGGTTGGAATATTTTCTTGGCCCTGTCCCTGCTGCTTTTTGCAGTATCGCTTACGTTCAGAATCACCTCGGAAAGCGCCGAAAATGCAGCTGAAAATTTCGGCCATAACATAGAAAAAAGGCTGAGGATTCTGGAACGCTATGCCGACATGGCTCTTTCCTCGGATCATAACACCTGGATGGAACTCGACGGTCTGCCGTCCGACATGGTCGTTTACAGGTATGTCTACGACACGCTGCAGTCATGGAGCAACCAGTTTCCGATAACCAATGACGACATAAGCACGAGGATGGTCATCAAAAGACTGTCGAACATACGTTCGGGAATATCTTCTCCATTGGCGGAAATTTCAGAAGACCGAAGCTATACCAACCTCGGATCCAAATGGTACATAATGAGAAGCAGGTCCGACGGGCTGAGCTGCAAAGTCATCTACGGACTTGAAATACAGAATACGCTTTTGGCCAACAGACAGAATTCGGATTCCGGAATCAATCCGAAACTCAAGCTCCCGAAAAAATACGTGGCCATGTCCGTCAACCATACCGGAGGAGTTCCGGTCTATGTCGACGGGCAGCCGCTGCTGAAGGTGATTTCCGAGACAACCAAAGACATCCCGATGCAGACCAATGCCATTCTGAGATGGCTGGCCCTGCTGTGTTTCATCATTTCGGCCATTCTGTATTTCAGCAGGCATACTTCCATCCGGATGTTCGTCATCACGATACTGCTTCTTGCCGCAGGATTCGGTATTGCATATACATGGGCGGTACAGGGGATAAATGTTTCCAAGCTGTTTTCTCCCGACATTTATGCAGACGGCCCGATATTCTTTTCTTTCGGAGCGCTTCTTATAACGAACTGCTTCGTAAGCCTCTATCTGCTGTGCGTGTACATTTGCAGAAAGGAATTCATCAAAAAGGCATTCAGACACAACAGGCTGAAACATAAAATCATGTATGCAGCCGGAGTGACGCTTACCTTCGTCTGCGCGGGAATTTACCTGCACACGATGTTCGTAAGCCTGATTATGAATTCGAACATCGCTTTGGAACTCTACAGATGGTTCAATCTTTCCATCTACACCGTCCTCGTCTATGTCTCATACATAGCTCTGATGTTCTGCATGCTACTCATGCTCCAAATGCTCAAACCCGTCGTCCGTGAATTCACAGGGCTCAGATACAGCATCTTTTCGAAGAAATGGCTGCTCTGTTTTTCAGCAGTCTGCGCTTTGTACCTGACAGTGACATCAGCAGTGCTCGGCTTCAGAAAAGAGCAGGACAGGCTTGTCGTCCTGACGAACAGGCTTGCAGTAGACAGGGATCTGTCCTTGGAGATACAGCTCCGTTCAATAGAAGACGCCATTGCCGCCGATCCCATGGTGGCACCGCTGTCTGAACTCGACAGGAGCGACATAACCATACTCAACCGGCTGAATGAAAACTATCTGTACCGTGTTTCCCAGGATTATTCGGTCACGGTCACCATTTGCAGGGACAACACCGACAGACATTTCCGTACAGACGGGACGGAAGCCCCGTGTCTCGACTATTTCGGGAGGAAATTCATATCGGGAAAACCTGTTGCACCCGGCTCCCGTTTCAGATTCGTATCGGACGAACTCGGAAATTCCGCATACATAGGCTCGTTCATCTATTATTCGGCTGCCACCGGTGTGGTACACATGTTTCTCGAAATCGAAGAGAAGGCCCATCCGGGAGAAAACGGATATATGAACATTCTCGGCAGGTCGTCGCGTCCCGGAGAGGTAAATCTGCCGCGATATTATTCATACGCCAAGTTCCTGTCCGGCAAACTGGTAAGCCATCGAGGGAATTATCCTTATCCTGCCATTCTGAATACCGGCATCACCGACGGAATAGACGAAGATACCCGACATTTTTTCACGAATCAGTACATCCACTTCATAAACAGGATCTCCGATAACGAAATCATCATCACGTCGCGCACGCGCAGAAGCTGGGGGATGTATCTGATAAACTTCTCGTACCTTTTGCTGTTTACCTACGGCGCACTGTATCTTCTGTCTTACAGAAAGAGTAAAAAGAAAGACGCCGCATTCCGGAACTATTACCGTTCGAGAATCAATTTCGTTCTCTCGCTTTCGCTTTTCATTACGCTCATCGTAATGACCACAGCAAGCGTGACATTCGTATACAAACGGAATGCGAACAACATGTACAACATGATGTCTGAAAAAATCAACACCATGCAAAGCCTTATGGAGGCGAGGACAAAATTCGCCAACGACTGGCACGACCTGAATTCCCAGGAAATAGTAGCCGCCATGGAAAGCATAGGGCACACGATGAAGTCAGACATGACGCTGTACACCCCGAACGGAAAGGTATTCAGATCCACTTCGCCGGAAGTATTCGAAAAAATGCTTTTCGGCACAAGGATAAATCAGGAAGCATACTATAACATAAAATTCAAGAATCAACGATTCTGCATCTGCAAGGAAAAAATCGGGGATTTCAGCTATTATTCCCTGTATGCTCCGCTTTTCAACGACAACGGTTCCATCGTGGCGATTCTGAACACGCCATATTACGACCAGAACTACATGTTCAGGCATGACGCATTCTTTTTCAGCGCGGTCATCATAAACATATTCATTCTGCTTCTGGTGGCTACGGTTCTCCTGAGCACGACTGTCATAAACGCCATATTCAAACCTATCATTGAAATGGGAGAAAAAATGGCGTCTACCGACATACATTCTTTCGAACTCATAAAATACGACAGGGCCGATGAGATATCCACTCTCGTAAAAGCATATAACAGAATGGTCACTGACCTGTCCGAAAGTACCAAAAAACTGGCCCAGGCCGAAAGGGACAAGGCATGGAGCGAAATGGCCAGACAGGTAGCGCATGAAATCAAGAATCCGCTGACACCTATCAAGTTGGAAATACAGAGGCTTATCAGGCTGAAACAGAAAAATGACCCTGACTGGGACAAGAAATTCGACAAGGTGGCTTCCGTGGTGCTGGAGCATATCGATATTCTCACGGAAACGGCGAACGAATTTTCCACTTTTGCCAAACTTTACAGCGAAGAGCCTGTCCGTATGGATATTGACGCGACTTTGCACGACCAGTTAGTCATTTTCGACAACAAGGAAAAGATCCGCATTTCATATCTCGGAATGCCGGAAGCGTATGTCGTAGCTCCGAAACCTCAGCTCATCAGAGTGTTCGTAAATCTGCTGACCAATGCCATACAGGCCATCGAAATCCAGCAGAAGGAAGACGAAGCCGAAGGCGTGCCGGTCAAAACCGGAGAAATACTGATATGTGTCAGGAACAGTACGAAAGACGGATACTACGACATCGTGTTCGAGGATAACGGACCTGGTGTGAGCGAAGAAAACCAAAGCAGGCTGTTTACCCCGAACTTCACCACAAAAAGCGGAGGAACGGGGCTCGGATTGGCCATATCCAGGAACATCATCGAAAAATGCAACGGTGAAATCCTGTACCGCAAGTCATACAACCTGTACGGAGCCTGCTTTACCGTGAGACTTCCGAAAGAAAAACGTCAATAAACGTAATCCTTTACGTCCTGAGCCGTGATTTTCTCTCCGGACAGGATAAGAAGTCTTTCCACGACATTTCTCAACTCCCGGATGTTTCCCGACCATGATTTGTCCACAAGGAGTTTCATGGCATCAGGCTCCACCGGGCGCTTCTGCATCCCCGTCTCGGCACAAATCTGGTCAATGAAATAGTCTACGAGCAGAGGGATGTCCGTTTTTCTTTCGTCCAAAGACGGGACATTGATGACTATCACGCTGAGGCGGTGATAAAGGTCTTCGCGGAAATTGCCTTTTTCGATTTCTGCCTTGAGATTTTTGTTCGTGGCCGCCAGCACCCTGACGTCCACGACAATATCCTTGTCGCTTCCCACACGTGACAGCTTCTTTTCCTGAAGGACACGAAGCACCTTGGCCTGAGCCGCAAGGCTCATGTCGCCGATTTCATCGAGGAAAAGAGTGCCGCCGTCAGCCTGTTCGAATTTCCCCTTATGCTGTTTTATGGCCGACGTAAAAGCCCCTTTTTCGTGTCCGAACAATTCGCTTTCGATAAGTTCGGACGGAATTGCAGCGCAGTTGACCTCGATATAAGGCATTGACGAGCGGCTGCTTTTCTGATGCAGACTTCTCGCCACCAACTCCTTGCCGGTGCCGTTTGCTCCTATTATAAGTACGCGGGCATCGGTAGGCGCCACCTTGTCGATTATTGCACGGATGTGCTGCATGGGCTCGGAATTCCCGACCATTTCCTGTTGGCCGTAAACTTTCTTTTTCAGAATTTTCGTTTCCTTGACAAGCGATACCTTGTCTGTCGCATTCTTGATGGTAATGAAAATCCTGTTCAGGTCTAAAGGTTTCTGGATAAAATCGAAAGCTCCCTTTTTAATGCATTCCACGGCGGTGTCGATATCTCCATGACCGGAAATCATCACGACGGCCGAGTCGATTCCTGCCTCATTGAGCCTGCCTAATACTTCCACACCGTCCATCTTAGGCATTTTTATATCGCAGAAAATCACGCTGTATTTCTCTTTTTCAGCCATTTCGCAGCCCTGAACACCGTCTTCGGCAACATCCACTTCGTAGCCTTCGTCCATAAGGATCTCTTTCAGAGAATTTCGTATCGACCTCTCGTCATCTATGATAAGTATTTTCATATCAAAATATTTTTAGTCAGCACATCAATACAAATATCGGACTTTTTCCTGCAATTTCATTATATTTGTCCCGATAAACGTGTACCGATGCTTATACCAGACATCATCATTGCCATCGACGGATATTCCTCGACGGGAAAAAGTTCTTTCGCCAGACTGATAGCGAAAGAATTCGGTTTCATATACCTTGATTCGGGTGCTCTGTACCGTGGAGTCACCCTTTTTGCCGTAGAACATTCTCTGATTGACGATAAAAACGAAGTCGATGCGGAAACGCTGGTTTCGATGCTGCCGGAAGCAGACCTGCACTTCGAGACCGACTCCGAAGGCAGCAAGACGTACATGGGGAGCCGCTGCATCGAAAAGGAAATCCGCTCTCTCGACATTTCCCGAAAAGTCAGCCCCATAGCGACGCTTCCTGCAATACGTGAATTCGTGGACAGGAAACTCAGGGAACTCGGCAGGAAGAAACGTGCGGTCATCGACGGAAGAGACATCGGCTCTACTGTCTTCCCGAATGCGGAATTGAAAATCTTCATGACCGCCGACCCTGAAATCCGTGCGATGAGAAGGATGAAAGAAATGGAAGGAAAAGGTGAAAAGGTGAAATTCGAGGATGTTCTGGCCAATGTCATGGAACGGGACTATATCGACTCGCACAGAAAAGCATCGCCGCTGACGAAGGCTGCGGATGCCGTGGAGCTCGACAATTCTTACATGACATTAGACGAGCAAATGGTCTGGATAAAGGAACTGATAGCTGACAAATTCGGAGACACTGACGTTAAAAAGTAGAATACCATGAATCTAAGTGTTGACATCGATGCCAATTCCGGTTTCTGCGCAGGCGTAACAAGGGCCATAAAAAAGGCAGAAGAACAGCTCGACGGGCCTGAAGGAAAACTTTTTTCACTCGGTGCGATCGTCCACAATGACGCAGAGCTGTCAAGACTCGGTGCAAAGGGACTTGTGACCATAGACAAGGACGATCTCGAGGAAATGCAGGATGCCGACGGGGAGACACTGCTGATACGGGCCCATGGCGAGCCGCCTTCCACATATTCTAAAGCGAAACAGCTTCATTTCAGGATAATCGACTGCACATGTCCGGTCGTACTGAAACTTCAGGAAAGCATCCGGGAGGCATACTCTAAAATAAAAGAGGGTACGGTGGACGGACAGATCATCATATTCGGCAAGATAGGACATGCGGAAGTGCTCGGGCTGCTGGGACAGGCCGAGGGGAATGCTTTGGTAATAGAGAACATGAGGATGCTCGAAGATGCCATAGCCGACGGAAAGATAAATTTGAAAAAGCATATAGAAATATTCTCCCAGACTACCAAGAATCCGGCCGAATACTCTTCGATATGCTCTCGGTTAGAGGAAATGATGGCCAAGGAAAACGAGCTTCCGATGCAAAGGTTTGCCGGCAGAGGGCTTCTGACAGTGCACAATACCATCTGCTCTCAGGTAGCGACACGGCATGCCAGACTGTCCAAGTTCGCCATAGACCATGACATACTGATTTTCGTATCAGGCAAAGCCAGTTCGAACGGGAAAGTGCTGTGCGACAGATGCAAATCGCTCAATATCCGGACATACCATATCGAGACTCCGGACGAAATCCGGAAGGAATGGTTCAGAGATGACGACAAGGTGGGAATATGCGGGGCGGCATCCACACCGAAATGGCTGCTCGAGGACATTGCCAATGATATATTGGCATTCAATTCGGAAGGATAGATTTTGCGGAATCAATTCATTTTTATATTTTTGCAGCCGCAAAAGCGGACAGGACCTGCACGGGTCCCGGCGCTGTCGGCAAAATGCATGAAATTATTCTTAAAATAAATAAACTATATGGCAACAACAGCTGATTTCAAAAACGGTCTTTACATCAACTATAACGGAAAGCCTTGCTCAATAGTATGGTTCCAGCACGTAAAACCGGGAAAGGGTCCGGCTTTCGTCAAGACGAAACTTCGCAACCTCGAAAACGGCCGCATTCTTGAAAATACTTTCACTGCCGGTGCAAAAATCGAAACAATCAATGTTGAAAGACGCCCTTACCAGTTCCTTTACAAGGATGAGGACGGATACAACTTCATGCACGAGGAAACTTTCGAGCAGATCCACCTCGACGGAGATCTCGTGGACAATGCAGACCTCATGAAAGAGGGTCAGCATGTGGAAATGATGTTCCTGGCCGACGAGGAAAGATGCCTTACCTGCGAACTTCCGACTTATGTAGAGCTGGAAGTGACCTATACCGAGCCGGCAGTCAAAGGCGATACCGCGTCTACAAGCGCCCTGAAAGAGGCTACTCTCGAGACCGGAGCTACGATAATGGTACCTCTTTTCATCAATCAGGGTGAAAAGATCAGGGTAAATACTACCGACAGGTCGTACGGCGAGAGGGTCAAGTAATTTTCTGGCATCTCGGGCGAAGCTGCCTATTGTCATCTCGAGCGAAGCCCGCCTATTGTCATCTTGAGCGAAGTCGAGAGATCTGTTCACCGATTCACTCATCTTTCGGGCAGATCTCTCGACTTCGCTCGAGATGACAGGCCGCGAGGGCGAGAGCGACAGGAGTTTACTCCCGTAAATGACTGAGCACGAGCCCGACGCAACGCCGCAGACCGCCCGTTCCGTCATCAAAGAACGGCGGCGGAACGTTTCAGAACAAAGGTAGACCCAAGATACTTCGTCCTCACCTCCTCATCCGCCGCAAGCTCCTCAGGAGTACCGCTTTGAAGGATATTTCCTTCATAAAGCAAATAGGCACGGTCGATGATGGCCAATGTTTCGCCCACATTATGGTCGGTAATGATGACGCCGATATTCTTGTATTTAAGTCGGGCGATGATATGCTGGATATCTTCGACGGCAATGGGATCCACTCCGGCAAAAGGCTCGTCGAGAAGGATGAATTTGGGATCGATAGCCAAAGCCCTGGCGATTTCGCAGCGGCGCCTTTCTCCTCCGGAAAGCTGGATTCCGAGGCTCTTGCGGACCTTATGCAGATTGAATTCGTCAATAAGTGATTCGAGACGTTCTTTTCTTTCGGCTTTTGAGAATGAAGACATTTCCATTACGGACATTATGTTGTTCTCCACTGTCATGCGCCTGAATACGGAGGCTTCCTGAGCCAAATATCCTACTCCTTTCTGCGCCCGTTTGTACATGGGCAGACCGGTGATATCTTCATCATCGAGATAGATTTTGCCTCCGTTGGGAACTATCAGTCCCGTTATCATATAGAAACTCGTAGTCTTGCCGGCGCCATTGGGACCGAGGAAACCTACGATTTCCCCCTGTTCGACTTCCATCGATACGCCTTTCACGACTGTTCTCGGCCCGTATTTCTTGACTAAATTTTCGCAACGCAGTTTCATGTTTCCGTTATTTAGACGTCACTGAGACGTTTGTATTACCTTACATCTAA
>CALUSD010000132.1 GCA_944323295.1 uncultured Bacteroidales bacterium | reverse complement strand
GGCATCCCGATGCATGGACTGCGGAGTGCCGTTCTGCCACTGGGCCTGCCCTCTCGGGAACAGGCCTCCGGAATTCCAGGACGCCATGTATCACGGCAGATGGAAAGAAGCATACGAGATACTGTCGCTCACGAATGACTTTCCGGAATTCACCGGACGGGTATGCCCTGCACTCTGCGAAAAAAGCTGCGTTCTGAAGCTGAGTTTCGATGCTCCGGTGACGGTGCGGGAGGACGAGGCAGCTGTCATAGAGGCAGCTTTCAGAGAAGGGTATGTCAAACCGGGGAAATGGCAGGCAAACGGAAAGAAAGTGGCGGTTATCGGCTCGGGCCCGGCAGGCCTGGCAGCCGCAAACCAGCTGAACAGGAAAGGCTACGATGTCACCGTATTCGAAAAGGATGAATATATAGGAGGTCTCCTGCGCTTCGGGATTCCGAACTTCAAACTGAACAAGGCCATCATCGACCGCAGGTTGGCTGTGATGGAAGCCGAAGGCATTTCGTTCAGGACAGGTACCTGCATCGACCCCGAAAAACTTCCGGAGGGCTTCGACGCATACTGTATCTGCACCGGGACGCCGCAGGCAAGAGACCTGAACATACCGGGCCGGAATCTGAAAGGAATTTATTTGGCCATGGAGATGCTGTCGCAACAAAACAGAGTGCTTGCCGGCCAGATCTTCCCGAAAGAAGAACGAATCAGCGCGAAAGGAAAGAAAGTCCTGGTCATAGGAGGCGGAGACACCGGAAGCGACTGCATAGGTACGAGCATCAGGCAAGGTGCGGCAAGCGTGACGCAGATAGAAATCATGCCGAAACCTCCTGTCGGGGAAAATCCGGCGACTCCATGGCCGCAGTGGCCGATGGTTTTGAAAACCAGCAGCAGCCACGAGGAGGGCTGTATCAGAAGATGGTGCCTGAATACGAACAAATTCGTCGCAAACAGTCAGGGAAATGTCGCCGGAGCCGAAGTTGAAGAGGTAGTCTGGGAGCCGGCACCTGACGGAGGACGGCCGGTAATGAAGGCTACAGGAAAGAAAGAGATCATCAAGGCCGACATGGTACTTTTAGCCATGGGATTTCTGAAACCGGTACATCCCGAGTACCCTGAAAACGTATTCTTGGCAGGAGATGCGGCGAGCGGAGCCAGTCTTGTGGTCAGGTGCATCGCTTCGGGGCGCAAGGCGGCGGCAGACATCGATTCATATCTGAAAAAACTATAGACTCATGTGCGGAATAGCAGCAATATTCAATATAAAGGGCAATCCCGGAAGATTCAGGGAAACCGCCCTGACCATGTCCAGAAGAATCAGGCACAGGGGGCCGGACTGGAGCGGTATCCATACGGGAAAATCGGCAGTCCTCGCGCACGAAAGACTGTCAATCGTAGATCCGGCCAGCGGCGGACAGCCCTTGTTCTCCCCTGACGGGAAACAGGTATTGGCCGTCAACGGCGAAATCTACAATCATCAGGAAATCAGGAAAAGATTCGATGGAAAATACCGGTTTTCTACGGGAAGCGACTGCGAAGTCATATTAGCATTGTACCGGGAAAAGGGTACAGGCTTTCTCGAAGATCTGAACGGAATTTTCGCATTCGCATTGTACGACGAAGAAAAAGACGATTTCCTCATTGCCCGCGATCCCATAGGGGTCATACCTTTATATATCGGCAAGGACAGGGAAGGACGGATTTATTGCGCCAGCGAACTGAAAGCACTCGAAGGTATCTGCGACAGCTACGAACCTTTTCTGCCCGGGCATCTCTATATCGGAAGCGAAGGCGTGATGAAACGCTGGTACAGGCGCGGCTGGGAGGATTACGACAATGTAAAGGACAACCCTGCGGATCTATCCGCACTGCGGACCGCACTGGAAGCTGCGGTAAAGCGCCAGCTGATGAGCGATGTGCCGTACGGCGTTCTGCTGTCCGGAGGGCTCGACAGTTCCATCATCTCCGCCGTTGCGAAAAAATTTGCTTCCAAGCGTATAGAATCAGGCGACAGGAATGATGCCTGGTGGCCGCAGCTGCACAGTTTCGCCATAGGTCTGAAAGGCGCGCCGGATTTGGCAAAAGCGAGGATGACAGCAGACCATATAGGAACTGTCCACCATGAAATCAACTATACCATACAGGAGGGTATCGATGCTCTCAGGGATGTCATCTACTTCATCGAGACATACGATGTGACGACAGTCAGGGCTTCCACTCCGATGTACCTTTTGGCCAGGGTCATCAAGTCCATGGGAATCAAGATGGTGCTGAGCGGAGAAGGAGCTGACGAGATATTCGGCGGCTATCTGTATTTCCACAAGGCTCCGGATGCCAGAGCTTTTCATGAAGAAACCGTGCGGAAACTTTCCAAACTTCACCTGTATGACTGCCTCCGGGCAAACAAGTCTCTCGCAGCATGGGGCGTGGAAGGCCGTGTTCCGTTTCTCGACAAGGAATTCCTCGACACTGCGATGAGCCTGAATCCTGCAGCCAAAATGTGCCAAGGGCGGACTATTGAAAAGAAAATCCTCAGAGAGGCCTTTTCAGACATGCTTCCGGAAGAAATCGTATGGAGACAGAAAGAACAGTTCAGCGACGGAGTAGGATACGGCTGGATAGACACGCTGAAAAAGCTGACATCGGAAGCCGTATCGGATGAACAGATGGCGCTTGCCAGTGAAAGATTCCCTGTCAATCCGCCCCAGAACAAGGAAGAATATTTCTACAGAAGCATTTTCGAGGAGCACTTCCCGAGCGAAAGCGCAGCCATGAGCGTACCGAGTGTACCGAGCGTGGCGTGTTCCACCGCCGAAGCATTGGCATGGGACGAATCGTTCAAAGGCAAGAACGACCCGAGCGGCCGTGCGGTGTCAGGCGTGCATGATCTGGCCTATACATCATAGACTCCGGCTTCGCCTGCGGAGGTTACTCCGCTACACTCGAGGGAATATCGCAGATAGCCCCTTTGTGGATAATTGTTATAAATTCCCGGGTTTTACTTACGATTTATCCGATATTGCACCGCAACAGCTAATTGTTTTATACTGTTAAAAATTTTTTATAAGAAAACTGCTGAAAACCGTACAGGCCGTATGCAATTCGGCGTAATTTTGTGTCAGGAATTACGGGAAATGAAAACGAAAGTCAAATTCACTAAAATGCAAGGAGCGGGAAATGACTACATCTATGTAAATACGATGCAGTATTCCATTCCCGACCCGGCATCCGTTTCCCGCAAATGGAGTCTGCAACATACCGGAATCGGCAGCGACGGTCTCGTTCTCATAGGTTATTCCGATACGGCCGACTTCAGCATGAGGATATTCAACGCCGACGGCTCGGAAGCGATGATGTGCGGAAACGCAAGCAGATGTGTCGGGAAATACCTGTATGAAACAGGCCTCACGGACAGGACATCCATCAGGCTCGAAACATTGTCCGGAATCAAAACACTGAATTTGGAAGTGAATCCCGACGGCACCGTGGACCGTGTCTGCGTGGACATGGGGATGCCTTCGGGAATCGAAAAGCTGAAAACAGGCGGACGCTTTCCCCGTGAAGGTATCTCGCTTTCCATGGGCAATCCGCATTTCGTGATTTTTACGGACGACTTAGACGGCATCGCCGTGGAGAACGAAGGGCCGGCCATCGAAAATGATCCGCTGTTCCCGGACAGGACAAATGTCGAATTCGCCCAGAATTTAGGAAACGGGGCAATAAGGATGAAAGTCTGGGAAAGGGGCTCGGGAATCACAAAGGCATGCGGGACAGGAGCATGCGCTACGGCCGTAGCCGCCGCTCTCGCCAGCGGAAAAATGGCATGGACAGGGAACTCGGTTTCCGGGACTGCTTCCGAGACTGCCTTTTCAGGCTCGAAATCCGTCATTGAGATGGACGGAGGACATCTCACCATAGAAATCACTCCTCAAAGACACGTCCTGATGACAGGGCCGGCAGTAAAAGTCTTCGAGGGAGAAATCGAATACGAAATATAAACGACTAAACAAATAGGATTATGGCACTTGTCAATGAAAATTTTCTGAAACTACCCGGAAGTTACCTGTTTTCGGATATCGCGAAAAAAATCCAGTCATTCAAGAAAGCCAATCCTGAAATCAGACTGATAAGATTAGGCATAGGCGACGTCACACGACCGCTTCCGGAAGTGTGCATAAAAGCCATGCACAAGGCTGTGGAAGAAATGTCCAACGCAGCCACGTTCAAAGGTTACGGGCCTGAGCAGGGATACGATTTCCTGATAAACGCCATTCTGCGGTACGACTATCAGCCGCGCGGGATATATCTCGACAAATCGGAAATATTCATCAGCGACGGAGCCAAAAGCGATACGGGAAATTTCTGCGACATACTGAGCACCGACAACAGCGTCGGGGTCACCGATCCGATATATCCGGTTTATGTGGACAGCAATGTCATAGACGGGCGTGCCGGAGACATCAGCAGGGACGGGCACTGGAGCAATATCACGTACATGCCCTGCACGGCAGAGAACGGTTTTCTTCCCCGGATTCCAGACCATCGCGTGGATATAGTGTACCTCTGCTATCCGAACAATCCTACCGGAACGGTCCTGACCAAGGAGCAGCTGAAAGAGTGGGTGAACTATGCCTTGGCGAACGACACACTGATTCTGTATGATTCCGCATACGAGGCTTTCATCCAGGAAGACCACATACCGCATTCCATTTATGAAATAAGAGGAGCAAAAAAATGTGCGGTGGAATTCAGGAGTTTTTCCAAGACGGCGGGATTTACCGGGGTAAGATGCGCCTATACCGTCGTGCCGCACGAAGTAAGCGGAGCACTCTTGGACGATTCGAGAATCAGCCTGAACAAGCTGTGGAACAGAAGGCAATGCACGAAATTCAACGGTACGAGCTATATCACCCAAAGAGGAGCTGAAGCCATTTACACTCCTGAAGGGAAAAAGCAGGTCAGGAAAATCATAGGCTACTACATGGAGAACGCCCGCATCATGAGGGAAGGGCTCCGGGATGCAGGTCTCAAGGTCTACGGCGGAGTAAACGCCCCGTACATCTGGCTGAAAACTCCGGACGGGATGACTTCATGGGAATTTTTCGATTATCTTCTCAACAAGGTCCATGTAGTCGGAACACCAGGCTCGGGATTCGGACCGAGCGGTGAAGGCTATCTCAGACTCACGGCTTTCGGTGAAAGATACGACTGCATCGAAGCCATGGAAAGAATAAAAAAATACTTCAACAAATAGTACATCAAAACTTTTCTGTCATGTCAACATTAAGATTCAAAATGGTGGAGGCGGCATTCGGCAAAAAGCCGTCTCCGGTAGACATCCCCGTGAACCGTCCGTCCGAATATTTCGGCATGTATGTATTCAACCGGGAAAAAATGTTCAGGTATCTTCCGGCCGACGTGTTCGAGAAATTAGCCAAAGTCATCGATACAGGTTCGGCTCTCGACAGGAGTATCGCTGACGAAGTGGCCGCCGGGATGAAAAGGTGGGCGGTAGAAATGGGTGCGACGCACTATACGCACTGGTTTGCACCGCTGACAGAGGGTACCGCCGAAAAGCATGACTCATTCATAGAGCATGACGGCAAAGGCGGCGTCATCGAAGAATTTACAGGAAAACTGCTCGTGCAGCAGGAGCCTGATGCGTCCTCATTCCCCAACGGAGGCATCAGGAATACCTTCGAGGCGCGCGGATATTCCGCCTGGGATCCGTCTTCTCCGGCGTTCATCGTAGACGACACCCTCTGCATCCCGACCATCTTCATCGCGTATACGGGCGAATCCCTCGACTACAAGGCCCCTCTGCTCAAGGCGCTGAGAGCCGTGGACAAGGCGGCTACCGACATATGCCGCTACTTCAATCCGGAAGTAGGAAAGGTTTATGCCTATTTGGGCTGGGAACAGGAATACTTTTTAGTCGATGAAGGCCTGTATGCCGCACGCCCGGATCTGCTGCTGACGGGGCGCACCCTCATGGGACACGACTCGGCCAAGAACCAGCAGTTGGAAGACCATTATTTCGGAGCCATTCCGACCAGGGTAGCGGCTTTCATGAAAGAATTGGAAATAGAAGCGCTCAAACTCGGCATCCCGGTAAAAACGAGGCACAACGAAGTAGCACCAAACCAGTTCGAACTGGCCCCGGTCTATGAGGAGTGCAATTTAGCGAACGACCATAACATGCTGATAATGTCTCTGATGAGAAAAATCGCACGCAACCATGGTTTCCGCGTACTTCTGCACGAGAAGCCTTTCAAGGGGATCAACGGAAGCGGCAAGCATAACAACTGGTCGCTCGGCACGGATACCGGCATAGGACTGATGTCTCCGGGGAAGGATTTTTCCGGGAATCTCAGATTCATCACGTTCATAGTCAACACTCTTATGGCTGTCTACAAGCATAACGGGCTGTTGAAAGCGTCCATCATCAGCGCCAGCAACGCACACAGGCTCGGGGCCAATGAAGCACCTCCTGCCATCATATCCATCTTCCTCGGCTCCCAGCTTTCCGCCGTACTGAAACACATCGAAGAAAGCGAGCCGGAAAACCTCCAGTCGTTGGGCGGCAAAAAAGGAATGAAACTCGGAATCCCACAGATTCCTGAAATTCTCATGGACAACACCGACAGGAAAAGGACTTCGCCATTTGCCTTTACAGGCAACAGATTCGAGTTCAGGGCAGTAGGCTCGGAAGCGAATTGCGCCAGCGCAATGATCGTCCTCAATTCGGCATTGGCCGAACAGCTGAAAGAATTCAAATCCGCAGTGGACAAGCGCATTGCCGCAGGCGAAGAAAAATTCTCTGCCATATTAGGCGTGATAAAGGAATACATAAAAATCTGCGAGCCTATACGTTTCGACGGCAACGGATACAGCGACGAATGGAAAGCAGAGGCAAAAAGCAGAGGTCTTGACTGCGAGACGAGCGTTCCTCTCATATATGACAGCTACCTCACCGACGAGAGTGTCAATATGTTCGAAACGGCCGGCGTGATGAACAGGAAAGAACTCGAGGCCAGGAATGAAGTCAAATGGGAAACATACACGAAAAAGATACAGATCGAAGCCCGCGTGCTCGGCGATCTTGCCCTTAACCATATAGTTCCCGTTGCGACCAAATACCAGAGTTCGCTCATAGACAATGTATACAAGATGCACGAAATCTTCCCGGAAGAAAAAGCGGACAAACTTACAGTCAGGAATGTCGAACTCATCGAAGCCATTTCTTCGCATACGGCCTTTATCAAGGAGCATGTCGATGCCATGGTTGAAGCGAGAAAAATAGCCAACAGGATCCAGGATGAGAGGGAAAAGGCCATTGCATATCATGACACGGTCTTCCCTTATCTTGATGAGATCAGATATCACATAGACAAGTTAGAACTCATCGTGGACGACCGGATGTGGACGCTTCCGAAATACCGCGAGCTGCTGTTTATCAGATAAGTACAGCTATACCCCTTTGGGGCTACCTCTAAGACAGGCGTCACAGTGTGACGCCTGTCTTGAATATGGCTATTTCGGAATAGCCGGATTTTTCATTGCAGGTCTTTTCACCGGAGGCGACAGACAGCACGAAGTCGATAAAGTCGTCATCTACAGATGCTGTCGGCTTGCCGTCGAGGATAGATCCTGCGTTGAAATCTATCCAGCCCGGTTTGGAGGCTGCAAGGCGGCTGTTGGTAGATATTTTCGCCGTAGGGACGAATGTTCCGAACGGAGTTCCCCGGCCCGTGGTAAAAAGCACTATCTGACAGCCGGCCGACGCTAAGGCGGTAGCGGCCACGAGGTCATTGCCAGGGGCACTCAGGAGATTCAGGCCTGGAGTTTTCAGCGTGTCTCCGTATTTCAGGACATCCATCACTGCCGATTTTCCGGATTTCTGCGTACAGCCCAAAGATTTTTCCTCGAGGGTGGATATTCCTCCGGCCTTGTTGCCGGGAGAAGGGTTTTCATAGACAGGCTGCCTGTTGGAAATAAAGTATTCCTTGAAATCGTTTATCAGGCTGACCGTCTTGTCGAACGTAGCCTTATCCCTGCATCTCGACATCAGGATGGTCTCGGCTCCGAACATCTCCGGGACTTCCGTCAGCACTGTCGTTCCGCCCTGGGAAACGATCCAGTCCGAAAACCGTCCGAGCAAAGGATTGGCTGTGATTCCGGAAAAGCCGTCCGAACCGCCGCATTTGAGTCCCACCTTCAACTCCGAAGCCGGAATTTCCACACGTTTGTCATCCGCACAGGCCGCGGCTATTTCCTTCAAGAGTCCGACCCCGGCTTCGACCTCGTTTCCTTCGGTCTTCTGACATTCCATGAATTTCACACGGGCCCCGTCGACCGGGCCGACCAATTCGCGGAACGCCTGCAGCTGATTGTTCTCGCATCCCAAGGATACCACCAATACTCCGGCAGCATTCGGATGCCGCACCATGTCGGCAAGTATCTTTCTCGTGTTTTCATGGTCGTCTCCGAGCTGGGAACAGCCGTAGTTGTGAGGAAAGGCTACTGTTTTTTCTATTGCCGGAAATTCTCCGGCAACAAGTCTGAAATTTCTTGCTATGGCCTCGGCAACCCCGTTGACACAGCCTACGGTAGGAATCACCCACAGTTCATTCCGTACACCGACCTTGCCGATGCTCCTGCGGTAACCCTTGAAGGTAGCGCGGACATCCGATTTGCCGACATTGGCCGGAATCGGCTCATACCTGTATTCGAGGATTCCTGACAGGTTGGTTTTCAATATATTGTGGTCGATCAGGCCGCCCTCCGGCACATCCTGCAGCAGATGACCTATCGGATATCCGTATTTGATGACATCATCTCCCTGTTTCAGAGAAGAAAGAGCTATCTTATGACCGGCAGGTATGTCGGAAACAGCCCGGATCCGCCTGCCGTCCACATGACAGACATCGCCCGCCGCCACATTCGAGACGGCTACGGCGACATTGTCTGCAGAATTTATCTTTATGACGGCTGCCATGGCTTAAAGCACTACGGATTCAACAGCCTTTCTCATGCCTTCCGACTGAATCAGCGCGAGTTTCTCTGCAAGAAGAGCCGTCAGTCCCGGTATGGCATTCAGGTTTTCTCCCCAGATGAATTCGGCACCGAGGACTCCTTCGGCGACTTTTGCGGTATCGCCGGCAGCCCACAGGTCTTTCAGGAGAGCTACTATTGCCGCATCGTCGGCAGGCACTATTTCGACATCTCCCCTCTTGCCTCCTTTATAATATGTGATGATGCCGGCAAGTCCGAGCACCAATCCCTGCGGAAGTTCGCCCCTGCGCTTCAGGTAAGTCTTGAGGCCCGGCAAATCCCTCGTCTTGTATTTAGGGAACGAATTCAGCATGATGCTGGTCACGAAATGTTTTACATACGGGTTTACGAAGCGCTCCATGACGGCATCGGCGAACTGCTTCAACTCCTCCATAGGCAGATCGAGGGTTTCTATCAGCTCTTCATACATCACTTTCCTGACGAACTTGCCGATAAGCGGATCCTCGACGCATTCTTTCACGGTATCCAATCCTGAAAGATAGCCCACGGGAGAAAGAACCGTATGAGGACCGTTCAGAAGAGTGACCTTTCTTTCATGATAAGGAGCTTCGCTCGGAACGAAAAGCACGTTCAGCCCGGCCTTGTCTGCCGGAAATTCCTTTGCTACCGACTCCGGAGCCTCTATGACCCACAGATGGAAAATCTCGGCCTTCACGACTATCCTGTCCTCGAAACCCGCGCGGTCGAGCAGCTCGTTTATATTGTCTTTCGGATATCCCGGCACTATCCTGTCCACGAGGGTGCAGTACACTCCGCATGCATTTTCGAACCACTTTTTGAAATCTTCTCCGAGATTCCAGAGGTCGATATACTGATAGATGCATTTTTTCAGCTCCCTGCCGTTCAGGAAAATCAGTTCGCAAGGGAAAATGATCAGCCCCTTGCCTTCATCGCCATTGAAATGGCAATAGCGTCTGTAAAGCAGCTGCGTCAGCTTGCCCGGATAAGAGGATGCCGGACGGTCTTCGAGCCTGCATGTCGGATCGAAAGCGATTCCGGCCTCGGTAGTATTCGATATGACAAAGCGGATTTCCGGATTCTCGGCAAGAGCCATATAGTCGTCGAAGTCTCTGTAAGGATTTATTCCTCTGGTAATCACGTCTATCATGTCGAGAGAGTCCACCGGCTGCCCCTTGTCTATACCCTGAAGATTGAGATGATAAAGCCCGTCCTGTTCATTCAGGACATCCACCATGCCTCTGTCAATAGGCTGCACTACGACGACTCCGGCATTGAAGTCGGCAGCCTTGTTAGTTTTCCATACGATCCAGTCCACGAAAGCCCTGAGGAAGTTGCCCTCTCCGAACTGGATGATTTTTTCAGGATACTTTGTCGCCTGAACTGTTGTTCTGTTCAATCTTTCCATGATTATAATTCGATTTATCGGAATTCGGTTTTGCGCAAATGTAATACTTTTCCGTGTTCGTTCACGGTCTTTTTATTATATTTGTCGGGATTTGTCAATTTATGCCATCTTTTTGAACAATTTTAAACATCGATGCCGTCAATGGAAACGATATTTGCAGAAACAATCATTGCAAAACGACAATTTTTCTTTTGCATGGCAACGGCATTGTCGCAGACAATAACAATAACCAATTAATTTCTATAAAGAAAATGGACAAGATATTTTCAAAGGTAAAAGAGAACATCGAAGGAATCATCGACAAGAAATTCATCAACGACGACTTCATGCTTACGAACGACTATGCTCGGGAACTCTATCACGAGAGTGCGGAGAAAATGCCGATCATCGACTATCACTGCCATCTCGTTCCGAAAATGATAGCGGACAACTACCAGTTCAAGGATTTGACCGAAGTCTGGCTTGGCGGAGACCACTACAAATGGAGGGCAATGAGGGGAAACGGCATCCCGGAGGAGTTCATCACCGGCAGCAGGAGCAGCTATGAAAAATTCGAAAAATGGGCGGAAACGGTGCCTTACACGATGAGGAATCCTCTCTACCACTGGACTCATCTCGAGCTTGCACGCGTGTTCGGCGTGTATGAAATTCTGAATCCTCAGACTGCGAGACAGATATACGATACATGCACGGAAAAGCTCCAGACTCCGGAATACAGGGGACAGGAACTGATGAAAATGTTCAACGTGAAGGTGGTGTGCACTACGGACGACCCTGTGGATTCGCTCGAATATCACAAATATATTGCGGAGCATCCTTTCGGAGTGAAAGTCCTTCCGGCATGGAGACCGGACAAGGCTATGGCTATCGAAAAACCGGGTTATGCAGAGTACATAGGCAGACTGTCGGAAGTGAGCGGGGTGCAGATAACAGGCTATCAGGACCTTATGGACGCTCTGCGCAAAAGGCACGATTTCTTCGCATCCATGGGATGCCGTCTGTCGGACCACGGTTTGGAGACATTCTATGCGGAAGACTTCGAAATGGAGGAAATCGACGCAATATTCAGAAAGGGTCTCAAGGGAGATCCTGTATCGGAAATTGAAATCCTGAAATTCAGAAGCGCGATGCTGCTCGATTTCGCCAGGATGGACTGGGAAAAGGGCTGGGCACAGCAGTTCCACATCGGCGCTATCAGGGACAACAACACCAAAATGTACAATATCCTCGGCCCTGATACCGGATACGATGCCATCCACGATGTACAGTGCGCCGCAGCAGGCCACAAGTTCCTGAACAGGCTTGCCATGGAAGACAAACTGACCAAAACCATACTTTACAACCTGAATCCGAAAGACAATGAAGTATTGGCAACCATGGCCTATACCTTCAACGACGGCTCGGTGGCAGGAAAGATGCAGCTCGGCTCAGGATGGTGGTTCCTCGATCAGGAAGACGGAATGCGCAAGCAGATGAATGCACTTTCAGCACTCGGACTGCTCACGAGATTCGTCGGCATGCTCACGGATTCCAGGAGTTTCCTTTCATATCCTCGCCACGAGTATTTCCGCAGGATTCTCTGCAGCGTCATCGGCGAAGACATTGCCAAAGGCAAACTTCCTAAATCGGAGATGCCGTTTATCCACCAGGTGGTAAAAGACATCTCCTACAACAACGCTGCACGGTATTTCAATTTCTAAGAAAAAAAAACTACTCTACAAGTTTTTTGTATTTGAAGCGGTGAGGGGTATCGTTCCCGAGCCGCATTTTTTTGTTCTCTTCATACTCGGAGTAAGACCCTTCGAAGAAATAAACCTGCGAATCTCCTTCGAATGCGAGGATATGCGTCGCAATCCTGTCGAGAAACCATCTGTCGTGCGATACGACCACGGCACAGCCTGCGAAGTTTTCCAGGCCCTCTTCCAACGCGCGGATAGTATTCACGTCGACATCGTTGGTCGGCTCGTCGAGAAGCAGGACGTTGCCCTCATCCTTCAGGGTCAAAGCCAGATGCAGCCTGTTTCTTTCACCTCCGGACAAAACCCCGCAAAGTTTCTCCTGATCGGCTCCGGAAAAATTGAATCGCGAAACATATGCCCTTGCATTTACTTCCCTCCTGCCGAGCTTCACGAAATCCGAGTCTCCTGCAATCGTTTCATACACCGTTTTTTCTGGATCGATGCTCTTGTGCTGCTGGTCGACGTACGCTATCTTCACGGTATCGCCGATCTCAACGCTGCCGCTGTCAGGCTGCTCATAGCCCATTATAAGACGGAAAAGAGTGGTCTTGCCGGCTCCGTTCGGGCCTATCACTCCCACTATTCCAGCAGGCGGAAGTACAAAGTTCAGATGCTCGAAAAGCAGTTTGTCTCCGTATGCTTTCGATACGTCATGGAAATTGATGACCTTGTTTCCGAGCCTCGGGCCGTTAGGAATAAAAATTTCCAACGAAGCCTCTTTCTCACGGGCATCCTGTCCGGCGAGTTTCTCGTATGCTCCGAGCCTGGCCTTGGATTTGGCCTGACGGGCTTTCGGAGCCATTCTCACCCATTCGAGTTCCCGTTCGAGTGTTTTCCGGCGCTTGCTCTCCTGCTTTTCCTCCATTTCCAACCTGCGGCTCTTCTGCTCGAGCCATGAAGAGTAATTTCCTTTCCACGGAATACCTTCGCCCCTGTCGAGTTCGAGAATCCATCCCGCGACATTGTCGAGGAAATACCTGTCATGGGTCACGGCTATGACAGTGCCTTTATATTGATGGAGATGGGCTTCGAGCCACTGTATGCTCTCCGTATCCAAATGGTTGGTCGGCTCGTCGAGAAGCAGGACGTCAGGCTGACGAAGCAACAGGCGGCACAAAGCCACCCGTCTGCGTTCTCCTCCGCTCAGATTTGCGATTTTCGCATCGGAAGGAGGGCATTGCAGAGCATCCATGGCCCGTTCGAGTTTCGCATCTATCTCCCAGCCTTCGCAATGTTCGATCTTCTCGGTAAGTTCTCCCTGCCTTTCAATAAGCGCGGCCATCTCTTCGTCGCTCATGGGCTCGGCAAATTTCATATTCACTTCTTCATACTCCTTCAGAAGATCCATCACCTCCTGCACTCCTTCCTGCACGGTTTCGAGCACGGTCTTGTCCGGATCCATCTGCGGTTCCTGCTCGAGATAGCCTACGGAATAGCCAGGAGCCCAGACCACTTCGCCCTGATATGCCTTTTCCACTCCTGCAATGATTTTCAGCAACGTGGATTTTCCGGAG
This sequence comes from uncultured Bacteroidales bacterium, assembly GCA_944323295.1. Taxonomy (GTDB): domain Bacteria; phylum Bacteroidota; class Bacteroidia; order Bacteroidales; family UBA932; genus Cryptobacteroides. The sequence goes on along the minus strand of CALUSD010000132.1, from coordinate 10,677 downwards.
CCGTTCAAACCGATGATACCGATCTTCGCCCCGTAGAAAAAGGACAGATAAATGTCTTTAAGAATGACCTTGTTGTTGTGAGGCAGAGTCTTGCCTACCCCGTTCATTGAAAATATTATCTTCTCGTCCGCCATAATTCCTTATTTTTATGGGCAAAAATACTCAAAAGCCGAGTACAGAGCAAATCTATTTGCTATGTCGAGGCGCAGAGTATTTATGGCGCCAGCCAAACATACTCAAAAGCCGAGTACAGAGCAAATCTATTTGCTATGTCGAGGCGCATGGTATTTATGGCGCCAGCCAAACATACCAAAAGCCGAGTACAGAGCAAATCTATTTGCTACGGGACCTCCGTTTGGAAGGACGGGGAGGAATTTCCGGCGAAGACGAACGTCTTATCCCGCGGCTCCAGTCGCCGGGAGTAGTATGAACGAAAAACCGGAAAGATATGTTGATGGACGCCGTAGAATTGAATCCAGACATGTATGCCACCTCCGAAATACGCAAACCCGGCTTCGCCCTGAGCAGATCCATGGCATAAAATACGCGATAGCGGTTTACATACTGGCAGAAATTCAACCCTGCATACCGGTTGACCGCCTGAGATACGTATACCTTGTTCGTATACAGTTTTTTCGCCACGTCCGAAATGGTAAGGTTGCTGTCTAAATATGGCTTTTCATTCTCGAAATACAGATTAAGCCGATTGTACACGTTTCCGATGGATTCATCCTTATGATGGACCTGCTTCTGCCCAGTCCTCTTCGAGCGTTTCTTCCGGAAAAACCTTTTCTTCAGTCCGGCACCGTGAGTCTTGTACAGAAACATGAACGATATTGCGACAATGCATGATACCGGAATGCTCAGGACGAGCAATAGAATAGTTTTCATATAAATGGTGATAATCAGTAATCTGGATTTTCAATACAACACACGCGATATCATTCGATGAACAATGATCAGTTTTACAAAAATACAAAATAACCTCTCCTCAGAAAAATTTCCGGGAGAGGTCCAGTGCAAGTTTTTATCTTTTTAAACGAAATTTCTCTTTTTTTATAAATTTTCCGTTTGGTTATCCGAAACTTTTTCTCTTTTTTTATCTTTTTTACGATTTCCGCCTTTAAGAGTTTCGAAACCGAGACCGTAAACCCCCATGACATTGGATACAGACAGAAACGCCTTGGAATCTATAGCTTTCACATATCTCAAAAGCAGATTCAGATCTGTCTTTCTGGCTAAAATCATCAGTATGTCGCTTTCGGACTTGGTGTACCAGCCTTCGGCCTGAATGCGCGTCACCCCGCGTCCCATATTCATCGTCACTGCATCCGCTATTTCCGCATATTTCTTCGAAAAGATGAAAACCTGGACCGACTGCTTGGTACCGGACAGATAGATATCTATGACATACCCGTTTACGGTAATGAGTATAAGACCGTATATGGAAGTAGCCAGTTTTTCCGAGAACGGTATCACCGTCTCCGTACCGACATAGTATGACGGGAAAAGCATGGAAGACAGGATGATGACGACGTCCATCAGCAATATAAGCCGTCCGGGAGAAACATTGCGGAATTTGGATATTATCAGGGCGATGATATCCGTTCCCCCGGTACTGCCGCCCTGAGAAATGGACATGCCTATGCCGACTCCCGTCATCACGCCTCCGATAATCGTACAGAGCATTTTTCCGTTGGATACGGCGAGCTCCTGGGATATCGAATCCGGTATCAGAGGAGGCAATATATTCAGGAGCACGGACGTGAACACGATGGCATAAATAGTCTTGCCCCCGAAGCCGGTGCCCATGACCTTGAATGCCAACAACAGAAGAACTACATTCACGAACAAATACGTATATCCCATGGGAAGCCCTACGGCATAGTACACGATAGCGCTCAAACCCGATACTCCGCCTCCTATGAGATTGTTCGGAATCAAAAAAACCGACCATCCGGCTACATAACAGAGCAGTCCCAACGAAATCAGGGCATATTCCTTAATCGTTGTCCATACTGTTTTTTTCAATACCGTCATTCTGTTTCTGTTTATTGTTTTTAAGTTTCAGACCTGTCTTTATCTCTTCGAATCCTTCCCCGTAGACACTCGTTGCCGTGGACACCGACACGAATGCCTTGTTGTCTATGGACTTGATGGCTCCAGTGATCTGATGCAGCTGCGTTTTCCGCGCCACTATCAGCAGGACCTTGCTGTCTTCCTTGGAATACCAGCCCTGCGCATATATGGCCGTCACTCCCCTGTCCATTTCCTTGATTATGAAATCGGCCACTTCCTGATATTTGGAAGAAAAGACGAGTATCTGTACGGAAGACTTGCGTCCGAGCAGGACGGCATCTATCATGAATGAAAAGGTCACCATGGTAGCGTATCCGTATATCATGTCCTCGATCGTCTTCCCCGGTATCAGCAGGACAGAGGCAATGATGAAAAGATCAGAATACAGATAGACCTTTCCCGGAGATACGGGATAGTATTTGTTGATTATCATCGCGGCGATATCGGTGCCTCCGGAGCTCCCTCCCCTGAGAAGTACCAACCCTATGCCGCAAGCCTCGACTATGCCTCCTACTACGGCTACGACAAGTCTTTCATCGAAATGTGCGACCAGACAGTCGTACTCCGGCAGGACCTTGAAAAGGACCGTGGACAACAGAATCACGAATATGGTTTTGAATCCGAAGCCCTTGCCCAGAAGCAGGAAGCCGAGAATGAGCAGCAGTGCATTCAGGACGAAGAAAGAATAGGATACCGGAATCCCAGTAGCGAAATAGATGATGGTACAGAGCCCGGTCCCGCCGCCGCTGGCAATACCGTTCGGTATCAGGAAAGAAGTCCAGCCCATACAGTAAAGTATGGTGCCGACCGTCACGAGGCCGTAGTCCCAGATAACGGATAAAATACGTTTTGCTGACAGCATGATATGGTTTTCGTTTTTTAGCGTATCACAATATTCACGATTTTGCCCGGTACGACAATCACCTTGATGATGGACGCTGAGCCTACATATTTAGCAGTAGACGGATTCTCCCTGACGCTGCGCTCTACATCTTCCTTGGACATGCTCTTGGGAAGTTCGACTGTAAAACGCGTTTTGCCGTTGAATGAAACGGCATACGTACAGGTATTTTCTACCGTATATTCTTCCACATATTCAGGGAAAGAGGCAAACGATATGCTTTCGGTATGGCCGAGGGCCTCCCAGAGTTCCTCCGAGATATGCGGGGCAAACGGCGAAAGCAGAATCACGAGAGGTTCGAGAATCTCCCTTTTGTTGCATTTGAGTTCGTAAAGCTCATTGATTGCTATCATAAATGCGCTGACCGTGGTATTGAAAGAGAAAGCCTCGATATCGGTTTTCTCCTTGCCTATCAGCTTGTGAAGCGTTTTCAGTTCTTCAGGCGTAGCCTTTTCATCGGTAACGATGAAGCCGTCCCTGTCATAGAACAGCCTCCAGAAGCGCTTGAGGAATCTGTTGACTCCGTCAATACCTTTCGTGTCCCACGGTTTCGACTGTTCTACAGGTCCGAGGAACATCTCGTAGAGCCTGAGAGTATCCGCACCGTACGTATCGCATATCATATCAGGATTCACGACATTGAACATGGATTTGCTCATCTTCTCTATGCCGTAGCCGCAGATATATTCGCCGTTTTCGAGGATGAATTCGGCATCCGCATAGTCCGGCATCCACTTTTTGAAGGCTTCTATGTCGAGGCGGTCGTTATGGACGATATTCACGTCCACATGAATCTCTGTAGTTTCATACCTGTCCTTGAGCCCGCACGAAACGAAAGTGTTCGTATTTATGATTCTGTACACGAAATTCGAACGGCCCTGGATCATGCCCTGGTTTATCAGCTTCTTGAACGGCTCCTTCTCGCAGACATACCCGCAGTCGTACAGGAACTTGTTCCAGAAACGCGAATATATGAGATGGCCTGTAGCATGTTCGGTACCTCCGACGTACAAGTCCACGTTGCGCCAGTACTTGTCCGCCTTTTCGCTGACCAAGGCAGAATCGTTATGAGGATCCATGTACCGCAAATAATATGCACTGCTTCCGGCAAAACCAGGCATCGTGCTCTTCTCTATCGGCCAGCCCTCGTATGTCCAGTTTTCCGCTCTTCCGAGTGGCGGCTCCCCTGTCTCCGTAGGCAGATACTTGTCTATTTCAGGCAGTTCGAGAGGCAGCTTTTCCATCGGCATTGCAGTAGCTATACCGTCCTTGAAATATACTGGGAAAGGTTCTCCCCAGTATCTCTGCCGTGAAAAAATGGCATCGCGAAGTCTGTAATTCACCTTTCTGTGGCCGATGCCTGTCTTCTCCACATACTCTATGGCGGCAGGAATGGCTTCCTTTACAGTCATTCCGCTCAGGAAACCGGAATTGCACATGATACCGTCCTTGGCGTCGAAACTGCTTTCCGACACATCGCAGCCTTCGATAAGAGGAATAATCGGGAGGTCGAAAGTCTTGGCAAAGGCATAGTCCCTGCTGTCATGCGCCGGCACGGCCATGATGGCACCGGTACCGTATCCGGCAAGCACATACTCCGAAATCCAGACGGGGACCTTGGCTCCCGTAAGCGGATTTACGGCATACGACCCGGAAAATACGCCTGTCACCTTGCGTGTTTCGGCGATTCTTTCCCTTTCCGTCTTTTTCTTCGCCTGCAACAGATACTCTTCCACCGCGGCCTTCTGCTGCGGAGTCGTCAGTTTGTCCACCCAGTCGCTTTCCGGAGCAAGGACCATGAAAGTCACGCCGAAAACGGTATCCGCTCTCGTAGTGAAAATGGTAATATCGTATTCCTGCTCCCCGTTATATGCCTTGAACACTATTTCGGCTCCCTGAGAGCGTCCTATCCAGTTCCTCTGCATATCTTTCAGGGAATCCGTCCATTCAAGCTCTTCAAGATCGTCGAGCAGACGGCCGGCATACGCGGAAACCCTCAGCTGCCACTGGGTCATTTTCTTTTGTTCCACCGGATAACCTCCGCGTACGGAATAGCCTTCCTTCACCTCGTCATTGGCCAGGACAGTACCGAGCTTGGGACACCAGTTTACGGAAGTCACGCCCTGATATGCGATACGGTAATTCATCAGGACATCCGCCTTCTCTTTTTCGGACATCGCTTTCCACTGCTCAGCCGTAAACGACATTTCCTCGGAACATGCCGCATCAACACCGGAAGTGCCGCCCGTTTCGAAAGCAGCTATGAGTTCGGAAAAAGGCCGTGCAGACTGGCGGGTATTGTCGTAGTAAGAGTCGAACATTTTCAGGAAAGCCCACTGCGTCCATTTATAATAAGCCGGATCGCAAGTCCTCACTTCCCGAGACCAGTCGAATGAAAAGCCTATTCTGTCCAATTGCTCGCGATAGCGAGCAATATTTTTGGCCGTAGTCACCGCAGGATGCTGTCCGGTCTGGATCGCATACTGCTCTGCCGGAAGGCCGAATGCATCATAACCCATCGGATGCAGGACATTGAAGCCGCACAGCCGCTTGTACCGGCTGTAAATATCGCTGGCTATGTACCCGAGAGGGTGCCCGACATGCAGTCCTGCCCCGGAAGGATATGGAAACATGTCCAACACGTAATACTTTGGTTTGGAATCGTCTTCCTTCACCTGGAACGTATGTTGAGCAGCCCAACGGGCCTGCCATTTCTTTTCTATTTTCTTAAAATCGTAATCCATATATCCTGTTTTTTCAAAAATTCAATAAACCCTGCCTCGAAAATCTTCCATGAAATCCATATGGAAAATTCAACGCACATCCGTTTTTAACTATCTGATACCGAAGCGTTTTCTCTCGCTCTTTTTCTCCAAGCGGAATTCTATCGGTATGGTCATGGACGTATTCACCTTTTCGCCGCGAAGCCGTCCCGGACGCCATTTCGGAGACGCGCTCACCACCCTGACGGCTTCCGCATCCAAAAGCGGATCCACACTCTTGGCGACGTTCACGTCCCTGACTTTACCGTCCTTGTCTATGATGAAATTGACCTGGACCGTCCCCTGGATACCGTTCAACACGGCCTCCTCCGGATATCTCAGATACTGATACACCCACTTTTCGAGGAACTGTCTCGGGTCGGCGCTGTTCAGAAACATTGGACGGTAATCGCAGTCGTAGTAAGCGACCACATCCTCGCTGTTCTGCCTCTTTTCTACCACTGGCTCATCCCGGAAAGTGATATTCCTGTCGGTATTCGCTATTTCCAAAACAAATCCGTAAATATATTCGAGTTCGCGCTCCATCATCCCGAAATCGAGAATGGAATACGTATCGCGCGGAGTGTTGTGCTCCGGATATCTGCCTGTAGTGAAATGGATTGCAGGTATTTCCGATGAATAAAACGCACGGTGGTCGGAAGGATACAGCTCGTCGCTCCTGAGTTCCGGATAGACCGGCTGGAGTTTGCCGGACAATGTAGATACTATCGAATTCAAATCAGTATTGGATGCCGTATAGGCATAGAATCCGTTCTCTCCCGTTCCGAGCATGTCGAGGTTGATCATGGCGTCTATGCGGCCGGAATCCGAAAAGGATCTGTTCAGGAAATACCACGCTCCCGCGTATGTTTCCGAAGAAGCACCGAAACCGATGAAGATGACGGAACGCCTGAATATGAGCGAATTCGTAGACACCATCCTGGCAAGTTCGAGCATCATGGCCACACCTGACGCATTGCCGTTGGCACCGGCATAAATCTGAGTGACCTTCCGTCCGTCCACGGTCATTTCGTTCGTACCGAGATTATCCATTCTGGCCCCTATGACGATGTACCTGTCGTTCAGGGATTTGTCATAACCCTGGATGAATCCGTAAACGTTTCTGGAAGTCAAGGTATCACCTGGCTGGCGGGAAATTCCGAATATCTCGCCGTCGGAAGGCACAAGCATCTCCACGCCATACTCTTTCAGACAGTCGTAAACATATTCCGCCACGGCTTTTTCGCCCTCGGAGCCGGCCTTGCGTCCCTCGAACCCGGCAGATGTGATATAGGAAACATGCTTTTTGAATGACGATACGGTCTCGCTGTCATACAGGTCCGAATACGGATCATGAGCCGCATACTGCGCATACGCCGCAACACTCAGGGACGTAGACAGGAGTATTGCAGACAATCTATTAATAGTCATACGATTATTCATTTACAAGAATCCACACGTCGTCAGGACAAAAAGCCTCCGTCCTGACATTTTTCAACGAAGAAAAGGCCTCCCGGAGACTGTTCGTCGGAGCTACCGCAATGGCGTTGAATCCGTTCCGGAAACTTATGAGTATCGGTTTGTACCCTTTTTCAGCGACGGTTGAAAGGAGAGATTCGGCATTGTGCCGGCTCTTGAAGGAGCCGACAACTATATAATATTTGAAATCCAGTTTCGTCGTGAACAGGCCTCCTATCTCGGACGGATTGAGGACAGTCCCTTTTATCTGGGCCAATGAATCCATTATGGCGATGGAATCCTCTTTTTCCCTTTGCACCGCAGCCAAAGAATCGATTCTGTGGCGGCGGACAGCTTCTTCCTGCTTGAGTTTCTCGATCCTCATCAGTTCTATCTCTTCGGCGGTCGGCCTTCCGGCCAATTTCCGGAAAGCATCGCATCCGCTCACAGGCAGCAGAAGCAGGGCTGCGAGCATTATTCCAATAATTCTGTTCAGAATTTTCATCATGACATACGATTTGCGCATCCTTGCAAATTTAGAAACTGTTTTGAAATTTTTCAAAAATTATTTGGTTTCAAATGCCTTGACGATTTTTGAGACCAACGGATGACGCACGATGTCTTCATTCCTGAAGAAAATGCAGCTTATACCCTTGATATCCTTGACGAGTTCGATTCCTTTCATCAGTCCCGACTCTCTCTTGTCGGGCAAGTCTATCTGGCTGGCATCGCCCGTGACGATGAATTTGGCATAGCAGCCCATTCTCGTCAGGAACATTTTCAACTGTCCTATATTCGTATTCTGAGCTTCGTCGAGTATGACGCATGCCTTGTCTAAAGTCCTGCCCCTCATATATGCCAGAGGCGCTATCTGCACGATGCCCTCGTCCATGAAATCATTCAGTTTCTTGGCTGGAATCATATCTCCGAGAGCATCGTACAGAGGCTGGAGATAAGGATCCAACTTGTCTTTCAGGTCTCCGGGAAGAAATCCGAGCCGTTCTCCTGCCTCCACTGCCGGCCGGGTCAGGATAATCCGCTTTATTTCCCTGTGCTTCAAGGCTCTGACAGCGAGGGCTATGGCTATGTAGGTTTTTCCCGTACCGGCCGGACCTACCGCAAACAGCAGGTCGTTCTCAAAATACGCCTTCACCATGGCTTCCTGTGTGCTGTTTCTTGCCCGTATAGGCATTCCGTCTATGCCATGCACTATGACGGCATCGCCCCTCGGGATGAATTTTTCCGTCATCCTCTCTCCGTCGAACAGATCTTCGACATCGTACGGTGTCAGATTTCTCTTGTGCAGCCGGCGTTCAATCAGCAGGTTTATTTTCCGTCCGAACATTTCGCAGTCGGACTCGGAACCCTCCACGAATATCTCATCTCCACGTGCAGTGACCTTCAGTTGCGGGAACCACCCGCACAAGGCTTCCAACACCCTGTTTCCAGCCCCGTATATTTCCACAGGATCGGTATTTCCGAGTTTTATCGTTTTTTTCATTTCTGAACTTTTTCTATCCGTCAAAATTTCCTGTATTTGCCGTTTCTCAATCGTCTATCCCGGTCAAATCCTTTATTCTGTAATAGGTAGACACCATTTTGTCGTATTCATATCTCATCATCCATTTTTCCGGATGTCCGAGCAGATCTTTTACCTTTGCCGCAGAATGGCTTTCTTTCAGTCGTCCCGGCAGCGATGACCAGATGAAGTCGAATTCCGGCTCCATACATTCGACATCGCCGAATGCATTTCTGACCAAACGTACGGTCAGCAGCAGCCCGATCTGCGTATTCGGTGCGCTCATGTTGGAAATGGCATTTCCGAGAGAATATATCACCGGTATTTTCCGACATGCTCCGTCTTCACTGCCGCACTCTATCCATCCGACATCCTGGACTACGTGCGGGTGCGCTCCCGCAATCAGGTCCGCCCCATTTTCCGCAAGCAGGCAGGCTAAATCTTCCTGGCTTTCCGAATGCGTCGTACTGTATTCTTCACCCCAGTGCGGCAAGACTATAATGAAATCCGCGCCGAGAGCTTCCGCTCTGCGCAATGCTCCGACTATCTGCTCCCTGTCAGTATAATTCGTTCCGGGATAAAGCACTCCAGGGCTGATGTTCGTACCGTACGTAAAATTCACGAAGGCTATTTTCATCCCTTTCACAGTCACGAACAAAGGATAATTGGAAAAGGCGGCATCCGCGTTTTCCGCACTTCCAGTCATCCTGATTCCGTACTTGTCTTCAAGATGACGGTAAACGGACAGCGTCCTGGACAAACCTCGTTCACCCTTGTCGAGAATATGGTTGTTGGCGGTCAGAAAGACGTCGATTCCGCACTGCGCCATGTATTCTGCATAAGAATCCGGGGCGCTGAACGCCGGATATCCCGTATACGGTTTGCCGGCAAGGGTAAATTCCATATTCGCTACCGCAATATCTGCATTTGCGAGATCATCCTCCATATCGCTGAAACAGTCGGAAAAGTCGAAAAGTCCGTCGCCTATGCGGGCATTGTCTATCTGGGCCTGATGCAGCATCACGTCGCCGAGGAACTTGAGGACGACTGTATCCTTATCGTAAAAAAACGCCGGACATTCGATCATCGACCGGGCCAGAAGCGTGGAATCGCTTACACGGCACATGTGCCGCGGATGCACGCATGGAGCCTGTCCGTCAGCATTTGCCGGCCGGGCAGAAAAAGCGAGGATAATCAGCAGGCAGCTTCCTATACCTGCGGACTTTACGGTCTTCCTATCGCCCGGATGATTCTTTTTCCTGTTCAGCAGCAAATTCGTACAGTGTTATGTTATCGGTATTGAGTCTTATTTTCAGCCAGTCTGCAAATCTGGTCTTTTCTTCAACGGTAAAAGGACGCGACGTATATGCGCATACCATGATTCCGTCTTTGCGGGAATATCCGGCGGACGAAACCTCGGAGCCTCGGGCGACAAAGAGAGACTTCAGCGCAGGATACTGGTTTACAGCCTCTTTCGTAATCTGCTCATAAGGAATGTCGCTTTCGTGCATCGACTTCAGCTTCTCCTCCAATTTTCTGATTTCATTCTCCCTCTTGGTGATTTCACTGTCCGTACGTTCATATATGCCTTTGAGTATTTCCGCCTCATTGGTCCCCTCGACCAACGCATGTTCCTTGATGATGATCTGCTCCGGTTTCAGCCCGAATTCCTTGGCAGACTCTATGAAATTGTTTTTTTCGGATGCGGAAAGAGGCTCACCCGTGAAATAGACTTCTATTCTGGAGCCTTTCCTGTGCTCCGTTTTATAATCCATAATATAGCCTGTATACAGGTTTTTGTTCGCATTTATGAATGCGGCAGCATTCTCATTGAAGGTATTTTCCCTGATCATCAGTATGGCGGACCAGATACTCGGGACTATCACTATGACCGTCACGACAGTGATGAGACGGCGCGCTCTTTTTCCTGTCTGCTTATCCTTGTACTCGAACTGTTC
>CALUSD010000131.1 GCA_944323295.1 uncultured Bacteroidales bacterium | reverse complement strand
AATGTATCAAATATCTGTCATATTATAACGAATATTACAAGCAGAAAAACTATGATGATGCCATTCCTAACTGGAGAAAGGCATTCTCTCTTTGCCCTCCTACGGCAAATCAGACCATGCTTATCAACGGTACGGCTCTTTACAGACGTCTTATCAGCCAGAACAGGAACAATTCCATCTATGTAGAGTCTCTTATAGACACTCTGATGTCCATCCATGATATCAGGGCACAGTATTATCCAAAGTATGCAGTGACGGCACTCAACAACAAGGGTCTCGACATGATAAACTATATCAAGGACGATCCCAAGAGACTTTATGAGGAATTCAAGGTCATCATAGAAAAGAATCAGGAGAAGGTAAAGCCTCAGATTCTGCTTTTCCAGCTGAATACAGCTTGTCAGCTGTATCAGAACGGCACCATAATGCCAGAGGATGTGATGGCCGAGTACAGCAACGTGATGGAGCTTTTGGACAAGATGAAACAGACTCCTGACATAGAGAAAATCAGGACAGACTGCGAAAGTCTATTCATTGCCAGCAACGTGGCAAGCTGCGACAACCTCATAGCTCTCTTCACTCCGAGATACGAAGCAGCTCCGGATTCTCTCCAGCTTGTTTCGAACATAGTGAGGATGCTTTCCACTACGGAAGGATGTACCGACAATGATCTGTTCATGAACGCTTCCATTTCCATGCATCAGCTCGACCCATCATATACTTCGGCCTATTTCCTCTACAGGCTGTATTCTTCGAGAGGAGATGTGGATAATGCACTCAAATACATAGAGGAAGCTATTTCCTATCCGGAGTCTGACAACATACAGGATGCAGGATATTACTATGAAGCAGCGGCATTCGCTTTCAAGAATACGAAAAATGCGGCGGCATTCAATTATGCTCTGAAAGCTGCCGAACTGGATCCGTCAATAGCGGGAAAATCATATATGCTCATAGGTACGATATGGGGTTCGCTTGTATGCCAGGGCAATGAAATCGAAAGAAGGGCGCCTTACTGGGTGGCAGTGGATTATCTGGTAAAAGCCAAGAATACGGATGCTTCTCTTGCCGCAGAGGCAGACAAACTTATCGCCCAGTATCGTCAGTATTATCCTCAGACTGCGGAAGCATTCATGTACAATGTTACTGACGGCGATTCCTATACTGTTTCCTGCGGAGGTCTGCGTGCAGTGACTACTGTCAAGACTCAGCAATAAACCTTTTCAATATTGACGAAAAGATTGAAATATCTACATTTTCATGCGGTAGCCGGGGCTTCGTTCCTGGTCACCGCTTTCCTTTTATGCTCATGCAGGAGCGATCTCGGAGTGGCGGATAAGATAGATCTGACCCAAACCCCGGTGCAGACGGTAGAGGACATGTTTGTCGTCCAGTCTGAAAACGGTGTCCTGCAGATGAGAATGGAAGCGGATATCATGGAACGTTACCAGAACGATTCGATGTCATACGAACTGTTTCCAAAAGGACTTTCCGTATTCGGATATAATGAGGAAGGTCTTTTGGAAACGGAGATTACGGCGGACAACGGACGTCATGTCAAGATGGAGAAAGACGACAGTGAAAAGTGGGAAGCGTATGGAAATGTGGTCGTAAAGAATATAATCAATCAGGAAGTGATGGAGACCGACACACTGTATTGGGACAGAAAGAACGAGAAGATATATACAGACTGTTATGTCAAAATGTATTCTCCGGACGGTTACATGCAGGGATACGGCATGGAATCGGACCAGAGGGCGCGAAACTCCATCATACTCCGACCTTTCGACAGTTATGGCGTGGTAGTAAAGGACAGTACTGAAGTACGGATAGATTCAGTCAATTTTATAGGTCCTTTGATAAAAAAACAATAGGGGATTCAACCCGGAATCAGTCTTGAAATTTTTCAAAGACTCAAATTTATATCGAAAAATTTCAAAACAGATTCGAAAATTGCTATCTTCGCGGTCCATAACTTTTTAAGTAAAAAATAATTTAAAATTTAATGATAAAATGGCTGTTCTTGAAAAAATTCGTGTGAAGTTCGGCATATTGATTTCTGTTGTGATAGCATTGGCTTTGCTGTCTTTTATCATAGATCCGAACACAATAAGCCAGGTAGCCTCTACCATGTCTTCGAAATATCGTGTCGGTAAGATAAACGGCAATTCCGTGTCATATCAGGACTTCGAGAATGAGCTGAACTACCAGAACAGGATTTTCGAATATATGTATCGCAGAAATGCGAATACCGACCAGGAGATGGATTATGTGAGGAATATGGCCTGGAAAACGTTTATCGACAGGTACATGTTCCTGTCCAATGCCAAAAAGGCAGGTATTCAGGTAGGGGAGGCAGAGCTTGTGGACCTGACATCCGGTGACATGGTATCTCCGATGATGTCTCAGATTTTCGTAGATGAAACAGGCGTATTTTCGCCTGAAATGGTCGATACGTACATCAAGAACATGAGACAGTACGACCAGTCCGGCCAGATGAAAATGTTCTGGGATTACCTCCAGCATACTATTACCACTGAGCAGTATTATACCAAATATAACAGTTTGTTTGCTGCCGGAAATTTCACGAATCCGCTGATGATGGCGAATCAGATAGCCGAGAACAACAATTCCGTCAATGTGGAATTCGTAATGCTTCCATACGGTTATCAGAGAGATACCACCATTACGGTTTCGGACTCGGAAATCAGAAGTTATTACAACAAGCATAAAAAACTGTACAGGCAGGAAGCAAGCCGCGATATAGAATACGTGGTCTTCGAAGTGAAACCGTCCCAGACCGACATTTCATCTGCAAACGAGCAGGTCGTAAAGGTTTACGATGAATTTTCTTCTACCGACAACATGAAGAATTTCCTGATGAAAAACTCCGACAGGCAGTATGTGGATGAATGGTACAAGAAAGGCGAACTCAGGACTGTTTCCGCAGATGTGGATGCTTTCGTATTCGATACGAAAACCAAAACCGGAGCTGTTTCCGAAGTGCTTACCAAGGACAATACGTTTCATGTGGTCCGCGTGATGGATTCGGCCATGGTACCGGATTCCGTATTCGTGAAAGGCGTACTTCTTCAGGGTGTGCAGACGGATCTTGCCGACAGTCTGTTGACTGTTCTCAAGAGCGGAAAGGACAACATAGGCAATGTAGCCGCCCAGTATTCGGCTTTGAATACTCCTCAGTCCGGAGAGCCGGGTGATTATGGCTGGATGACCAAAAATACCATGTTTCCTGGTATGGAATCAGTCTTTACCGCAAGACTTGACAATTTCTATCTCATAGAGACGCAGTACGGCACCCATATCGTGGAAGTTACAGACAGAACAGAGCCTTTGCAGAAAAAGAAAGTCGCAATACTCGAAAAGGAGGCGCTTCCGAGCGGAAATACCATCAACGAATGCTATGTTCAGGCAAATGAACTGGCCACAAAGGCAGATGGCAAATATGAGAATCTCAAGAAAACCGTCGACGAGGAAGGTCTTGCACTTTTGACGAGGAACAATCTTCGTGAAGGAGACGAGAACGTAGGATCCATAGATGACAGGACAAAGGAAATTTCCAAATGGGCATACGAAGCCAAGGAGGGTAAAGTTTCCAATGTATTGAACATAAACAACGACTATTACGTAGTGGCAGCGTTGAAGAAAATCCACAAGAAAGGCTATACTCCGGTAAATGAGGTGGCATCGAGCATCAGCAACATGCTCTACAGCGAGAAGCTCGGGGAAAAGAAAGCTGCTGAAGTGGCTGAAAAAATCGCCGGTCTCGATTCGATGCAGGCTATTGCGGATACTCTCGGTACTACGGTGAGCACAAGGGATGGAATATCGTTCTCTTCATACATGAATCAGGGGCTTGATCCTAAGTTCATCGGTGCAGTGTCCGTAGCGGAAGAAGGCGTCATTTCAGGGCCTCTTGCCGGCAATATCGGAGTGTATGTGTATAAGGTGCTTTCTCATGATTCAGGGGCATCGTTTACGGAAGACGATGTCAAGAGCAGGGATGCGCAGATGTCTTACTACAGCTCCCAGTCGCTTATACCTGTGATGATGCAGGATGCCAAGGTAGAGGATAACAGGGCGCGTTTCTATTAATAGAGAGTGTCCGAAAAGAGGATTTAGAGCCTGTGTCAAAATGGTTAGTTTTGACACAGGCTCTTTTGAGGGTGACCCAAAAGGTGGAATTTCAAGGCTTGCGAAGATGAGAAAACCGGAGTGTACTGTCGTACATGGGGATTTTCGAATCAAGCGTAACGCGGAAATTACCCTTTTGGGTCGCCCTCTTGCCCTGTATAAACTGATTTCAAAAAAATTCAGAACAGGGTATTGTCTTTCGTTTTGATATGAAAACTTTTGCGGTGATAAGGAGTGTAGCCGAACCGCATGATTGCTTCCATGTGCTGTTTGGTAGGATAGCCCATGTTTCTGTCCCATCCGTATTCGGGGTATTGCGCAGCTAAATTTCTCATGAATTCGTCCCTGTAGGTCTTTGCTAAGACGGATGCGGCTGCGATGGAAGCATATTTTCCGTCCCCCTTCACTACACACATGTATGGAATGCCGTCTATCGGCTTGAATCTGTTTCCATCGACAAGTATGAAATCGGGTTTGGTACCGAGAGCCCGGATTGCACGGTGCATGCCTTCGATGGATGCATTCAGGATATTCATGACGTCGATTTCTTCTGCGCTTACGGCCTGGACCGAATATGCTATGGCTTCTTTTTCGATTATGGGACGCAGAATATCTCTCGATTTTTCAGTCATTTTTTTAGAATCGTTCAGCAAAGGATGGAAAAAATCCTCCGGAAGGATGACTGCTGCAGCATAGACAGGGCCGACAAGAGGTCCTCGTCCTGCCTCGTCGCATCCGGCTTCCGTCTGCCCGTGTATATGGAACGGAATAAGATCAGGTTTTTTATTCATTCTCTTGATTTTCGACAAAAATAGAAACAGTTTCGGGTTTTTTAACAGATTCTGAGAAGTTGTTTTGAATTTCGTAACAACTTCTCAGTCGTTTTTAGTCGAATAGCTACGGTTTTTGAAAGGTTTTCGGAGCCTGTGACTGTTACATGTCCTGTTTGATATGACAATAGATTATGATATCTATTACCAAGGTAGTATTGTAAAGAAAATAATTTATTGTCAAAAAAGAGAAATTTTATAAAAAAAGAGAAAAATATGAGTATTGCAGCTTATTATTTGGCAATAAATTCTTGCTATTATTTCGGTAAACTTCCAGATTTGTATCTATAAAATACCTCGGTTATGGAAAATCTAAAGGAAAAATTCGAAACTTTCGGGGCATTGCTCGAAGAGCATCCTGAGCGGTACGCAGTCATGTCTTTTGAGGCTGTCTGTAAAATTTTGGACACGAATCCCGTGTCGTTCGACAAATTCATTTATGAGCAGGTGGGAATGTCGGGAGAAGAAGTAATGGAATTGTACAGGAAGACATCCGGCCCTATTGCTTTTGATGTATGATTTTATTAGATTTGCAAAGATGGCCTCGAAAATCAAAGGCAAAAGTTACACAAATTAATAACAGTAGAAATGAAATTTTATTCAACTCAAAACATCCGGAATGTGGTACTGATCGGAAGCACGAGATCAGGTAAAACCACATTATCTGAAGCCATGCTTTACGAGGGTAAAGTCATAGACAGAAGAGGAACGGTGGAATCCAAGAATACGGTATCCGACAACTCCGAAATCGAGCAGATAAACCAGAGATCGATTTATGCTACGCCTTTGTATGCGGAGTTCATGGACACCAAATTCAATATCATAGATGCTCCTGGTGCCGATGATTTCGTGGGAGGTGCTGTTTCGGCCTTCAAGGTTTGCGAGACCGCCATCTTGGTCATAAATGCGCAGCAAGGTGTCGAGGTAGGGACCGAAATTTTCGCAAGATATGCGGAGACATACGGTATTCCCGTAATTGTGGCGGTGAACCAGCTCGACGGCGAGAAGGCTTCGTGGGAGGCTACTCTCGATTCCATGAAAGAGGCATTCGGAAAGAAACCTGTTCTGATACAGTATCCTGTAAATCCCGGACCAGGCTTCGACGGCTTCATCGATGTTCTGAAGATGAAATACTATCATTTCAAGGACGAGAACGGTACACGGGAAGATTTGGAAATTCCTGAGCAGTACAAGGCGGAAGCGGAAGAACTGAGGGCCGCACTTATAGAAAGGGCGGCAGAGTATGACGATACTTTGATGGAGAAGTTTTTCGAGGCCGGAGTTCTGACTGAGGATGAAATAAGAAAAGGCATAGGCATAGGGTGCAAGGCCGGTAATGTCTTGCCGGTATTCTGCCTTTCAGCAAAGAAAGACATCGGAGTGAAGCGTCTCATGGAATTCACCATAAAAGTGGCTTCGTTTCCGGCTGAAAGGAAGGCTGTTACGAAAACAGGTGCGGAAATCGAATGCAAGCAGGATGCTCCTACCACGCTGTTCATTTACAAGACTGCTATCGAGCCGCATCTTGGTGAAGTGGCATATTTCAAGGTAATGTCCGGAGAGTTGACCGAAGGACAGGATCTGGAAAATCCTGAAACTGGAGACAAGGAGAGAATAACATCCATTTTTGCAGTGGCAGGCAAGAAAAAAGAGAAGGTCACCGACCTTTTTGCCGGAGACATCGGATGTACGGTAAAACTCAGGGCTGCCAAGACGAATACGACGCTTTCACAGCCTGGTACCGACATTGCTTACGAACATATCAAGTTCCCGCCTTCGAAGTTCCGTACGGCTGTTAAGGCGAAGGAGCAGAAGGATGAAGAGAAATTGAGCGAGGCTCTCAATAAAATTTCCGCGGAAGACCCTACTGTTATTGTGGAATATTCGAAAGAGTTGAAGCAGACCATCCTGAAAGGTCAGGGAGAGCAGCATATAAATATCGTGAAATGGAGACTTCAGAACGAGAACAAGATAGAAATCGACCTTTTTGCTCCGAAAATTTCATACAGAGAAACCATCACCAAGGTGGCTGCGGCAAACTACCGGCATAAAAAACAGTCCGGAGGTGCCGGCCAGTTCGGCGAAGTGCACCTGCTCGTATGTCCTTACGTCGAGGGTGAGGAAGCCACGAACAAATTCAAAATCGACGGCAAGGAGGTTGTCCTGAATATAAAGGGCAAGGAATCGTTCGATCTTGAGTGGGGCGGCAAGCTCGAATTCTACAACTGTATCGTAGGAGGAGCCATCGACGCCCGTTTCATGCCGGCTATCCTGAAAGGTATCATGGACAAGATGAATGAAGGTCCTCTTACAGGTTCGCTTGCCCGCGATATCCGCGTGTATGTATACGACGGAAAGATGCATCCGGTGGATTCGAATGAAATTTCATTTGTTCTTGCCGCAAGAAATGCCTTCAAGGAAGCATTCCGCAACGCAGGACCGAAAATCATGGAGCCTATCTACAACGTCGAAGTCATGACACCGAGTGCATATATGGGTGCCTGCATGTCCGATTTGCAGAACAGAAGGGCATTGATAGAAGGAATGGGCAACGACAGAGGATTCGATACCATCAAGGCGCGTGTTCCTCTTGCAGAGCTTTACAAGTATTCGACGACCTTGAGCTCCCTGACTTCCGGAAGCGCTACGTTTACGATGGAATTCGCCGACTACCAGCCTGTCCCTGGAGATGTTCAGGAAAAACTCCTGAAGGCTTATATGGAGCAGGAGAAAGACGAATAGCATTGCTGCACATTAAATAAAAATTGCGCCGAAATCCGGCGCAATTTTTATTTAAGACTTTGTCGGCAAACACGCGTCGTCCCGGCATATCCGATTGCTATTTCGGGCGTACCTGGCCGTTTCCGGTGATGAGGTACTTGTAAGTGTTGAGTTCGGGCAGGGCCATCGGGCCGCGGGCGTGCAGTTTCTGCGTGCTGATGCCGATTTCCGCTCCGAAGCCGAACTGTGCGCCGTCCGTGAATGCGGTCGAGACGTTGGCATAGACGCATGCGGCATCGACTTTTGTCAGGAATTCATTGATGACAGCCTCGTTTTCGGACACTATGGCTTCACTGTGCCGCGAAGAATATCTGTCGATATGTTCGAGAGCTTCCGACAGACTGTCCACAGTTCTGACAGCCATTTTATAGTCTAAAAATTCCGTGCCGAAACTACTCTCGTCCGCATGCTTCAACAGCTCGGCAGGGTAGCTCTCTTCCAATGCGGCATATGCTGCTTCATCGGCGAAAATGGTCACATCGTATTCTTTGACACCGTTGCACAGGCCCGGCAGGTCGAAAAGCCTGTCCTTGTGGATGATCAGGCAGTCCAAGGCATTGCACACGCTGACACGCCGCGTTTTTGCATTCGTGATGATGGCTGCACCCTTGTCTATGTCGCCGTCCTTGTCGAAATAGGTATGGCATATGCCGGCCCCGGTCTCTATGACAGGGACCAAAGCATTTTTCCTTACGAAATCTATCAGCCCCTTGCTTCCCCGCGGGATGACGAGATCGACATCTCCGACAGCTTCGAGAAGGGCCGATGTCGATTCCCTCCCTGCCGGCATCAGAGTGACGATATTTTCGTTGAGGCCGTGTGCGGCCAATACGGACCTGATAAGGGAGACGATGGCGTTGTTCGAATTCCATGCGTCGCTGCCTCCTTTCAGAATACATGCATTGCCTGATTTCAGGCACAGGGAGAAAACATCGAAACTTACGTTCGGACGGGCTTCATATATGATTCCTACTACTCCGAAAGGGACGCTCACCTTTTTGATTGTCATTCCGTTCGGCCTGACGGTTTCACTCAGAATCCTGCCGACCGGGGAGGGGAGTGCCGCCACGTTTTTCATGTCCGAAGCTATGCCGTCAAGCCGCTTTTCATCCAATCTGAGCCTGTCATACATGGGGTTTTCCGGAGACATCATGGCTATGTCGGTCGCATTTGCCTTCAGAATCATATCCTTATTTTCCGGAATGGCCTCGGCAAGATCCGCCAGGAGCCGGCTGATTTTGCTGTCGGCTGTCACCGACAATTCCATTGCCGCGGTCTTGGCGGCATCGAAAATATTTCTGTATTCCGAGTTCATGTCCTGTAACAAATTATTTCCTGATATCGGAGCGGTTATTCGATGTAAAGATAATCATAATGTATCAAAGGCCGTCCTCCTTTTTTGCCAGCCGTTTCGGAAGCCTTAGCGCTGCTCATGGATGCCTTTCCTACGCCGATCTGCCGCCCGTCAGGTGATACGATTCTCACGATGTCGCCTTTCTCGAAGACACCCTCCACCGATACCACGCCCACTGGCAGCAGGCTCGACGCCCTGTTGCCTGTCAGAGCCGCCATTGCCCCTTCGTTTATGTTTATCCTGCCTTTGGCAAAGCCTTCGGAATGCGCTATCCATTTCTTTACATGCGAAATCGGCTTTCCCGACGGTAAAAATCGGGAACATCTGATACCATTGGCCGGAAGGCCACCCAAAACAGCTTCCAATATGTCTGGAGTCTTGCCGTTTGCGATGATCACTTCTATCCCTTCGTCGGCGACTTTCGAGGCGATTCGGTATTTGGTCAGCATGCCACCGCGGCCGAAAGCCGATTTTTCAGACCCGATGTATGACGAGA
Source organism: uncultured Bacteroidales bacterium (assembly GCA_944323295.1). Lineage (GTDB taxonomy): Bacteria > Bacteroidota > Bacteroidia > Bacteroidales > UBA932 > Cryptobacteroides. The sequence continues at coordinate 3,398 of CALUSD010000131.1, read as the reverse complement.
TATTGTCCCCGGGCCGTATTTCCGCGATGACCTCGGACCCCGAAGACCTGGGGTCTCCGTTGTAGATGCCGTCGACGTTGCTCAGAATCACGAGGCATTCCGCATTCATCATGGATGCCACCATCCCTGAAAGCTCGTCGTTGTCCGTGAACATGAGCTCGGTCACTGAAATCGTGTCGTTTTCGTTGACGACCGGAATTACCCCGTTCTCGAGCATCACCGTCATGCAGTTCATCTGATTCAGGTAATGATCGCGTGTGGACAGGCTTTCCTTGGTCGTGAGCACCTGGCCGCAGACTATTCCGTGCCGGTCGAAAAGTTCGTAATAACGGTTTATCAGCCGGGCCTGACCCACTGATGAATATAGCTGGCGTGCTGATACGGAATCCAATTTCCTGTCGCACCGGACAGTGCTTTTCCCGGAAGCGACTGCCCCGGACGAGACCAAAATAACATCCATGCCGCTGCGGTGCAGGTCCGCAATCTGATTTACGATTCCTTCCATGACGGCAGTGTCCAAACCGTCATCATTTCCTGCGATGACATTGCTGCCTACCTTTATGACTGCCCTTTTGAATCTCGGATTCATCTTACATGCTTTTTAAAAGACCCTGCAGAACCGCCTCTGAAAACCAGTTTTCTTCCATAGCCGTCAGCCCCTTGAAAGTATAGCCTCCAGGAGTAGTCACCTTGTCTATTTCTGTCTGAGGCATGGTCCCGTTCGTATCCAACAGGGCTATGGCCCCTTTCATCGTGTTGAGGACTATCTTCCGCGCTTCTTCTGTCCCGAAACCTATTCGTTCGCCGCCCTTTATGGCTGCGTCCAAGTATTTGAGAGCGTATGCTATGCCGCATGATGCCAGGGAAGTGCCCGCCGCCATCATTTCCTCCGGAACGCAGATGACTTCTCCCATGAGTCCGAACAGCTCCATGACATCGTCGCTGACCTGTTTCGATACGCGGCAGGACGCGATGAATGTGGTGCTCTGTTTCAGAGCAATGGCAGTGTTCGGGATGATTCGTATCAGAGACGGGAGCTCGCCGCCCTTTCGCGCCATTTCCGCAAGTTCGGCAAACCCGATTCCGGCTACCACCGATGCTACCGTGCATGTCCCGTAATCCAAGGCCGGCTTTATTTCGTTTATCACATCAGCTGTCTGCCACGGTTTTACGGCTATGATGACCAAGTCTGCTCCTTCGACTGCGGAAACGTTGTCCATCGATACGGAAATGCCCGGACATGCTGCCGAGATTCTGTCCAAACTCTTCTTTGTCATAGCCGTGACGACCAAGTTTTCCCGAGGAAAATCCGGATTTGTGAAGATGCCTCCGGCAATGGCTCCGCCCATGTTTCCGGCGCCTATGATACAGATTCGTTTTATCGTTTTCATTTCTCTGTTGGTATTGAGGCGGTTTCCCGGCCGGCAGATTCCTCTGCTACGCTCGGGATGACATTATGCCCGTGTTTTCAGGTAATCCTTGAAGTCTTCGAAGTCCGCAGACATCCTGATGGACTTTTTCTCTCCTTTCATGAATTCCTGCAGCTTGGCCGGAATCTCCATGTCTTTTCCGAGAATGCTTTCCACAGTGTCCTTGAACTTCGCCGGATGAGCCGTTTCGAGGAAAATCCCTGTCTCGTCAGGCCGCAGGTTGTCTGCAAGACCCTGATATCCGCAGGCTCCGTGAGGGTCGAGAATATAGCCGTATTTATCGTATACTTCGGCAATAGTCTGTCTGATGTCTTCATCCGTATACCTGCATCCGCTGATATCCTTGCGTACGGCCTCCACGGAATTCCCGTAAAGGTCCATCACACGCGCGAAGTTGCTCGGATCGCCCACATCCATGGCATTGGCTATGGTCTGTACCGAAGCTCTCGGGGTATAGACGCCTGTCTGCAGATATTCCAGGAATACATCGTTTCTGTTGTTCGCGGCGATGAAGCGTTTCACCGGCAGCCCCATTTTCAAGGCGATAAGGCCGGCGGTAATATTCCCGAAATTCCCGCTCGGGACACAGAATACCACATTCTTTGCCACGCCCTTTCTTTGAAGCTGTGCGAATGCGTTGAAATAATAGAATGCCTGCGGCAGAAACCGGGCTACATTTATGGAATTGGCCGAGGTCAGGGTCAGCATTCCGTTCAGTTCCTTGTCCATGAATGCGGACTTCACCAACCTCTGGCAGTCATCGAAATTCCCCGCTATCTCCAATGCGGTGATGTTCCGGCCCAAAGTAGTAAACTGCTTTTCCTGGATTTCACTGACTTTCCCTTCCGGATAGAGGACGATCACATCGATGCCTTCTACGCCGAGGAAACCGTTGGCTACGGCGCTTCCGGTATCTCCAGATGTCGCGACTATCACGGTCACTTTTCTGCGGCTGCCGTTCTGTCGGATGAAATATGAGAGCATCCGGGCCATGAATCTTCCTCCTACATCCTTGAAAGCGAGTGTGGGACCGTGAAACAGCTCCAAAGAGAAAATATTGTCGTGAACATTCACGACAGGAGTATCGAAACTGAGTGTGTCGCAGACGATTTTTTTCAGGTCGCCGGCTGGAATGTCCTCTCCGAAAAAGGCTGTTGCGACAGTCGTCGCAATATCATGAAAGTTCAGGTCTCCGATATTTTCGAAGAATTTTTCCGGAAGCCGGGCAATTTTTTCAGGCATGTAGAGACCTTTGTCAGGCGCGAGGCCTTTTTTTACGGCTTCCGCCAATGCGACCGGGGAGGTTTTGTGGTTTGTGCTGTAGTATTTCATTGTCTGTTCGTTTTGTTCGTCAATCATATTGTGCCCGGGATGGCAGTGCGGCATTATTCATTGCTCAGGAACAATTCTATGAACTGTCTTCCTGCTATCAGCCCGTAGCTGCCGTCCTTGGCGGAGAATTCGTCGAATGCCGTCACGCTGTCGCCGCTTCCGTTCGTCCTGTAAATGGTGAAAGGAATCGGCTTGGCCGTGTGTGTCCTGATGGCGCACGGAGTAGGGTGGTCGGGAAGTACGGCGATGGATACATCTTCATCCCAGGTCCTGATTTCATCCAATATCGGCCTGATGATTCTGTCGTTCAGGTAGCGTATGGTCAGGACTTTCAGTTCGGGATCGCCGTCATGTCCGGCCTCGTCGCTGGCTTCTATGTGCAGGAATACGAAATCCTCGTTTTTCAGAGCTTCGATGGCTGCCTGCGCCTTGCCCTCGTAGTTTGTGTCGTAAAGCCCGGTAGCGCCTTCGACATCGATGGATTTCAGTCCGGCATACACTCCGATTCCTTTTATCAGGTCCACTGCCGAGATGACGGAGCCGCTCTTTATCTGCGGGAACTGCTCTGCGAGAGTCTCCATTTCCGGCCTGTATCCCGGAGACCATAGCCAGATGCTGTTTGCAATGTCTTTTCCG
>CALUSD010000130.1 GCA_944323295.1 uncultured Bacteroidales bacterium | reverse complement strand
GGCATGGAAACCGCCCTGCCGCACTCTATCGTGGGTGTCATGACGAAAAGAATAACCCCATCCGGAAAGGAGTGGGGCTGCAATTCATTTTCCTGGCGTTTTCTGTCGCATCTCTGGATGCATCTTTCCCGCATCCGCCGATGGCTTCTCGTCATCCTCCGCCGCCTCTACCGCTGACGCCTGTTTAGGCATGGCGTTCACGTTGTATGGCTGAAAATAGCAAGATTTGGCGCTGTCCGATGTGAAAATCGGATATTTATATGTAAGTTTGCATAAACAAGTATGGATTTGTGTAATATTTTACATTTTTCCATACTTAATAGTGTAAATTATGGAATTCAAGAGGGAAATAGTCGAGACGTTGAAAAAATGGAAGGATGCGGCGGACAGGAAACCGGTCCTTCTGCGCGGAGCCCGGCAGACAGGAAAGACGTGGGCGATGGAAGCATTCGGAAAGGAATGTTTTGACCATTATGTAAAGTTCGATTTCGACCGGACTCCTGAACTGAAGTCTGTTTTCAAGGATACGAAAGATCCGGACAGGCTTGTTCGGGGACTGTCTTTGTATTCCGATGTTCCGATAATACCTGGCAGGACGCTGATGGTCTTTGATGAAATCCAGGAATGTGAGGAAGCCTTGAACAGTCTCAAATATTTTTATGAGGAAGCCCCTGAATATCATATTGTAGCAGCCGGGTCATTGTTAGGAGTCGCCGTAAAGCGGAAAAACATGGCGGTACCGGTCGGAAAAGTGAAAACGTTGAAGATGTTTCCGTTGACATTCAAGGAATTTCTGGCCGCATCGGATGACCGGACATATCGGTTTGTCGAAAATCTTGATTCATTGGGGCATCTTCCTGAAATCATTATAAATAAACTTGTTTTAGAGTATAAGCGCTATTCAGTCTGTGGAGGGATGCCTGCTGCTGCGGCAAAACTTATAGACAATCAGGGCATGGCCGCCGTAGATGACGAACTGCGTGGAATTCTTGATATGTACGAACTTGATTTTTCGAAATATGCTGAGCCTTTGCAGGTGTCGCGGATAAATGCACTGTGGCACTCGCTTCCGTCGCAGCTGTCCAAGGAAAACAGAAAGTTCATTTATAAGGTCATAAGAACAGGCGCCCGGGCAAAGGATTATGAGGATGCACTGACGTGGCTCGAAGATGCCGGTCTGATATACAGGATATTCAATGTATCCAAGCCCGGAATGCCGCTCAGCGCATATTCGGATTTCGATGCTTTCAAGGTATATGCGAGCGACTGCGGACTGTTGAGACGGCTTGCGAATATCCCCTCTGAAGTAATCTTGGACGGAAACTCGGGATATACTGAATTCAAAGGCGCAATGGCGGAAAATATGGTCCTGCAGGCTCTTGTATCAATCCTCGATGGGGATGTTCCTTATTACTGGAGTTCAGGCAATACTGCTGAGGTAGAGTTCGTGACCCAGTTGGGTGCTGAAATCATACCTATGGAAGTCAAGGCTGAAAGCAGGGTAAGCGGGCGGAGCCTTTCGGAATATACCAAGAAGTTCGATCCGCGCTATCGCATCAGATACTCGTTTCAGAATCTTCAGTACAATGGCGGGCTGCTCAGCTGTCCGTCACCTCTTGCCTGCTGGACTAAGAAGCTGATGGAGATGGTTTCGGCTTAGTGTTCACGGTGTTCATGGCGCGGTCGGGACCGACGGTGGCGAATGCCTTGATGCCGGAGATGACACGTTCGCAGATTTCGGGCATTCCCTTTTGCTGGTCGTCGCTGAGTTCACACAAAACGAAGTCTATCTGGCCTCCGCGGCTGAAATCGTTGCCGATTCCCACACGTATGCGTGCATAGTCCTGACTGCCGAGCATTTCCGTGATGTTGGTCAGGCCGTTGTGACCGCCGGCACTGCCGTTTTTCCGCATTCTCAGAGTTCCGAAAGGGATATTGATGTCATCGGAGATGACAATGAGATTTTCAAGGGGGAGTTTAAGCGCGTTCATCCAGTATCGGACGGCTTTCCCGCTGAGATTCATGTATGTGGAAGGCTTCAGCAGAAAAAATCTGCGGCCTTTGAACGAAGTTTCCGCAATACTCCCGTATCTGTCGGATTTAAAAACGATATTGGATGCCTTAGCCCAGGCATCCAATACCATAAAACCCATGTTGTGTCGGGTATTCGCGTATTCTGCGCCGATATTTCCCAAACCGACTACCAGAAATGTGTCCATACTGCCGACTGATTAGAATTAAGCCTGCTGAGCCTGAGCCGTGGCACGGGTAGGTCTTACAGAGCAGATGATGGTAGCTTTCGGAGATACTATGTTGATCTTGTCGAAATGAAGATCTCCGGCTACGATCTGCTTGCCTATCATAAGGTCCGTAGTATCTACTTCGAGGCTGTCAGGAAGGTCTGCAAGCAATGCGCTGATGCGGAGTTTGCGCGAAGATACGAGCAGCTTTCCTCCGAGTTTCACACCTGCAGAGTGACCGGTGATGATCACAGGCACGTCGATGACTACCGGCTTGTCTTCGGTAATGGCGAGGAAGTCTACGTGAAGGGCTTCGTCGGTCACCGGATGCCACTGTACTTCGTGAAGAACGGCGAGGTATTTCTTTCCGTTGTCCAATTCCAGATCGATGATGTAGGAATTAGGAGTGTGGGTGATGTTTTTCAGATCCTTTGCCGTCACGGTAAAGAGGACGTTCTCGATACCGGAGCCGTAAATGTTGCAAGGGACGAGTCCCTGTTTTCGGATAGCTTTTACTACCGCCTTGTTGCCTGCCTCGCGGACAGCGCCTTTCAATTCAATGTGTTTCATCTTTTTGTGTTTGAAAATGTGTTACTCAGTCCGTTCCCGGACCCCATTGCACCAAAAGCCCTCCGGCTTTTAGGGGCTGCAAAGATAGTAAAAATTTTGTTGAAAGCTAATTTTCTTAACGAATGTTCGACGAATTCCGTAGTCCTGAACAACATGAATTCGACGAATGTTCGTTAAAGATAATAACCTGCGAGATATCCGGTATCCTGCGCCCATTGGTAGAGGCTGTAATAATCGTTGCTGTTTTCCCGCTGGCTTGCAGATACCGCACTTGGAAGATACATGCTCAGTCCGCAGAAAGTCTCGTACCGGAAAGACTTGTTCAACCACTCGGAGAAAAAATATTCCGTATTCGCCTTGTATTCTATGCATTGTTCCAATGCGGAGTCCACATCGGACAATTCTTCTTGTGACGCGATTTCAGTGAGTATGTCTCTGAAATCATAGAAATACGATGTCCTGTAGTTTGCAGGCTGGACATTGGCCGGCCTGATCCCCGGAATGGCGCCTTTCTGGGCATCGAAAATGACTTTGCATGCTTTTGCGAGGGATTCCAACGCTGAGCAGTCCACTACCGATATCGTGGCAGACCTGTCATCTCCGGTCTGGCTGTCGTAGTGGGCGAAAAAGTCCTTTGCCACGCCGATGATGTCAGAGGGTCTCTGGCCCAGCAGTCTGTTTACGATATTCGTGTAGACCATGCCGTCAGCTAAGATTTCAGCCTGTGAAAAGACTATGTGTTCGCATTTGTTCCTGAGTTCATACGCAGTTTCTATGCCCCCCATCAGACATGCGTCGAATACGATGTATTTCAGGGTGAACGGCAGTGCCTCGGCAAAATCCTTTACATCCATTTCGGCTTTCGTGGAAGAGTCCTGGCCGATGGTCCTTTGTGGTCTGGATTTCCCGTTGAGGCCGGATGTGCTTTCAGGCGACGAAGGGAAAATGCCGGTGCTCAGCGTCTGTTCCGGCAGCCATCCGGTAGCGTGCGAGGAGAATATCATCCCGTATTCGGCAGACGGATAGTTGTCCCTGACGTATGTCAGGACATCGGCCAGGGTCTCTGTATCCACCGCGCTCGTGCCTGCAGGCCAGAAACGGACGGTGTCTCTCACCACTGCATCCTCTCTCGTCTTGGATACTTTTATCAGGCAGGGCGTTTTTCCGGTCTTGCAGTTGCTCGCGAATATCAGAAGGTTGTCGCAGTACGGATAATTATAGGGGACATATCCGCTGCAGATGTCTTCGATGTCGTCCGTCAGATAGCTTGAAATGCTGTTGTATCCGGCGGAGTATACTAACAGCGTCCTTTTGGTCGGGGCGGTCTCCGTCCGGGTGGCGGATCCGTCCGAAGAGCCGTATCCGTGTGTCCGGGTGGAGTACGGAATGTCGAGGCTGTCGCTGCAGGATATTGCTGCTGACAGGAGGACGGTTATGTATAATATGTGTTTGAGGTGCTGTTTCATTTTGGTATACATCAGTATTGGGCAGATCTCTCGACTGTGCTCGAGATGACAGGCTGCTGGTCATCTGGCTACGGTCGGGTGACGGTCTTGCTGTTTTTTTTGCTTCGCCTGAGCAGCTCCCTCGACTACGCTCGGGATGACATTGCTCGGGATGACATTGCTCGGGATGACAGGCTGCGGGTCATCCGGATTCGTCCGGGAACAAGGCGGAAGCAAAAATGAGATATTTTTTGTATTTTTGCAAACTTTATCGGCAGATAAGGGTCACCCTCTATGTCAAGGAAGAAACACAAACAATAATGAATAAAATGAAAATAGGAAAAATGATGGCATCGGCAGGAGTTGCCGCAGTATTGGCCTCCTGCGGCAATGCAGGACAGAAAGCGGAAGGCGATTTCAAATATCTCATAGATGAATTCGCCGATTTGAAGATAATGCGTTATCAGATTCCCGGCTGGGACGATCTGACATTGAAGCAGAAAGAATATGTCTATCATCTCGGAGAAGCGGCCAAGTATGGCAGGGATATTATCTGGGTGCAGAATTGCGAAGCGAATCTCCCGATCAGGAAAGCTATAGAAAATATTATCGACAATTATGACGGTGACAGGGAATGTCAGGATTTCCAGGATTTTCTCGTATATGCCAAAAGAGTGTTTTTCAGCAACGGCATCCATCATCATTATGCCGAAGACAAGTTTTTCCCGGATTGTCCGAAGGAGTACTTCAAATCATTGATGGAAGAGCCGGGATGCGACGGCGACATTGACAGTCTTCTGACTGTCATCTATGACCCTGATATTTTCCCTCAGCGCAAGTCTACTGATGCTTCGGGCGATATCGTGGCTGAGTCTGCCGTGAATTTCTATGACAATGTGACCCGGGCAGAGGTGGAGAAATTCTATGCGGAAATGATAGATGAAAATGATCCGACGCCGATTTCCTACGGTCTGAACAGCAAGGTGGTAAAGGGTGCCGACGGTGTTGTCAGAGAGGAGGTCTACAGGATAGGCGGACTGTACGGGGCGGCATTGGAGAAAATCTCCGGCGAACTCGCAAAGGCCCGCGAAGTGGCTGAAAACGACACGCAGAAGAAATACATCGACCTTCTGATGGAATATTACAGGACGGGCGATTTGAAACTGTGGGATGAATATAATATAGAGTGGGTGAAGGATACTCTCGGTACTGTCGACTTTGTCAACGGTTTCGTGGAGGACTACAACGATCCGCTCGGCCGCAAGGCTACGTGGGAGGGACTTGTGAACATAAAGGATCATGCGGCTTCGGAGCGTACGGAAATCATAAGCGAGAATGCGCAGTGGTTCGAGGATAATTCTCCGGTGGACAGCCGTTTCAAAAAACCGGTGGTGAAGGGTATCTCAGCCAAGGTCATTGATGCGACTACGTTGGCCGGCGACTGCTATCCGTCCACTCCGATAGGCATCAATTTGCCGAATGCGGACTGGATCAGGCGCGATCACGGGTCGAAGTCGGTGACCATCGCGAATATTACGAATGCATACAACAAGGCTGCGTTGGAATCGCCGAACAGCACTCTGAAAGAGTTCGCATGGTCCGAAGAGGAAGTGGCTGCAGCGGAAAAGTATCTGAATATTACCGATGAAATCCATACGGATCTGCATGAATGTCTCGGTCACGGCTCCGGACAGCTTCTGCCGGGTACGTCTTCTACGGCGTTGGGCGAGTACAGTTCCACTCTCGAGGAGACGCGCGCAGACCTGTTCGGTCTTTACTACATAGCTGATCCGAAGCTGATAGAACTCGGAATTATTCCGGACGGAGAGGCTTATAAGGCGCAGTATTCCAATTATATCAGAAACGGCCTTCAGGTGCAGTTTACGCGCATAGAATTGGGCAGAAAAAATACGGAGGCCCACATGCAGAACAGAAAACTGATAGCCGAGTGGTGCTATGAGGCTGGAAAGTCCGACAATGTGATAGAGAAAAAGGTGAGGGATGGAAAGACTTATTTCGTGGTGAATGACTATGAGGCTCTTCGCGGTCTGTTCGGAAAACTCTTGGCCGAGGTGCAGCGTATCAAGTCGGAGGGCGACTATGCTGCCGGCAAGGCCTTGGTGGAGAAGTACGCCATAAACATAGATCCGGAACTGCACAAGGAGGTGCTCGAGAGGTATGCGAAGCTGAATCTCAAGCCGTACGGCGGATTCGTCAACCCTGAAATCATCCCGGTGGAGAAGAACGGAAAAGTCGTGGATTACATGGTCGAGTATACTGACGACTATCTCGGCCAGATGATGGAATACGGGCACAGGTACGCAACTCTGTAGCATCCCATGCTCGATTCCCGGCAGATGATTTCCGAGTACGGCTCGTATCTCAGAATCGAAAGGTCGATGTCTGAAAATACCGTCTCGTCTTATCTGTCCGATCTGAAACTTTTTTTCGATGCTTCGGGACTTTCTCCCGACCATGTCACTTCCGATGATATCATAGCATATTTGGCGGAAAGGCAAGACATTTCCAAAAGAACGCAGTCGCGCATTATAAGCGCGATGCGTTCTTTTTTCAATTATCTGATTCTTGAGGGCTATATGCAGGAAAATCCTTGCGACCGGGTGGATGCGCCTAAAATCGGCAGGATTCTCCCGGACGTACTTTCGGTAGAGGAAGTGGATGCTATCATATCTTCCGTGAATCTTTCCGACTGGAAAGGGCTCAGGGACCGGGCACTGCTCGAAGTGATGTACGGATGCGGACTCAGGGTTTCAGAGGCTGTGGGGCTCAGGATTTCCGACATTTTTTTCGAGGAAGGTTTCGTCCGGATTGTCGGAAAGGGAGACAAGCAGAGACTTGTGCCTTTGGGAGACATGGCTGCGGCAGCGTTGAAAGCCTGTATCGGGTCTAAGCCTGAGCCTGTGGATCCTGCTGATTCCGATTTCGTATTTCTGAATTCAAGAGGCGGGAGGCTGTCGCGTATTTCCGTTTTCAATCTCGTGAAAGACCGGGCGATGGCCGCGGGAGTGAACAAAGTCATTTCTCCGCATTCCCTGAGACATTCGTTTGCTACCCATCTCATCGCAAACGGGGCTGATTTGAGGGCCGTGCAGGAAATGCTCGGCCACGAAAGCATTCTGACCACCGAAATCTATACGCATATCGACACCCGGACGTGGCAGGCGACTATTCTGAAATGTCATCCGAGAAAATTTTAACGAGGGCGCCCCAAAAGGGTAATTCCCGCGTTACGCTCGATTCGAAAATCCTCATGTACGATAGTACACTGCGGTTTTCCCATCTTCGCAAGCCTTGAAATTCCTCCTTTTGGGGCACCCTCGCAGTCTTACAACATAAATTTGTCGGACTCACCGTTCATTCAGGACAGCGGCATTGTAGCAGTGGCGGCACAGCGGCTCGTACAAATCCTTTTCGCCGAGTACTACGAGGCTCTCGTCACGGGACAGCCTGTGCGAATTGTTTGCAGGGCTTCCGCATTTTACACAGATGGCATGGACTTTCTGCACGTCTTCCGCGACGGCCATCAATGCAGGCATCGGACCGAACGGCTTGCCGGAAAAATCGGTGTCGAGGCCTGCTATTATTACTCTTATGCCCCTGTTGGCCAAGGTCTGGGCCACTTCCACTATGGTGTCGTCGAAAAACTGGGCCTCGTCTATCCCTACTACATCCACATCGGTAGAGAGCAGCAGCATGCTTGCCGGAGTATCTATGGGCGTGGACGGGATACTGTGCGAATCATGCGATACTACCTGGTCGTCCGAATATCTGACGTCCACCGCGGGCTTGTATATTTCCACTTTCTGATTGGCGAACTGGGCCCTTTTCATCCTTCTGATGAGTTCTTCCGTCTTTCCTGAAAACATCGAGCCGCATATAACCTCGATAGAGCCCGCTTTTTTTACGCATTCTGAAAACATTTCCTTGGAAACTGTTTAAAAATCTTTCAAAAATTCCTTTATTTGTCTTTCCGGAATAAATTGTCTGGAATTTTTCAGACAGACATGCGCAAAGATAGTGAATTTATGGGAAAACTCTATATAGTCCCGACCCCTGTCGGAAATCTCGACGATATGACATTCAGGGCTGTAAATGTTTTGAAATCAGTGGATTTGATATTGGCTGAAGATACGCGTACGAGTTCGGTTCTGCTGAAGCACTACGATATACACGGACGTTTGGAGTCCCATCATAAGTTCAACGAGCATCAGACCGTGCCGCTCATCAGGGAAAGAATCCAGGCAGGTGCGGATGTGGCTCTGATAAGCGATGCAGGGACGCCTGGCATATCGGATCCGGGTTTTCTTTTAGTGAGAGCGTGTACGGAGGCCGGCATAGATGTGGAGACATTGCCGGGAGCGACGGCGTTCGTCCCGGCAATAGTAAGTTCGGGCTATCCTTGCGACAGATTCTGCTTCGAAGGTTTTCTGCCGGTAAAGAAAGGGCGGATGACAAGACTTGCGGAGCTGGCCGGGGAACGCCGTACCATGATATTTTATGAGTCTCCGTATCGTTTGGTCAGGACGTTGGAGCAGTTTTGCGAGGTATTCGGCGGGGACAGGGGATGTTCCGTAGCGAGGGAGATTTCCAAAAAATTCGAAGAACACAGACGGGGGCCGTTGAAAGATGTGGCTCGATGGTACTCCGAACATGAGCCGAAAGGCGAAATAGTAATAATAGTGGAGGGGGCTCCTGAAAAGGAGAAAGTGAAGGAGAAAAACAAATGGAAAAGAGAAAGGGAAGCGGAGAAGATGGAAAACGCGAACTGAATTCTTCTCTTGCGGCCGGGATCACGGCTCTCGTATTTCTGATTATCGGTTATCAGACGGCACTGTTTATCCACAGGGCTTCCGTTCTGAAAATTATGGAACGGAAAGATGCCCCGGATACTGTTTTCGTGATAGACAGGGCGCTGGCTGAAAGTATTCTGAAACCGCTGTCCGAGGAGCGGCGCGAGGCTTCACGGAAAGAAGTGCGCGGCAGGGAAGTCTATGCTGTGAAAAAAGAAGCGGAGCACAGCCCGGCAGTGAAGGCGGTGAGGAGCAGGGCCGCTCCGAAAAGCGTGGAGAATTTCCGTTTCGATCCCAATACGGTTTCCGTCGAGGATCTGGTACGTCTCGGTTTTACCGAAAGACAGGCCCTCTCCATAGACAACTACAGGAAAAAAGGCGGCATGTTCAGGCGGAAGACTGACTTTGCAGAATCTTTCGTAGTGACGGATTCGGTTTATGCCCGTCTCGAGCCGTATATTGATATTCCTCTGATAGATCTGAACATTGCCGATTCGGCGGCATTCGACAGGCTTCCGGGAATAGGAGGATACTTTGCCGCGAAAATGGTAGAATACCGGGCGCGTCTCGGAGGCTCCTATTCATACAAGGAGCAGCTGATGGATATTTATCGTTTCGACAGGGAAAAGTTCGATGCGCTGGCGGATCTTGTTGCCGTCGGTGACGGCAATATAAAACCTTATCCATTGTGGACCCTGCCTGCGGATTCCCTGAAAAAACATCCTTACATCGGGTCGTACGCCGCACGCGGGATAGTGATTTATCGGGAAAACAATCCGGAATCCGCCTGGACGGTGGACGCATTGGAGAAAGCAGGAGTTCTCAAGCCTGAGATGGCAGCTAAACTCGGCCGCTGCGTCATCGCTGCTCCGTGACTGTCATGCTACTTATTTCAGAAACCGCCGGATCAGACGGAGCTTTTCCCGGGTATACGGCTGATAGCGCATCGGCAGGTCGAGCCATGCCGGTTTGTCGACTATGCTTTTCAGGTGCGAAAACGTGTCGAACCCGTATTTCCCGTGATAGTGCCCCATGCCGCTTTCTCCGACGCCTCCGAACGGAAGATTTTCGGAAGCGAGGTGTATGATCGTGTCGTTGACGCATCCGCCTCCGAAATGCAGCCGCCGAAGCAGTTCCCGTTTGACTTTTCTGTTTTCCGAAAAGATGTATGCAGCTAACGGACGTTCGCGGCTGTCGATATATCCGACGGCCTCGTCCAAGTTTTCATACGTGATTACGGGCATCAGCGGACCGAATATCTCGTCCTGCATGATTCCCGGGCATTTTTCCGGACCGGTGTCTCCGGGATTTTCGCCGGCAGTCCTGTTCCCTGTCCTGAATGCGCCCCTGTCCTCGGAGATGGAGGAGACAGAGCCGAGGCGGATGATCGAAGGAGAGATTTTCAGTCTTGATTCATCGGTTTCTCCGCCGAAAACACATTTGTCCCGGACTTCGTCCAATATTCTGCACAGCCTGTCGAAATGTTTCCGGTTGATGATTTTGCCGTAGTCGGGATTCGAAAGCGGAGACAGCCCGTACATCCCGAGAATCTCGCGCTTGCAGGCCTCCGTGAATTTGTCGGCTATGCTTTCATGGACCAATACGTAGTCGGGAGCTACGCAGGTCTGTCCGCAGTTGAGGTATTTCCCGAAAACTGTTCTTGCTGCCGCAATGCCGATATTCGCGGAAGAGTCTATGATGACCGGGCTTTTCCCTCCAAGTTCGAGGGCCACCGGCGTGAGATGCCGCGACGCCTTTTCCATCACTATCTTTCCGACAGTCTTGCTGCCTGTAAAAAATATATAGTCGAATTTCAGGTCCAAAAGCCCGGCATTCGTCTTTCTTCCCCCTTCCGATACGGCTACCCATTCATCGGGGAACACATTCTCTATGATTTTCCGGATTACGGAGGAACTCGCCGGTGAATACGCACTCGGTTTGACTATGGCCGTATTCCCTGCTGCCACCGCGCTGACAAGAGGTGACAGACACAGCAGAAACGGATAATTCCACGGGCTCATGATCAGAACATTGCCGTAAGGCTCCGGAATTATCCGGCTCTTAGCCGGGAACTGGGCCAATGGCGTCCGTACTTTCTTCGGTCTGCTCCAGCGGGCAATATTCCTGATTGCACAGCCAGCCTCGGAAAGCATCATTCCCGTCTCCGTCATGTATGCTTCCGTCGCGCTTTTCCCTAAATCTTCCTGCAGTGCGGAGGCTATGGCGTCTTCTGAACGCAAGATTTCCGACCTGAGGCTTTTCAAATATGCTTTTCTCGTTTTTACGGAAAGAGTTCCTCCCGAGCGGAAGAACTCTTTCTGTTTCCGTAAGATATCCTGTATCATGAGATGTCTGGATTTATCCGCATCCGTGAATTGCCCGAAAAGGGCACTCCCATAGTTCAGAAAGTCTTGAAGCCAATGGCTTTTTTGACAAGAGAGAGTGTGGCTGCAGCACTGGCGCGGGCACGTTCCCTGCCGGATGCCACTACCTTGCCGAGATATGCGTCATCGTTGTAGATGGCGTCGATTCTTTCCTTGATAGGCAGGGTCATTTTGCAGATATCTGCGGCCAACTGTTTTTTCAAGTCTCCGTAACGTATGGAGCAGTCGTTCCATTTTTCAGTAAAATAATCTACGGTAGACTGGTCGGAAACGAGTTTCAGCAGAGTAAACAGGTTTTCTATGACCTCCGGCATGGCCGAATCCGGCTCTGTAGGACCTGAATCCGTCACTGCCTTCATTACCTTTTTCGTGATGGTCTTTTCATCATCGTAAAGGTAGATGCCGTTGCCGTTGCTCTTTCCCATTTTTCCGCTTCCGTCCAATCCCGGGACCTTTACCGCCCCTCCCGGAAACAGGAGATTGTGCGGCTCGGGGAAGATTTCCTCCCCGTACATGTTGTTGAATCTGCGGGCGAATACGCGGGCAAGTTCCAAATGCTGCTCCTGGTCCTTTCCGACAGGCACCCATTGCGCCCTGTGGATGAGTATGTCCGAGGCCATCAGTACGGGATAGGTCAGAAGTCCTGCATTGACATTGTTCGGATTCTGTCTGACTTTCTCCTTGAACGTAACGGTCCTTTCGAGCTCTCCGACGTATGCTATCATGTTCAGCAGGACGTACAGTTCGCTGATTTCAGGCACGTCGCTCTGGATGTATATGGCGGATTTCTCCGGGTCGAGTCCCGCTGCAAGATATTCCGCAAGAATGGTTTTCACGCTTGCATGGAAATCATCCGGATGAGGATGCGTCGTCAGGGAATGCAAATCGGCTATGAAAAAGAAGCATTTGTATTCATCCTGGATTTTTACGAAATTTCTCAGGGCGCCGAAATAGTTCCCCAAATGAAGATGTCCGGTGGACCGTATGCCGCTAAGTACAGTATCCATATCTTTAATCCTTCATGTTTGCCATGGCTTCCCTGATTTTGGCCTCGATCTCGTCTGCGAGTTCGATATTGTCGGTGAGAAGCTGTTTTACGGCCTCGCGTCCCTGTGCGAGTTTCGTATCGCCGTAGCTGAACCACGAGCCGCTCTTTTTGATGATGTCGAACTCCACTCCCAAATCGATGATTTCGCCTATGTGGGAAATGCCTTCGCCGAATACTATGTCGAATTCCGCCTTTTTGAAAGGAGGCGCCATCTTGTTCTTGACTATCTTCACTTTGGTCCGGTTTCCGAGAGCTTCTTCCCCGTCCTTTATCTGAGTGGTCCTGCGCACGTCCACCCGCACGGAAGCATAGAATTTCAGCGCGTTTCCTCCTGTCGTGGTCTCCGGATTTCCGAACATCACTCCGATTTTGTCCCTGAGCTGGTTTATGAAGATGCAGCAGGTGTTCGTCTTGCTGATGTTTGCCGTAAGTTTTCTGAGGGCCTGGCTCATCAGTCTGGCCTGCAGTCCCATCTTGGCATCTCCCATTTCGCCTTCTATTTCCGCTTTCGGGGTCAGAGCCGCTACGGAGTCTATGACGATGATATCGATGGCCCCGGACCTGATGAGGTTGTCCGTAATTTCGAGAGCCTGCTCTCCGTTGTCCGGCTGCGAAATGAGCAGGGTGTCGAGATTTACCCCGAGGTTTTTCGCGTATGACCTGTCGAATGCATGCTCGGCATCGATGATGGCGGCGATTCCGCCCTGTTTCTGAGCCTGAGCTATGGCATGGATAGCAAGAGTGGTCTTACCGCTTGATTCCGGACCGAAGATTTCTATGACGCGCCCTCTCGGATATCCTCCTATTCCCAATGCATGGTCGAGGGCGATGGAGCCGCTCGGAATCACGGAAACTTCCCATTTTGGCTGATCTCCCAACTTCATGATCGTCCCCTTCCCGTAATCTTTCTCAATCTTGTCGATAGTCGCCTGCAACGCTTTCAGTTTCGCAGCATTGACATCGGCGGTTTCCTTTTCAACTTCTTTAGCCATAAATGTTTGTTTAAAAATTTTTCGTTGTCCCGGACTTTCCGGGACAATATCTGACAAAGTTAAAAAATAATTTCAAATCAGGTCCGGAAAATCGCATCCTGAAAATTACTTTACGGTTAGCATCGTCTCCAAGCTGATTTTGCGCAAAAATCGAAAAGTTTCGCAAAACCAATGCAAATATTGTGGAAATTTTCATCGGAAATGTAAGATTTGTCGATTTTAATGCATAAGTTTGTGCAAAGATGACCGAAGTTGTGCAATTAACCACATAATAAAAATGAAATCGAAGAAAATTCTTGTCATCGGCAGCAGCAATACCGATATGACAGTCAAGGCTGAAAAACTGCCGTTGCCGGGGGAGACCGTTCTCGGCGGAACTTTCTGTATGGGACATGGCGGCAAGGGCGCAAATCAGGCTATTGCGGCGAAAAGGCTCGGCGGCGACGTTTCTTTTGCCTGCAAGGTGGGAAAGGATTCGTTCGGCACGATGTCTATTGAAAAATATCGCAGTGAAAATGTAGACATTTCCAACGTCATGTATTCGGACTGCCCGTCGGGAGTAGCGCTGATCACCGTGGACGGCAATGCTGAAAATTCGATAGTGGTGGCCTCAGGGGCCAATGCGGACATAAGCGTGGAGGATATCCGGAACATGGCGCCCGTCATCGCTTCGTCATCGATTCTTCTGATGCAGTTGGAAATTCCGCTCGAAGCCGTCATCGAGGCTGCCAAAACAGCTCATGAAGCCGGGGTTTATGTAGTACTGAATCCAGCACCTGCTCCCGCGCAGGGACTTCCGGAAGAAATATACAGGTACGTATCGCTGATTATCCCCAATGAGACGGAACTGGCTCTGTTGACCGGTATCCGTACCGATTCACGGGAGGCCGTGCTGTCTGCCGTGGAGAATCTGAAATCGAAAGGCGCGAAATCAGTTATCGTGACGCTCGGCTCGAAGGGCTCGCTCGTATGCGACGGGGACACTTCGGAACTGATTCCGGCCAGGAAAGTAAAGGCTGTGGATACGACCGCTGCCGGCGACACGTTCTGCGGCGCACTTTGCGTAGCTTTGGCAGAAGGAAAACCGATGTCCGACGCCGTCGGATTTGCTACGGCCGCTTCGTCCCTTACAGTGACGAGGATGGGTGCTTTGGATTCCATTCCGTGCAGGGATGAAGTTATCGGGTTGGTCTGAATATTATTAGGAAGGTAGTTGCGTTCGTTATAATACACCGGTGCCCTTTGACGCGTATTCGGATTCCCAAGGGCTTTCTGCCGGTGTCCCTATATTATTTATACCAATTTAGCATTTACAATTCCCTTTTCAGTTCTTCATACAAGTCCACAGGCCCCAAATGCCAATATTTGGTGCTCTCTGTCGATAGTTTTTTATAGAGTTTTGAATGGTAAATATGTTCCAGACATTCTTGTAGTGAGAATCCGTAATCATTGTGTAGATATTCTACCAACCAACTTACCTTTCCGGGTAGGAGCAGGTGGAGATTGCTTTGATTTATCTGGAACATATCATATTTTTTCTTATTCCGATGAATTCATCTATTTCTTCTATAAGCCATTGGAGACCTTGGGTGTGAAGCGGCTCAAATGCAGAATGCTACGAAGAGAGCAATGTCTTTGTTTTTCTTGTTCATTTTTTCGTGCATAGCTTTCTTGTGGTACTTGAGCGCTTCCGTACAAAAGTAACGTTTTTGGTTGATATCGTCTACGAAATTGCCTCTTATTTTTTGTAAAAAATCCAAACAGTTTATAAGTTTGCCGAAAACATTCTTTCGAGCTGTGTCTTACACACGTCAATGATTATTTCCCCATTCCAATGCCTTGAATCTGTATTGCAACTCATGCAACCGCTCCAAGATTTCATCAAACGATGGTGCATCAGCATAAATGAAGCCGATTTGCATCTGTTTATAGTCGTCCCGCAAAACATTTTCGATACTTTCTGGCGGGAGGAACGATATAGAGTGTGGGAAATGTGTTGCATAATCCAACCCACTCCATGCCGTAAATTTTTTGCGATGAGCCACAATGTCTTCGTATAGTTGTACATTCTGCATCGCTTCCATTGCAAACGGCTTGTCCATCATCTTTACAATATCATACATGTGCCGTGTGATTCGTTCGATATGCGTACAGCCGTTTGGGCGGTTGAACTCCTCATGTAAAAGAAAAATCTTTTCCAAGAATGTCCGTCCGGGCACTACTGAGGGAACTGTAAATATTGGCAATGAGAACTCTTCATCCGGGTAGGCATCTTCTATCATGGAACGCATTTTTACATTTTCCGACGGTTCCATGAGTGAACGACAACTGATCTCAATTTTGACTCGCTCCGGTATATATTGTATTTTCGTTTGCAGCACTGAATTATACTCGACAAACAGGACTACAGGGTCAAGATCGCTGACTGATGTCTCCGGAACTATGACTTTACAACATTCCAATAAACCGAACTCTTTTAATCTGTTCTCAATATCAAGCGCAAAAGTGCCATCTATAAATTTTTTGGAGTCTTTTCGTAATTTGGTCCGTTGGCTTTTCGTTATAATATTCGTGAAGCCAAGATATTTGGGATCTATTGCAAGGTCAATATCTTCAGAGAAACGTTCTATCAATCCCCAACCTTTGCTAAGGCTTGTTCCTCCTTTAAATACGAAAGCTGTAGCATACGGCAAAGAAAATATGGCACGTAACACCATACTGACCCAATAGTCCTTTTCTACGGCATTATCAACAATACCTTTATCCTCCGCGACATTTGTCAGAATGGTAAGTTGCTCTTCTTTTGTGAGTTTAGTCCAATTCATAATGCAAGTCTTTGTTTAATCCATTGCGGAGCAATGCTATAATCGTATTTGATTTCATCAGGATTGCCATATCTTTCAATGGCTTGTTTTATAAGACCAACTTGCTCGTCTGTCACACTGTTTTTCCCTAATTCTTTCATGGCTGCAACTATCAATGGAAACAAATCCGTCTTATAGGCAAAATTGCGAGGAGCACTGCGTTTGAATATGATTTTACGATTCCCTATAGTAAGTTCCCGTGCCGTGGCATCCGTCAAATAAACCGCATTCATTGTAACTTGCGTGGAAAGTCCCAATTTATTCAAAGCAGTTAATCCACAAGGAATAATGCGAGCTTTGTCTTTTTCTGCAATAGCATATGCTATATCTTCTATGGATGGGCGAAGCACGCCGAACTTATTCCGTAATGGATATAAATACAAGCCTTGAGAGAGACGAATAAGCACTCCCTCTTTCTCTAATCGGGAAAGTGCACGAGTAACCAGCCCGTCATTATTCAGATGAGCAAAGTCGCTTACCATATAAATCTTATTAGGCCCGTTTCTATCAATAATACTCCGTATTTCCTTTGTCAGTATCATCTTCATATCCCCATGATTACAATTACAAAGATACTCTTTTACTCTTGATATAACGAAAATGTCCGATTTTCTTTAAGAATTTCGGACATTGAGAATAGGGCCGCTCCACTGATACCCGTTTCTTTTTTTTGTAAAAAATCCAAACAGTTTATAAGTTTGCCGAAAACATTCGGCAATGAAGACGAAACTGCTCGGGAAGACACCCGAAGAACTGAAACGGATAGTGACGGAAGAAGGCTTGCCCGGGTTTACGGCGCAGCAGATAGCGCAATGGATGTATGTCAGGAAGGTGCGGTCGATAGAAGAAATGACCAATATCTCGAAAGCAGGACGACAGAAACTGTCGGAAAAATACGA
>CALUSD010000129.1 GCA_944323295.1 uncultured Bacteroidales bacterium | reverse complement strand
TCTGCGAAGGGTCCATGCCGAACAGCCATTTGGCTTCCATCACTTCCAATCCCTTGTTCATCATGGTGGCCGAGTCTATGGTCACCTTGTTCCCCATGTTCCAGCGCGGATGTTTCAGAGCGGCATCCTTGGTCACTTGAGCGATTTCGCCTTTGCTCCATTCCCTGAACGGTCCTCCGGATGCAGTGAGGTGTATCTTTGTCGGTTTTGCCCCGCAGGAGCCTTGCAGACACTGGAAAATGGCGGAATGCTCCGAATCCACAGGCAGGATCGGAACGCCGTATTCTGCCGCCGAAGCCATGACTATCGCTCCTGCAGCCACCAAAGTCTCCTTGTTGGCCAAGGCGATTGTTTTTCCTGCCTTTATGGCAGCCATCGTGGATTCCAATCCGCTGAATCCGACCATTGCGGTCAGCACCATGTCTATATCCTCGCTTGCGACCAAGTCGCAGACAGACTTCATTCCGGCAAAAACCTTTACATAGTGCGGCTGCAGAGCATCGGCCACTTCCTCGTACAGGGCTTCGTTGCAGATGACGGCATTGTTCGCGTCGAACTCTATCGCCTGGGATACAAGAAGAGCGCTGTTGTTGTTCGCGGTCAGGAGTTCCACTTCGAAAAGGTCTCTGTGACGGCGGATTACGTCAAGCGCCTGCCTGCCTATGGAGCCGGTGGAGCCGAGTATGGCTATTTTCCTTTTTCTCGTTTGATTTGAACTTTCCATCTGCTTAGAAATTGATGTATTCGGTCGGATTGACCGCTTCTCCCCTGTACCACAGCTCGAAATGCAGATGGTCTCCGGTGGTGAGGATGCCGGTGTTTCCCACGACGGCTATCGGCTCTCCGGCCGTCACCTTGTCTCCTACTTTCCTGAGCAGTTTCTGATTATGCTTGTAGATGGAGATGATGTCGTTCGAATGCTGGATCTGAATGGTATATCCCGATTCGTCGTTCCATCCTGAAGATATGACTGTGCCGTCCAATACTGCGTATACCATGGAGTTGGCCGGGGCGGTAATATCGATGAAAGGATGTATGAGAGGGTCATAGCCCTGGGAAATCACACCTTTGAGCGGAGTGAAGAAATGCATCCCTTCTATATGGAGACTGCGACCTTCGGTCAATGACAGGTTGAACTGCTCTTCCCGTTTGACGTTCGACCTCAGAATCGAGTCCCTTCTTTTCAGTTCTTCTTCTGAAAATTCCCTCTTGTTTTCGGCTGCGTATTTCATCACGAGGCTGTCTATCCTCACGGGCTCCTCTCCGTCCAGAATCCGTTTGAGATTTTCCGAATAGAATTCCCATTTGGATACTATCGTCTCCAACGAGTCTATCCTGATGGCGTTCCGGATGGCTGCGCGTTTGGCCTTGGCGTCCGGATATCCCGGAATGAATGTCCTTATCGGAGTGAATGCTATCAGCGAATAGATGAGGAGGCATGTTATGATGACCGCCATGACGCAGGCGACGATAAAATTCGTTTTCGAGAAACGTGTCACTATGACCGGCTTGTGAGTTTCGTCGTCTACGAGGCTCAGGCGGAAATTCTTAATTTTCTTTGCTTTGTTCTGCATATAAAAAAATTGTTACCTTTGTACCTTGCATGGACAGAATCATCGGCATAGATTACGGCAGAAAACGGGTCGGAGTCGCGGTCAGCGATCCGCTCGGCATTTTCGCGTCCGCATTGGATACGGTACATTCTGCAAAGATAATAGATTATCTTAAAAAATATGCTGAAAAAGAAAATGTGACTCTGTTTGTGGTCGGCTATCCGTGGAACACTGACAATACTCCCGCGGAGGCGGCGAAGGATGTGGACGCATTCATAAGGCAGCTCGAAAAGAATTTTCCGGATATCCCCGTCGTGACCGAGGATGAACGCTTTACATCAGTGCTTGCCCATCGGGCAATGATCGACGGAGGCATGAAGGCCAAAGACAGGAGAGACAAGGAGTCGGTAGACAAGATAAGCGCTGCAATCATCCTTCAAAGTTATATGGACAGGAAGTCCGGGAGTCTGTCCTGCATGCCGGATTCCGTGCCTGACACCGTCGTGAAATCCCGCAGCGGGCGCAGACGATAGACCGGCGGTTGCAGCCGCTCTTTGGAGGAAAGCCGCTGAAGGAGCAGAACAAGTTCTGCGACGGCCCCCCCCCTCGGCGAGGTCGGGAGCGGTTAATGAACAACATAAATTCATCGAACTCACGTTATATTATGAAATTGCCAATATATTTGTACGGCTCAGCAGTTTTGAGGGAGCGGGCCGAAGACGCGGATCTCGACAGGAAAGACGAGATTGCCGCCTTAGTCGAGAACATGAAGGAAACGCTGAAATCCGCTGACGGATGCGGGCTTGCCGCACCTCAGGTAGGTGTTTCTCTGCGTGTTCTGATAGTAGACGGTACGGTGGTGGCGGACGTATATGATTACCTGAAGGATTTCAGGCGAACGATGATAAATCCCGTGGTGCTCGAAGAGAGCAGCCAGACGTGCGATTATTCCGAGGGATGTCTCAGCGTCCCCGGCATATATGCAGATGTCCGCAGGCCTTCTAAAATAAAGATCGAGTACTACGACGAAAACTTCCGGAAAGTGACGGAAGAATTGGACAAGTTCGCATGCAGAATGGTCCAGCATGAACTCGACCATCTCGACGGAAAAGTGTTCGTGGACCGGGTCGCTCCTATCCGCAGGAAACTCTTGTCAAAAAAGCTGGCAGGCATCGCTCACGGAAAGGTATCGGCGCGCTACAAGACCAAACTCGAAGAATAGTCATCCTTTAAAGATTCTGTATCATGGGAGCATTTCACGCATATGACATAAGAGGAATCTATAATGTAGATTTCGACAAGGAAACGGCTTACAAGGTAGGGTTTTTCCTGCCGGAGCTTCTCGGTACCAAGGAAGTCCTGGTAGGCCGGGACTGCAGGGAGTCGTCGCCCGAAATTCACAGGTACCTTATTGCCGGAATCACTGATGCCGGCGCCGATGTACATGATCTCGGCCTCAGCACTACTCCCATGGTATATTTCGCTACGGCGAATTACGGTTTCAAGGCATCCGTCCAGATCACGGCTTCCCACAATCCGGCCGAATACAACGGCATGAAAGTGTCGATGGAAAATGCTTTGCCCGTGGGCCTCGACAACGGCTTGGGGCAGATCAGAGAGTGGATAGAACAGGGAAAGCCATGTGTGCCTGCCGGCACGAAAGGCCGTGTTTACGAAAAGGATGTCCGCAAGGATTATCTGGACTTTCTGCTGAAATACAAGGAGGACTACAGCGGTCTGAAATTAGCTTTCGATCTGTCCAACGGAATGGCCACTCTTTTTGCCAGGAAAATTTTCGGCGACGCGCCGTCATATATTTTCGATGAAATGGACGGGCGTTTCCCTAATCACGAGCCGAATCCTCTGATTCCTAAGAACGTGGAGGCATTGCGGAAATCAGTGCTCGAAACACATGCCGACATAGGCGTAATATACGACGGAGACGCTGACAGGGTGATGTTCGTGGACGAAAACGGGAAATTCATATCTCCGGATCTCATGATAGCCGTCTTAGGCCATTATTTCATGGAACAGCGCGGTGAAAAAGGTATCGTACTGCAGGATATCCGGAGTTCCAAAGCGGTAGGCGAATATCTTGCGCCTATGGGTGCGCAGATGTATACGTGGAAGGTCGGTCGGGCTTTTGCAGCGAGAAAACTGCGCGAATTGGACGGCGTTTTCGGAGGCGAATTGGCCGGCCACTACTATTTCCGCGACTTTTTCTATTCCGACAGCGGCCTCCTGGCATCCATACTGATTCTGAATGTGG
>CALUSD010000128.1 GCA_944323295.1 uncultured Bacteroidales bacterium | reverse complement strand
AGATACTGAAAGTGGAATTCGGCTATGACGGGAACAATACGGCATCGTCATGGCCCAGCTACAGGCGTACGAAGGAGGAACCAGGCGTATACGACAGAGGGATAGGCCTGTGGTATATGAAAGAGGCAAAAAAGAGAAATCCTGACATTATCCTTGCGGCATTGCATTGGGGCTACCCTTCGTGGGCTGTCAATGATTCACTGAAGGCGGAGTTTGTCGCCGGCTACGTGATAGGTATGTATGAGAAGGAGGGCATTCTGATAGACTATATCGGCGGCAATCAGAACGAGACAGCGATAAATGCGAATGTGACTAAAATCATCAGACGTAAACTCGACAGAAGGGGGCTGCATAATGTGAAAATAATATGTGCGGATGAAGGTGCCCTCACAAAAAGGTATAAGGTTTTCGATGTTCTGGAATCCGATCCTTCATATGCGGAAGTCACCGATGTCATAGGTGTCCATTTTAAAAGTCAGCCGGATGAAAGACTGCCTGAGAATGCCTTTTCTTTCGGCAAGCCGATCTGGTCCAGTGAAGATGGCGGAGGAAATTATTTCATGCCCGCGGCCGGACATCAGTGGACATCCCAGCTGATACGTCTGTTGTGCAGATTGAAAATGTCCGGCGTTGTCAGGTGGCTTTCGACAGCTTCGATATATGACAATATGCCCTGGCCGAAAAACGGCATTATGCGAACAAAGGAACCTTGGAGCGGTCATTATGTTGTGGGAGCCAA
Source organism: uncultured Bacteroidales bacterium (assembly GCA_944323295.1). Lineage (GTDB taxonomy): Bacteria > Bacteroidota > Bacteroidia > Bacteroidales > UBA932 > Cryptobacteroides. The sequence goes on along the minus strand of CALUSD010000128.1, from coordinate 4,739 downwards.
TCTTTGGGCATTTGCTCATTTCACTCAATTTATTGAACCCGGATGGAAAGTGCTAGACTTGGGAAGAACGGAAATTACCGGGCACGGGCAAGGTAAAATCGGCATTTTCTGTGATCCGGATACCGGCCAATGGACGATTGTTGCCGATACTTACGGTGATTTCCCGGCGGCAGGGGAGATTCTTGATCTGAAACTTTCAAAAGGCTTTTCCAGAGATACGGTATATGTATGGCAATCGAGGTTCGAGAATCCGGACAGTACTTTTATCAAATGCGGGAGTGTATGTCCGGACATTTCAGGTCGTGTTTCGCTCCATTTGGAAAAGGGATTCGTATACTCGATTTCCACTGTGCCCGGACAGGGCAAAGGAGACGCGAAAGCTCCTGCCGCCGGCGATTTCAATCTTCCGTATATCGAAGATTTCGAATCATACGAACCAGGTAAAATGCCGAAATATTTTGTGGATGCGCATTGTACTTTTGAAACATTCCGGGAAAGTGGCGGAAATACCGTACTTCGTCAGTGTATAGACAAAAAGCCTGTCTTGTGGCATCCGGGCAGTCACCATTGTGCACAGCCGGTATCCGAAATGGGAAGTATGGAATGGTCTGATTACAAAGTTGGAATCGATACCATGCTGGAAACGGATGGAAGGATTGCCTTGTGCTGCCGGCTTGATCCTTATGTGGAATCAAATGAAAAATATGGACTTGAAGGATATTGGCTGATCCTTTCATCTGATGGAGGATGGGAAATGCATTATCGTGACGGGGATGGTTCGAAAATTGTCGCATCCGGCAAGACGGAATATTCCGTCGGCCAATGGATCAGGATCGGTATGAGCGCGTCAGGTAAAAATGTGAAGGCGTATATCGACGGTAAGGAAATAGCGAATTTCAGTCAGGGAAAAATTTTGTCAGGAAACATAGCTCTCGCTGTCCTGTCCAATGATGCCGATGATTTTTATTCGCAAACTGAGACATATCCTCTGGCCAGATTTGACAATTTGAAAATTGTACCCGAAGAATGACAGCTGAACCTGCGAGGATTTCCCTTGACGGATAATATGCGAATAAGTATATTTGACCGTAATTAATCATTCGATTTTATGTTTGCTCGCCTGTTTTTTTCCATAGTGCTGATCCTGGCGGATTCTCTTATGATATATTCTTCTTCGAAAGAGGAAAAACTTGCATTGAATTTCAAATATTTCGGCGTTTCGGACGGATTGTCTTCCAATGAAGTCAACAGAATCAGTCAAGATTCTCAAGGATTCATATGGTGTGCGACAAATAACGGACTTGTAAGATTTGACGGCTATGAATTTGCAAGTTTCCGATCCAACTACAATGATCCGGCTTTTTCCCCAGCAATATAATTCGTGACATGTGTGATGCCGAGGATGGAAAGCAGTGCCTGGTCGTTTCCAACAAAGCTGTTATATTTGACAAAGCCAGTTTGAGTGTGGAAGAAATATCGGATACCTCAATAGCAGGATTGAATCTGAAGGTGTTTCCATCACTTGTTTTGCCGAAGATAAAAAAGGAAATCTCTATATAGGAACTTGGGGCGACGGCCTTTATTGTATGAAAAACTATTCCACAAGTTTCAACAATATCTCACAATATGTTCATCCCAAGACGGACAAAACACATTTGGACTGGAACATCATATACGATATGGATATTGATGACAACGGCTATATTTGGGCGGGATCACCCGGAGGACTCAATATTCTGGCTGTTTCCGACAACGGTTTCAGGCCAATGAAATATTATGACGTCTCAAGGTCTGAAGGGGAAAGACAGATGCATGAGATAATGTCCGTTTTCAAGGATGGTGACGGAAATATGTGGCTGTCGGATTATGGACAGGGGCTTGCTCTCGTCAGTTATGCCCAGAATGGCATTGAAGAACTGGATCCGAGAGATTACGGCGTATCGTTCAGTGCTGTTACATCCATATACAAGGACGGAGACATACTGTGGATCGGCATAAGGGGACAAAATTTCATAAGGTATGATATGAGAAGAGACGTTGTTCTTGACGACACGGCTTTGCTGCGCAAGTTCGACGACGACTGCAATGCTGTCGTCGGTTTCGTCTCGGTAGAAGAAAAGGACCTGCTGTTTCTGTCCACCCGGTACAATGGTGTATATATGCTTCATAAGAATAAATACGGATCTGTCGATTCTGTCAAATATATAGATACGGCAAAAGACGGAGCGAGAAATGCATTTACCAATACGGCAGTCAAAGACCTTGACGGAAATATTTGGGTCGGGACAAAATCCGGCATTGTCATTCTCAGAGAAGATTTCGGATATGCCGTACATTCCCCCGATTCGCTGAACAGGAGACTTCACAATTGCGCTATCGAGACGATTTGCGCAGACACTGACGGCAACATATGGGCGGGCAGTACCGATTCCGGTCTGTTCAGGTTTACATATGACGTCAATAATGACAGATTCTCCGATTTCAGAGAGTATAGTGTAAGTAACGGAACTGTCAGGAACAATAAAATTCAGACGTTGTTTGAAGATTCAAAGGGAAGACTATGGGCAGGAACTGAGGGTGGAGGATTGAACCGTTATATTGAAGACGAAGACAGATTCAATATTATCGACAATATGAATCTTTTGCCATCAGACCAGATTTTCGCACTTACTGAAGATGACAAGGGTTGTCTGTGGGTTTCGACGGCAAATGGCGTTATAAGGTATGATCCGGACGCAACAGGGGACGGACTATGGAATGTCGGAATAAAAGATGAACTTGAAAATCTGTCATTTATAAAAAATGCCGTATGGTCGGACCATCGTGTTATCATTTTCGGCGGATATGACGGCCTGAGCATTTTTTATCCGGATATGATTTTACCGGAAGGTGAGGCATTTGTTCCAAGCATAGTCGATGTCCAGATATTCAATGAATCCGTGTTTTCTTTTTCCCGCGAAGAGAGGTCCGGCCTTATTTCGACATTGCCGCCATTTTCGGAAAGGATAACTTTAGGCCATAAAGACAACAGTATAAGTTTTAAATTCGTATCACCTATTCTTTACCAATGTCTCGCATGAATTGTTCACACCTATCACCGTGATGTCCTGCTCTTTGGAAAAATTACTTGAAACCGAGCAGGAAAATTCTGCTCTTCATCGTATAATCCGGTCAAATCTGAACAGACTGATGCGGCTGCTGCAACAGATTCTTGAATTTCGGAAAGCGGAGTCATCAAACCTTAAACTTAAGGTGTCAAAGGTAGATGTCGTATCGTTCGTCAGAAAAATTTGTGATGAAAATTTTTCTCCATTGGTCGTAGACCGTAACATAAGAATGATTTTTTCATCAGGAGACGAGGTCCTGGAGGGATATGTGGATACGGACAAATTGGACAAGATACTGTATAATCTTATTTCGAATGCATATAAATATAACAGGCCTGACGGTAAAGTGTTCGTCTCGGTTTCGTCGGAAAAGATCGATGATCGTGGATATGTGTCAATATCTGTCAAGGATACCGGTTACGGAATAAGTGCGGAAAGACAAAAAAATCTGTTTCAGCGATTTTATGAAGGCGACTACAGGAAGTTCAATACAAAAGGTACCGGTATCGGACTGTCTCTTACAAGGGATCTTGTGAAATTGCACAACGGTACGATTGAAGTGGCCAGCGTTGAGGGAGAGGGGACTATATTCTCGGTCAAAATTCCGATAGATCGGGATGCATACGGGGCGGACCAGATTGATTCCGGCTTGCCTGTGGACTCTTCCGATTATATCGGTACTGATAACAAGGGCGGTGATGAGATTTCTCGTGAATGGAAGGCCGACAGTTGCACGTTGCTGTTGGTTGAAGACAATGAAGAATTGTTGATGGTAATGAAGAATATATTGGAATCTCAATACAATATACTTGTCGCAAGAAACGGGGTGGAGGCGCTCGACATTCTTAAAAACAATGAAGTTGATCTTGTCATAACAGATTACATGATGCCTGAAATGATGGGAGATGAATTGTGCAGAATTATACGTTCCGACATAGCTTTGTCTCATCTTCCGGTAATCATGTTGAGTGCAATGCCTGAAAAACAGAGTAAACTTGATTCTTATGAGGCCGGGGTTGATGCATATGTTTCAAAACCATTTGAAGTAAAGTTGCTCGTTGCTCAAGTGAATGGGCTGATTTCCAATAGAAAAGGTCTTTATTCGAAGTTCCGTTCCGGTCAACAGATGGAACCCGACTTGCTGATCAATACCGATCTTGACAAACAATTTGTCGACAAGGCCATTCGTCTTATCGAGGAACATATATCAGACTCGGAATTCGGGATCGATGCCTTCAATCAGGCTATGAACATGTCAAATTCCACACTTTATCGTAAAATCAAAGGCGTTACGGGCATGTCTCCGAAAGAGTTCATTCGAAATGTGAGATTCAAATATGCCTGCCGGCTCCTGCTGGAAGAAACGGCAAGCGTTGCTGAAGTAGCATATATGGTCGGCTTCACGGATGCAAAATATTTCAGCATCAGTTTCAAGAAGGAATTCGGTATGACTCCTACTCAATATATAGCTCAGAATAAGAAGAAACTGAAATAATATCATCCCGTTTTTGACATAATTATTCCCGGAAAAGATTATTGCTATGGCTAAATTTGCGTAACATTAATCCTTTCAATCATGGGAAAATTCATCAAAACATTGGGATTGGCGGCAACCGCCTCTTCACTTATACC
>CALUSD010000127.1 GCA_944323295.1 uncultured Bacteroidales bacterium | reverse complement strand
AACCGGCATGGTATGCGGACGGAGTGGCCATTCTGAAAGAACTGTCGAAACTCGGAATAGAATCCGAAGTGTACAGGGAGAAAAGCAGGATTCTCGACTTCCAGAGGAAAAAGACGACGCAGAAAGTGAATCTGTATGAAAAAGTCCAGATTCCGGGATATCAGGAGGCCATAAGGAAGATAAAGCGGTATATGGAAGACGAGGAGACGCTTACCAAGGCTTCGTCCAAAATAGTCAAGAGCAGACACGAACAGGAAGAGGAGGCTCGGATATGATAACCAAAATGACAAAATATTCTTTCATTCTCCTGAGCGGGGAAACGGATGCGTTTTTAAAAAGTCTTCAGGAAATGGGAGTGGTGGATGTCACCAGGTCGAAAAAACCGGTGGACAGCGCATCCGCCGCAATGTTCGAACGCAGCAGGGATATCAATACTGCCATATCGTCTCTCAAACGCGTCGACTTCTCGAAAAATGCGGACAGCGAAGCCATTGCGTCAGCAAGCGAAAAAGCCGACATTTCAGGCGATGCCGTCGCTTTGGTCAGGGAAACCGTTTCTGAAACGGAAAGGCTGACTGCCAAATACAATACCCTTCTGAAAGAAGTCGAAAAAAGGCGTCCATGGGGAGAATTCGACAAGGCCTCCTTCGAAAGAATCGAGGCGGAGGGCTGCACTGTCCGGTTCTATTGCGTGAGCAAAAAGAAATTCGACCCGTCATGGGCTGACCTCTACCCATTGTCAATAATAGATGAAAGCGGCTCTGCCGTATATTTTGTCACGATTTCCGATGATCCTGAATACGCTTTCCCTGTCGAAGAACTCCCGGCATTGACGGAAGACTGGAGAACGGTGCAGAACGAAGCCGACGCAGTCAGGCAAAGAATCATAGATGAACAGGGACGGCTGCTCAGGCTCAAGGACAGGATTCCGGAAATGCAGAAGGAGTTGAAGGATACGGCCAGCGAACTGGACCTGTATCTTGCCGCAGCATCGAAAGAATCCGCAGCAGAGGACATGATAACGGTCTTCGAAGGATTTGCCCCCACTGAAATGGAGGCATCTCTCTGCGGGCAGTTCGACAAGATGGACATCGTCTATGTGAAAGAGCCTGCCAAGGAAGAAGACAATCCGCCTATAAAACTGAAAAACAACAGGTTTTCGAAACAGTTCGAAGTCCTGACTGGAATGTACGGCATGCCTGTATACAGCGAATTCGACCCTACGCCTGTCCTGTCCATATTCTTCCTGCTTTTCTTCGCGATGTGCATGGGAGACGCGGGCTACGGAATACTGCTGATCATCATCGGCCTTCTGATGAAACGGATGTCCGGCAGCATGGCGAAGCTCGGACCTTTGGTCACCATCCTCGGAGGCGGCACTTTCGTAGTCGGAATCATCCTCGGGACATTCTTCGGCATAAACATAGCCGAAGCGTCATGGGTGCCTTCCTGGCTCAAAAGTATCATGATAACGGGTGAAATCGCCGGCTATTCCGCCCAGATGGTGCTCGCGATAGGGGTCGGAGTATTCCATATCTGCCTTGCAATGACCATAAAGGCCATAGGCTACACGAAACGCTTCGGTTTCGCGAGCAATATCAGTACATGGGCATGGCTTATACTCATTCTCGGAGCCATAGGAATAGCCGCACTCGCACTTCTCGGTGTAATGGACAGGGAGGCTGTAAAATGGGCCGTGATAGCAGTAGGCATCATTTCCGGCTTGGGAATCTACATCTTTAACAATCCTAAACGGAATCCGCTCATAAACATCGGCTCCGGACTTTGGGATACATACAACATGGCCACCGGGCTTATGGGAGACGTGCTGAGCTACATCCGTCTCTATGCCCTCGGTTTAGCCGGAGGCATGCTCGGCGCAGCATTCAACAACCTCGCAGGAATGCTCAAGGACGGGATTCCGGTACCGGGACTCGACTGGGTAGGCTTCCTGTTGATAATCATTATAGGGCATGCCCTGAATTTGGCGATGTCCTGTCTCGGGGCCTTCGTCCATCCTCTGCGTCTGACATTCGTGGAGTATTTCAAGAATTCCGGGTATGAAGGCCGCGGAAAGGCATACAAGCCGCTGACAATAGAAAAATAAACAACAATAAATATCAAAGACTATGGTAAATTTAATTCTTGGTTATCTCGGCCTCGGCCTGATGCTGGGGCTTTCCGGAGTAGGAAGCTGCATCGGAACCACGATCACTGGAAACGCTGCTGAAGGAGCCTTGAAAAAGGATCCGGACAAATCGGCCAGCTACATGATTCTCAGCGCATTGCCTGCAACCCAGGGACTTTACGGTTTCGTGGCATTCCTCATGTGGCTCGGAAAGGATTTCGCCACTGACGGAGCCGTTCTCTTCGGTGTAGGTCTCGGTGTGGGTCTCGTGTGCCTCATCTCTGCCATCCGTCAGGGTCAGGTCTGCGCAAACGGTATCGTAGGTCTGTCCCAGGGACACGATGTTCTGACAAATACGCTTATCTATGCTGCCCTGCCGGAGTTCTATGCTATTCTGGCTCTTGTGGCTGCCCTAATGATCTGACAAAGAGGCGACCGCCTCTTTGTCATCTCGAGCGAAGTCGAGAGATCTGTTTATAGTTGGAGAAACTATAAATATTAGCAGATCTCTCGACTTCGTTTCACTTCGCTCGAGATGACAACGTACCGGGTCAGAATTTGAACGAATCCTTCAGCGAAGTGGTCTTGTTGAAGACGAAATGCTCAGGGGTGCTGTCCGGATCCTTGCAGAAGTAGCCGGTGCGCTCGAACTGAACGGCGATTCCGGAGTTGTCTTCGAGAAGGGCTGGCTCCGCATATCCCTTAGTCACGACAAGCGACTCAGGATTCAGATAGTCCTTGTAGTCCTTGCCTTCCGGGATGGACCCCATCTGAGCTTCTGTGAAGAGCTTGTCGTATATTCTCAGTTCGACTTCCTTGGCAAATTCGGCGGAAACCCAGTGGATGGTGCCTTTGACCGAGCGCCACTCCCCTGCTCCGGGTTTTGAAGTCGGATCGTAGGTGCAGCGGATTTCGACGATATTGCCGGAGGCATCCTTCACTGTTTCTTCGCATTTAACTATATAGGAATATTTAAGTCTCACTTCCCCGCCCGGTTTGAGACGGAAATATTTTTTCGGAGGCTCTTCCATGAAGTCAGCCCCTTCTATCAGAATCTCGCCGGTAAACGGCACTTTTCTGAACGGGCCGTCCGGACTTGCCGGATTCAGCGGTGCATCGAACCACTCTACCTTGCCCGGCTCCCAATTCGTGATGACGAGCTTCACGGGGTCCTGGACAGTCATGTACCTGTTCGACCGCTCGTTGAGATCCTGCCGTACGCACCATTCCATGAGCTGGAGATCGATCAGCTGCTCGCGTTTGGCTACGCCCACCTTTTCGGCAAACATCCTGATGGACTCGGGAGTGTAGCCACGCCTTCTGATTCCGCAGATGGTCGGCATGCGCGGGTCATCCCAGCCGCTGACATAGTGGTTCTTGACAAGTTCCAGGAGCTTGCGCTTGCTCATCACGGTGTAGGTAAGATTCAGCCGCGCGAATTCATACTGATGAGACGGGAAAATGCCGAGATTCTCTATGAACCAGTCATACAGCGGTCTGTGGACATCGAATTCGAGCGTACATATCGAATGGGTGATATGCTCTATGCTGTCGCACTGTCCGTGAGCGAAGTCGTACATCGGATATATGCACCATTTGTCTCCTGTCCTGTGGTGGGAGGAATGTATGATTCTGTACATCAGCGGGTCGCGGAACAGCATGTTCGGATGTGCCATGTCGATTTTCGCCCTGAGCACCTTTTCTCCGTCGGCATATTTGCCTGCCTTCATTTCCCTGAACAGTTTCAGATTCTCTTCCACGGAGCGGTTTCTCCACGGGCTTTCCACGCCAGGGGTCTGCACCGTACCGCGGCCGGCCCTGATTTCCTCCTGGGTCTGGTCGTCCACATACGCAAGCCCCTTTTTGATCAGGTCTTCCGCCCACTCGTAAAGCTGGTCGAAATAGTCCGAGGCATATCTCTCGTTTTCCCATTCGAAACCGAGCCATTTGATATCCTCCTTGATGGAATCCACGTATTCCGTGTCTTCCTTTACAGGATTCGTGTCGTCGAAACGAAGGTTGGTCTTTCCGCCGTATTTTTTCGCAAGTCCGAAGTTCAGACAAATGCTTTTGGCGTGACCTATATGCAGATATCCGTTCGGCTCAGGCGGGAAACGCGTCATGATGCTCTTGCATTTTCCCGAAGCGAGATCAGCTTCGATGATTTCCTCTATAAAGTTGAGATTCCGAGCCGTTGCGGCCTCATTGTTCTTTTCTTCCATAATGTTAATTCGCTTTAAAGCCAAATAATTCGCGAAGATAAGGATAAATTCGCTATTTTTGCGACGAAAAAAGAAAAAAGAGCATGATACAGTCGATGACAGGCTACGGCAAAGCCGAAACTATCCTTCCGTCAGGGAAAATCACCGTTGAAATAAAATCTCTCAACGGAAAAAATGCTGATATCAGCGTAAAGACTCAGCTCCTGCCGAAAGACAAGGAAATAGAAGTGCGTCAGATGATTGCACAGAGACTCCAGCGCGGAAACATTGATTTTTTCATCACGTACGAGCCTAATGCCGCGGAAAGCGCCAAGGAGATAAACGCAGATCTCGTTCTCGCCTATTACAGGCAGATAATGTCGATAAACGAAAGAATCGAAAATGAATTTCCGGGGACGGGCAATGCGGATGCCGCCCATATCCTCGGCTCTATTGTCCGGTTCCCGGACATCATGGACCAGAGCCGGAAGGCGGATGTCGTAAACGACGAGAATTGGGACCAGGTGCGCGGCTGTATCGAGGCGGCATTGGACAGGATATGCGAGTACCGGGAGGCGGAAGGCAAGTCGCTGTATGCGGACGTAACTGCGAAAGTCAGGAATATTCTTGACTTTATTCCCGAAATAGAGGCTCTCGAGGGCGAGAGGACGGCAGCGATAAAAGAAAGGATAATCTCGAAAATGGCCGAAATCGAAGCCCAGACCGACCATGACAGGCTCGAACAGGAGATGATTTATTATATCGAGAAGCTCGACATCAACGAAGAAAAGGTCCGCCTGCGCCAGCATTGCAGATATTTTATGGAAACCATAGAAAACGACCCGTATCCAGGGAAGAAATTGGGTTTCATCGCACAGGAAATGGGTCGTGAAATCAATACTACCGGCTCCAAGGCCAATCACAGCGGAATCCAGAAGATCGTGGTGAGGATGAAGGATGAGTTGGAAAAGATCAAGGAGCAGAGTTTGAATATTTTATAGTAAAGCCGTAAGAGCCGGACAGCGGGGCGTCCGGAGCTGAAGTGAATGATATACGGCGGAGGGTATCGCCCCACACGGACGTCATCCGCGGGTCGTCGAGATGCATGGTTTCCACGGACGGAGTCAGCGATTTCGGGAAAGCGATTTCGGCCGAGACACCGTCTGCCGCTATTACGACACAGCCGGATGGAACGGTTCTGCTACCGCCGCCGACAGGATAAGTTTCTCCCGGCAGGAAGACTTCTCCATATACCATGAAATTCTCGATATCGGCAGCTTTCCGCTCTGTCAGTCTGAATGTATCCTTTATCGCAAGCCTGCCGTCTGAAAGACGATACGAGCGCTTCCATGCCTCGCATGATGCATCCTTCGGGTATGCGCCCGAAATATCCAACGAGAATTCGCCCTTTTTCAGATTGCACGCGACATCGGAAGAGCGATAGTCGCGTCCATGGCTTTGAGGTACGCCGTTTATCATAGGAAGACTGTGCCAGTTGCTCTGCATGGACCAAATCGTGTATCTTTCATCGCTGAATGTCTTCTTGGTATATGTACCGACACCGGCATCTATGAACAACGGGCTGTCATTGCAATACAGGATGAAAGTTCCGACATCGTTGTGGTTGTGGCTTTCGTCGTTGAAGCCTCCCTTTGCGGCAAAAAAGCCTCCGGATGCATCGCGAAGATAGCAGAATTCGGTCTCCGGATACCAGGTCGCGGCCGGTACGGATTCCCGAAGTCCTGCAAGCACGGCACAGGCAGTCCCGGTTTCCATGCTTTCGCCGAGTTCTTCTACCCTTTCAGTCATGTCGCCGAGAACCTTGGCAGTCTCGAGAGAGCGGTACGTGTCGTTGCCAAGCGGCACGGACGGTGTCCGGAAACGTCCGTCCGAATACAGGAGATACATCGCGAAGTCCATCATTTCCCGACTGCCGGCAGATTTTCCGTAGCGATAGGTCAGATAGATGTCAGGCGTAAGAGTCGCGGTGGCATCCGCGAAATTCACTACGTTTGAATCCCCTATGTACGAGCGCGAGATGTACTCGCCCATGGCCTTCACCTGCGGGTTGTCGAACAGCGATACTTTTCCGCCGGTAGCGTCATACAGAATTTCAAGATAGTCGTACAGCTTTCCTGCCGCATGTCCCCAATACGAAGGCCCTTCTTCACAGGCTCCGTCGCTCTTGACGAAATTCAGGAATCTGTCGACCGACTCCACGGACATGCCGACTGCCTTGTCGAGACGGGCCTGGTCCGGCTCCATCAGCAGGAAACACAGCAGGACATTTGAATTGCACCACGGATTCCAGTTGTTTATCATCTGCCCGGATGCCCAGTCATCGGCTATCCACCAGTTCGCAGCCCTGACTTTTTCGTCGAAATACGGATCGAGTATCCTGTTTTTTACTGCATCTTCGATGCAATAGTTTATCGACGGGTCGAGCGCATCGAATTCATCGCTGAAAAAATGATAAGCTATCGATACCGTAGCTCCGTACTGGGCCGAAACCAAATCGATGATATATTCGCGGGGGTCGGGAAGAGATCGCCGGCTCGTCTGCCTCGGATTATGCGCCGACAACACCCAGGAAGTCATCTGGCAGCTCATCCACAGGCCGTTGGCCAACTGGTCTATGAAACGGCCCCTTCCTTCCGCCAATTCCGCCATTATCAAGGTATTGAGGGCTTTTCTGTTGGCTTCCAACGGATCTTCCATTATCCGGCGGTTTCCGCTTCTTTCATATTCAAGATATGCAGTAGCCGGGATCACTTTCCATTCATAGCCGAGATATTCCTCTCCACAGGATATTATCCTCGAAGCATCGTTTCCGAAAAGCGCGGCCCAGCCTTCGCGGTCCTCATAATCCGGATACGGAAACCAGTCTCCGCCGACTTTGACGAGGCTTTCTCCCCCGTTGTCCTCTATTGCGGCTTCGTATGCCGCAGCAATATGGTTCCGCTGTTCGTACGCCCATGCGTCCGGAGCGGACGACGACAATGAAAGTAAAATTGCAGCGATGGCTGCAAACGAAAAATTTCTGTTCTTCATGATTTATCGGTCATCAGTTACATGGTTTATCCGGGATGGAGGCAGGGTCTGCGCTACCTGAATATATCGATTTTACCCACATACAGCCCCCAGCAGCCGTCGGTAACTACAGGGACTTCCTTTCCGGTCCGGTCTTCCGCATATTCCGCCTTTTCGAGGAAGGTATGCGAATGACCGCCTATGACAAGGTCGACATTCTCGACGCCGGACACTAATTCGGGATCGGTGAAAAAATCGCCCTCATAGCCGAGATGTGTCAGACAAATCACCATGTCGCAGTGCTTTTCATTTTTCAGGAACGACGCATACCTGTTCACCGTTTCCACCGGATCGAGATATTTTATCCGGTCGGCAATATGTCTGTCCACCACTACGGTCACATCTGTCAGAAGTCCGATGACACCGATTTTCAAGCCGCCCCTGCGCAGGATACAGTACGGCTTCACAACTTTCTCCAAATCAGGGTTGCCGAAATCGTAGTTGGCGCAGACCACCGGACAGTCGAGTCTGCGTACACGCCGTGCCAATTCTTCGAGGCCGTTGTCGAATTCATGGTTGCCGAGGCAGGCTACATCATAACGCATGGCATTCATCACGTCCACTTCCACGTCGCCTTTCATAAGGGTGAAATACGAGGAACCCTGACTGAAA
>CALUSD010000126.1 GCA_944323295.1 uncultured Bacteroidales bacterium | reverse complement strand
ATTCTCCGTATGTAGGACGTATTGCGGTAGGAAGGGTGACGCGCGGAGAACTCAAATCCGGAATGAATGTCAGCCTTTGCAAGCGTTATGACATAATTCAGAAGCAGAAAATACGCGACCTTATGGTCTTCGACGGGCTCGGTAAGACCAAGGTGGATACGGTGCAGTGCGGAGACATCTGTGCGGTAGTGGGACTCGACGGATTCGAAATCGGGGATACCATAGCCGATTTCGACAATCCGGAGCCGCTGCCTCCGATAGAGGTGGATGAGCCGACCATGAGCATGCTGTTCTGCATAAACAATTCTCCTTTCTTTGGAAGAGAAGGAAAATTCGTAACCTCACGGCATTTGAAGGAGCGTTTGGAGAAAGAGCTGGAAAAGAATCTGGCTCTCAGGGTAAAACCGGGGCCAAACGCGGATTCATTCGTAGTCTACGGAAGGGGAGTGCTCCATCTGTCGGTTCTGATAGAGACCATGCGGCGCGAGGGATTCGAACTGCAGGTAGGCCAGCCGAAAGTACTGGACAAGACCATCAACGGCCAGCGCTGCGAACCGATAGAGAATCTGACCATAGAGGTGCCGGAAGAGTTCGTAGGAAAAGCCATCGAAATGGCTACGAGGCGTAAGGGCGCCCTTATCCACATGGAAACACGCGGCGACAGGACCCACCTCGATTTCGATATTCCGGCCAGAGGGCTTATGGGATTGAGGAGCAACCTTTTGACTGCAACCCAGGGCGAGGCTGTGGTGGCTCATCGTTTCAAGGGATATGAGCCATACAAGGGAGATATCGAAAACCGTACAAACGGCTCGCTCGTTTCCTTGGAGACAGGTGTGGCGGTAGCTTATTCCATGGATAAACTTCAGGACAGGGGCCGTTTCTTCGTGGAGCCTGGAGATGAGATTTATGCAGGTCAGGTAGTGGGAGAACATACGAGAGAAAGAGACTTGAATATAAATATCTGCAAGACCAAGAAACTGACGAACATGAGAGCGTCCGGCAGCGACGACAAGGTGATGCTGCCTCCTCCGATCGTTTTTTCTCTCGAGGAAGCTCTTGAATACATCCAGGAGGACGAACTTGTGGAAGTGACGCCTAAATCGATGAGAATCAGGAAAATCATCCTTGATGAAATCGAAAGGAAAAGAAAAAGCGGAAATCAGGACTAAGCAGGGAACAGTTCCGCAGAATTACGTTGAAGTTTATATTGATAAAATTTTTAAACAGTTTCTGAGGAACTTCAAAAAAAATTTCTATCTTTGCACGCTCAAATCTATTTAGGGCTATGGATAAAAATGAATTTTCGATCCCTTTAAATGGATTGGCCGGCGGAAAAACCCGTTACGGGTACGCTATAGGCAAAGAGTTTTTTGAAAGTTATGGCAATACCGAGATCCTGAATGCGGATCTGCAGGTGACGGCGGATGTCGAGAAGTCCGGTCAGTACATCAGAATCGACTGCCGTATTTGCGGAGACGTAGTCGTGGAATGCGACCGTTGTCTCGAACCTTTGACCTTGCCTGTGGATACTACGGCGATGCTCAGCGTGAAGTTCGGAGCCGGTACGGAAACCGAGGAGGATGAGGCTCCGGAAAGAGAAATCGTCTGGTTGTCTGCCGACAATACGGAATTGGACTTGGCCCAGATAGTTTACGACTATGTGTGTATTTCGATTCCGCAAAGAAGGTTTCACGCGGACGGTCAATGCAGCGGAAAGGTTTTGGAATATCTAAAATCCGGAATCTCGGTGACAGGAGCCGGCAATGATGCCGAAACGAGTCCTTTTGCTTCACTGAAAGGCCTTTTCGGTAATTGATATGGAAAAACATAAAAAAGAATAATAGAAATGGCACATCCGAAACACAAAGTCTCAAAACAGAGAAGAGACAAAAGAAGAACACATGATAAGGCAGTAGTCCCTACTTTGGCTACATGCTCGAACTGTGGCGCCACTGTGATGTATCACAGGGTATGCCCGGAGTGCGGCTACTACAGAGGTCGTCAGATTATCCAGAAGAGTGCTGAATAAGCATTGCTTCTGTCCTGGTCCCGTAGTTCAACGGATAGAATGGAAGTTTCCTAAACTTTAGATAGCAGTTCGATTCTGCTCGGGACTACAAAACTCGGTTGTTTCAACCGAGTTTTTTTATTTTATGCGGTGAGAACGGCCTCTGTCCGCTATAGCCAGAGAATGTGGACAAAGAAAGGAAGGTAGTCTTTCAGTTTTGCCCGCAGGATTTTGACCGCACCGTAGATGCGGTATTCGACAGTCTTGACCGAGACTCCGGCTTCGTTTGCTATCTCTTTGAATTTCATATTTCCGAAACGGCTCTTTTCGAAAGCGTCACGCATGGATTCCGGGAGGCTGCGGATGGCTTCTTCATACTTTCTGTACAGCTCTTCTGCGGTACAGGAATCGGTATCATCGTAATTGTCCCGCATTGCCTTCTGTATGGAATTCATTACCTTTTCCTTGATGATTCCCCTGTTCATAAGGGACAGACAGTGGTTTTTTACCGCATTGTAAAGGTAGGTGGAGACGCTGTTGCGTATGATGAGGCTTTCTCGTTTTTCCCAGATGTAAAGCATGACATCCTGAACTGCGTTTTCTGCATCGCTGATTTCAGCGTAACGGCAGGCGAAAGCGCACAACTGTGCATAATAACGTCTGAACAGGGTGTCATACGCCGAGCTGTCTCCGCCCTTGATACGTTCTATCAGGATATTGTCTTCGGTAATGTTGAGTCTTTCCATCGGACTGTAAATTTACACTGAAAAAAATTTTCTGCAAAAAATCCGCTTTTTTCTTTAGGAATTTTCGACTTTCGTCAGACTAACATATACACGAAGGAAAACATGGAAAGCAAAAATAACAAAAACCGGCTCTTGCCGGACGATGAGACAGGAGTTTTGCTGGTCCGCTACTTTTCGGGAGAATTGGACCGGAGCCAGGAGGACGCACTCGAGAGATGGATCCGTTCCGATGAAGAACATATGCGGGCGGCAAAGGAGATATATCGCGTCTGCAGCACGGCAGAAGCAGTGGGCGTGATGAAAACCGTAGACACCGAAGCTGCCCTGAAAAAGGTCCGCCGCAAAATGCACGGACGTTTTTTGGTCAGGGTCATGCGCCATGTCTCGAGATTCGCGGCAGTGCTCTTCTTGCCGGCAGCCTTTCTCTGCGGCTGGTATGCCTGGAAATATTATCATCCTTCCGAAGACGGGTACATAGAGGTAAAAACCACGACCGGCATGCTTTCTTCCGTAACCCTGCCCGACAGTTCGAAAGTGTGGCTCAATTCCAATTCTGTGCTGCGTTATCCGGTTCGCTTTACAGGAAAAACAAGGGAAGTCAGTCTCGAGGGTGAGGCCTACTTCGACGTGGAAAGGGATGAAGATCGCAGATTCATCGTGGAAACTCCTGCCATGCAGATAGAAGTTCTCGGTACCGAGTTCAACGTGGATGCCTACGATGACCCCGGAAGGGATACACGGACGACTCTCGTCGAAGGGAGCGTGCAGATGACCTTTTCTGATTCCGCCGGAGTGCACAGGGTAGTCAGGATGTCCCCCGGACAATCCGTAAGCTACTGCCCTGAAACTGATGAGGTGACCCGTTCCAGAGTCAACACGGAAACGATTACATCCTGGAAAAACGGAAGGATAGTGCTCGACAATACTTCCTTGGCCGACGCCCTCCGCATGATAGAAAACAGGTACAATGTCCAGTTCGATATTATGAACAAGGAATTGCTCAGAAACAGGTACACCGGACGTTTCGACAACCAGTTCCTCGACCGTGTTTTAGAGTACTTCGTCAGGACCACGGACATCCGTTTCGAAAGGGATGAGACCTTGTCGTCGGATGTGAGGGGACGCGAAAGGATAAAGGTATATTGACAATATATTTTTAACGTAACATTAATTATTAACACTAAAATCAACAGCTTATGTCAGCAAAAGATGATTCTTGCATGGCAAGGGCGTGGCGAAGCCGGCAGAAACGGACAGGGAGTCTCCTCAGGGGTATCGTCCTTTCGGCGTTCTGTTTTTTCGGTACGCTGTCGCTTTATGCCCAGACCCGCACTGTTTCCATCGACGCAGAGAATGAGTCCATCTTCTCAGTGCTCAAGGAAATAGAAACGGAAAGCGGGTTCAGTTTCTTTTACAACAATGTCTCTATAGACAACGGTATGAAAGTCACGGTCCGGGCTCGGAACGAAGATGTTCTTTCCGTCTTGGGAAAGATATTTTCGGGAACCGGGATTACTTTCAGCATCATGGATGGAAATATCGTTCTGTCCAAAGGCAGCGGTGATGCTGCTCAAGCTGCGTCGCAGTCAGCGGCACAAGACAGAAAGGCAGTTTCCGGTGAAGTGACCGATCTGAACGGCGAGCCTTTGGTCGGAGCTACGGTGTATTCCGAAACCGACCCTGATGCCACGGCAGTCACCGACCTCGACGGGCATTTTTCGCTTACGGCTGTGAAAGGAGACATGCTCACGGTTTCCATAATAGGTTACCTTCCTGAAGAAATATACGTGGGGGGGGGGTAATACCAATGATTTGCGTATTTCGATGCGCGAGGACATCCGGATGCTCGACGAAGTCATTGTAGTCGGGTACGGTGTCCAGAAAAGAAGCGATGTAACAGGTGCCATATCTTCGGTAAAGGCTGAGAAGGCAAATCAGATCCCGACTACGAGCGTAGCGGAAATGCTCAGAGGCGCCGCTCCCGGCCTGCAGGTGAATCTCGGGAGCGCGGAGCCGGGCGGCACATCTTCCATCCTTATCCGCGGCCGCCGTTCGCTTTCAGGCGACAATGCCCCTCTCTATGTGGTGGACGGAGTGCCGATGACGAACATCGATGATGTGAACTCAAATGAAATCGAGTCCATAGAAGTCCTGAAGGACGCATCCTCCCAGTCCATCTACGGAGCCCGTGCGGCAAACGGAGTGATTCTGATCACCACCAAACGCGGAGTGACGGGGCGGCCTCAGGTCAGCTACAACGGCTATGTTGCGGTCCAGACCATTGACAGGAACTTCGAATTCTACAACGGCGAGGAATGGGCTGCGTACAGACGCGAGGCCTATTACAATGCAAACGGCTATTTCGACGAACAGGACTGCTTCCGCGGAGTGATGCTCGATGTACTCAAATCCGGGGAGGATGTGGACTGGGAGAAACTCATGATCAGTCCCGCCGTGCAGCACAAACACGATGTCCTGGTGCAGGGAGGCGGCGAAAATACCAAGTTCGCCTTAGGCCTCGGATACTTCAACCAGGACGGTATGGTCCTCAATTCCGGTTTCGAGAGGTTTTCCGGAAGGCTCAATATCGACCAGAAGCTCGGAAAGAAAATCAGTGTCGGTGCGAACATTTCTTTTTCGAGGGGATGGAAAACCACTGCGGACGGCTCCTTCAACTCTTTCGTGACCATGCCGCCGCTTGCCAAGGTCTATGAAGACGACGGCGTGACATTGCGCCAGGATGTGACCGAGGCTGGAGAATCGCACTTCAATCCTTTGTGGAATATCAACAACGCAAAGAACAAAAGCATCACCGACCGTCTGCTCATCAATCTTTTCGGAGACTGGAAAATCTACAAGGACCTTTCCTACAGGCTGAATGTCAGCATGAACACCCGGCGTGTCAGCGGCAACACCTACCAGGGACTCGAGCACACTACGGGTATGACTACACAGGGAAAGGCCACGGTGAGCGAGAGTTTTTCAGACGATTATCTGCTTGAGAATATCCTCAACTACAACAAGGACTTCGGCAAGGGCCACCATATCGACGCCACGCTGATGCAGAGCATGAATGTCATCAAGTGGAAGAAAATCAGTGTAAACGGTACCGGCTTCGCCAATGACGAACTTGCATACAATGCCATCGGCTCCGCCCTCGAATACGGCAAGCCGGGCTATGAACTGTCGAAAAGGCAGATGGTATCATTCCTCGGACGAATAAGGTACTCCTATATGGACCGTTATCTCTTCACCCTCGCCATGCGTGTGGACGGCTCGTCGGTCTTCGGTGCTAACAACAAGTACGGCTATTTCCCGTCAGGGGCCTTCGCCTGGAGAGTCAACAACGAGGATTTCCTGAAAGACGTCAGCTGGATAACGAATCTCAAGCTCAGGCTGAGTTACGGCCAGGTCGGAAACCAGGGCATCTCCCCATATACCACCCTCGGCCTTACGGACTCGTATTTTACCGAGTTCGGCTCGACAACTTCCATCGGATATCTGCCGGGCGGCACCCTGTGGAATCCTGACCTGAAATGGGAGACATCCACTTCCGCGAATATCGGTATCGACTTCGGATTCCTCGAAGACAGGATTACCGGCTCTATCGAACTTTACGATACCGAGACATCGGACCTCCTCATTACCAAGACCTTGAACCAGTCTCTCGGATACACCAACCAGCTGGTCAATCTCGGAAAGGTCCAGAACAAGGGTATTGAGGTTGCCTTGAACACTGTTCCGGTGTCGACTGATGATTTCCAGTGGACCCTGGATCTTTCCTGGGCCAAGAATGTCAACAAGATAAAGGTCATAGACGGCTCGGTCGACGAGAACGGGAATCCGCTGAACGACATAAACAACAAATGGTTCATAGGAGAGCCTGTCAATGTCTACTACGACTATGCATTCGACGGGATATGGCAGTCGGATGATGACATAGCGAATTCCTGCATGCCTACTTCCCATCCGGGAGACATCAAAATCAAGGATACCAATGAAGACGGCAAGATCACGGATGCTGACAAGGTGGTGATGAAACGTGACCCAGACTGGATAGGCTCCATAACTACCGGGTTTTATTACAAGGGTTTCGACCTTTCAGCCGATCTTTACGTGTCATACGGAGGAACGTTCTACAACTCTTATCTGACCACGTTCGATACCGGAGGAGACCTTACCGGAAAGAGAAACGGCATCCGCAGGAACTACTGGACCGCCAACAATCCTTCGAACGACACTCCTGCCCCGAATTTCACCCAGGCTCCTGCCTACATTACGACTCTCGGCTATCAGGATGCCACGTACGTACGTCTCAGAAATGTCACCTTCGGGTACACTTTCCCTCAGAAAATGATAAGGAAGATACTTCTGCAGAATCTCAGGCTCTATGTCTCCTTTACGAATCTGTGGACATACACCGAAGTGCTCGGCTATGGTCCGGAACAGACTCCGGGAGACTATCCCGAGCCGAGGACCATGCTGTTCGGACTGAAAGTTACATTCTAAAACATGAGTAAAAGATGAAAAGATACATATTGATTTTGACTTCTGCACTGCTGCTGCTCTCTTCCTGCACGGATTTTCTCAGCGAAGAGAATGCGACCAGCTATTCCGTGGACTATGTGTACGGAAGCGAAGACGGTCTGAAACTCGCGGTAAACGCCCTCTATGCCAAGCAGCGGTACTATGCGAACGATACGGAAAGCGCCACCATGTTCGCCCTCGTAAGAGCCACGGACCTGGTCGTAACGAACGGCGGTACAGGAAACTTCTACGGAATCTACGACCCGAACTATCTGAAACCGTCTGCTTCTCAGCCGGAATTCATGTGGAAGACCATGTATTCCATCATCGGCAAGTGCAACGACATAATCGCGGCCGCCGCGAAACTGCCCGAAACCGAAGCCGTGAAGACAGCCGTGTCGGAAGCCCGGTGTTTCAGGGCGCAGTCCTATTTCCTCCTTTACAGGACTTTCGACAGGATATGGCTCAATACCGAATCGGTGAATCCTGAAAACATAAACTCTGAGCGGGACTATCATCCTGCCACCCAGCAGGAAGTGTTCGACCTCATATATTCCGATCTCAGGTATGCGATAAAGAATCTGGCGATGACTTCGTACGAGCCGGGACGCTTCAACCAGGCGGCTGCAAGGCATATCCTGGCTAAGTCCGCATTGTGGATGAAGGACTGGAAGACGGCCCTCGACCAGGTCGATACCATATCCTTGTCTTCGGCCTATTCTCTCGTTCCGCTGGACCAGGTGTTCAATGCCGCCGACCTGAATCATTCCGAGGCTCTCCTGACCCAGCAGTGGAGCACGAATCTCGGGGGAAATCTCTCTACGGCTACTCCGAAAGGAAATTACTCTGCAGCCCTTTTCATAGGAATGTACCGTACGGAAATAGGGGGTACGAACGAGGAGTCCTGTTCCTATGAGAACTGGGGCTATACTTACGGCCGATGCCTTCCGAGCCCTTATCTGTTCTCCCTTTACGATCAGGAGAAGGACAAAAGGTACACGACATACTACGTGCATCAGTACAAGAACACCTCGGACAAGGATATCCAGTACGGGGATGTCGTGGTAAAGCCAGGGGACTATTTCCCGCTTTATAGAAACGGCAATCTTAACAAAAACGTGCTTCCGGGATGCGTCAAGTACGGAGATATCTGGACTCGGGAGCCGTTCGAGACGAGGGGATACAAGGACATGATAGTCTACAGGTTGGCCGAGACCTATATAATGGGAGCGGAAGCAGCTCTGATGCTCGGAGATCAGGACAAGGCGAAATATTACTACAACAAGACCTGGACGAGGGCCGGCAATGACGAATTCACCGGGACCCTGACTCTCAAGGACATAATCGATGAGCAGGCGCGGGAGCTTGCCTTTGAGGGAGACAGGTGGTATTTCCTGAAAAGGCAGGGCATCCTGATCGACCAGGTGAAAAACTATGCGGGACATCCGGACCTCGAGGCTTCCCTGAAAGGCCGGACAAACCTCCCCGCCAACCCTCATTTCGTCCGCTGGCCGATACCGGAAAGCGAAATCATAAACATGGGAGCCGAGAATTTCCCTCAGAATATAGGTTACTGACAAACATATTTCCAAAATGAAAATAAGAAATTTCGTACTTTTTACCTTTTCCGTATTTCTGTCCTGCTCATGCACGGACTGGAAACATGACATCTGCGTCTATGGAGAGACCGCGTCCGGCGTCGTGGCAGCCATACAGGGGGCGAGGATGGGCAAAGACGTGGTCCTCGTGTCGAAGAATACCCATGTCGGGGGAATGGCGACATCAGGACTGACTGCCACAGACATAAACAGGCACAAGACCATAGGCGGCATCGCTGCGGAGTTCTACGGCCGGATATACGAGTATTATTCAGATCCTGCCGTATGGAGGAACCAGACACGTGACGAATTCATGGAGTCGACGCGCAAGAGGACCTACACAGGCAAGAACGACTCCAGACGCATCCAGTGGGTGTATGAATCCGGTGTGGCGGAGAAAATAATGAAGGAAATGCTGGCGGAGGCCGGAGTGAAGGTGCTTTATGAAACCCGGCTTGCAGAGGAGGACGGGGTGAAGACCGATGACGGCAGAATAATCTCCCTGCGCTTCGAAAACGGCACGGAACTTCGGGCGAAACAATTCATAGACGCTTCCTATGAAGGAGACCTGATGGCCGCGGCGGGAGTGTCCTAC
>CALUSD010000125.1 GCA_944323295.1 uncultured Bacteroidales bacterium | reverse complement strand
CAGTGCGGAAAACACACTTTTTCAGTCACCCGTCTTCAGACAATCAATGAGCCAGGCACTACATCATGCCGCCCATACCGCCGGCCGGCATTGCAGGAGCCGGTTCCTTTTCAGGAATATCGGTGATGGCGCACTCGGTAGTCAGGAACATGCCTGCTACGGAAGCTGCGTTCTCGAGAGCGATACGGGACACCTTGGTAGGGTCGATGACACCGGCCTCGAACATGTTCACATACTCCTCGGTGCGTGCATTATATCCGAAATCGCCTTTGCCTTCACGGATTTTCTGTATGATGACGCTGCCCTCGACACCGGCATTCTCGGCAATCTGACGGAGAGGCTCTTCGATAGCGCGGGCTACAATATGGATACCGGTAGTCTCGTCCTCGTTGTCGCCTTTCATGCCTTTCAGAGCCTCGGCTGCTCGGATGTAGGCTACTCCGCCGCCCGGTACTATACCTTCCTCTACCGCTGCACGGGTAGCACTCAAGGCATCCTCTACCCTGTCCTTCTTCTCCTTCATCTCTACCTCGGTAGCCGCACCTACATAAAGGACTGCAACACCGCCGGCCAATTTGCCGAGACGCTCCTGGAGTTTCTCCCTGTCATAGTCGGAAGTGGTGGTAGCGATCTGCTTTCTGATAAGCTCGGCCCTTTCCTTGATGGCCTCCTTGTCGCCGCCGCCGTTTACGATAGTGGTGTTTTCCTTGGAAATGACCACCTTCTCGGCTTTTCCGAGCATGTCAGGAGTAGTATTCTCGAGAGTGAAACCTCTTTCTTCGGACACTACGACCGCACCGGTCAGGGTAGCGATATCCTGCAGCATCTCTTTTCTGCGGTCGCCGAAGCCCGGGGCTTTCACGGCTGCTATCTTCAATGTACCGCGGAGCCTGTTTACTACCAAAGTGGTAAGAGCCTCGCCATCCACATCCTCTGCGATGATCAGCAAAGACTTGCCCTCACGTGCGATAGGTTCGAGGATAGGGAGAAGATCTTTCATGGTAGATATCTTCTTGTCGGTGATGAGTACGAGCGGCTCCTCGAGAACAGCTTCCATCTTGTCGCTGTTGGTCATGAAGTAAGGAGAAATGTATCCCCTGTCGAACTGCATTCCCTCTACGACCTTCACCTCGGTATCGGTACCCTTGGCCTCCTCTACAGTGATGACGCCGTCTTTCTTTACCTTGGACATGGCATCTGCGATCAGCTTGCCGATATAGCTGTCGTTATTGGCCGAAATCGTACCTACCTGCTCGATTTTGGAATAGTCGTCGCCGACTTCCTGGCTCTGTGCCTTCAGGCTTTCCACAACCTTGGCGACAGCCTTGTCGATACCTCTTTTCAGGTCCATAGGGTTTGCGCCGGCAGTCACGTTTTTCAGACCGACATTGATGATGGCCTGAGCCAGTACGGTAGCCGTAGTAGTACCGTCACCTGCCTGGTCGTTCGTCTTGGAAGCGACTTCTTTCACCATCTGGGCACCCATGTTGGCGAATCTGTCCTCGAGTTCGATTTCCTTTGCGACAGTCACACCGTCCTTGGTCACCTGAGGCGCACCGAATTTCTTGTCTATAACGACATTGCGGCCCTTAGGCCCGAGTGTCACCTTTACCGCGTTTGCAAGTGCATCAGCGCCTTCTTTCATCTGGGCGCGTGCCTCTACATTGAATTTTATATCTTTTGCCATAATTCAGTTCTCCTATATGATTAAAGTATAGCCAATATATCGGACTGTTTCATAATCAGATAATTCTTCCCGTCCACAGTCACCTCCGTGCCTGCATATTTGCCGTACAGAACGACATCTCCGACCTTAACTTCCATCGGCTCGTCCTTTTTTCCAGGGCCTGCCGCCAATACTGTTCCCTGCTGAGGTTTCTCTTTCGCCGTGTCAGGAATATACAATCCTGCCGCTGTCTTGGTCTCGGCCTCTTTAGGCTCTACCAATACTCTGTCTGCTAATGGTTTGATCATGATACTATGATTTTTAAAATTTATCTTGTTCATCCGGCGCCTGTAGCGTCGACGGCGGCTCTAAGGACAAAAGGAATGCCAGCGGGGAAAACTGACAAATTGTCACGACAGCTATGAATAATTGTCAGAATCCGCAATATTCTTACGCCGTTTCAAGAATCCGCCCGATATTCCGGCAAGGCATTTCTCCCGAAACTCTTGCTATGCGCCGGCCTTTTGCGTATGTTTGCAGGAAATTCTGCATATATGGAAAAAATCAAGAAACTGTATCCGCTCAAATTCCAGCCTATCGTCATCGAGAACAGCTGGGGAACGGAAAACGTGTGCATAGCCGACCTCGGAATCGAAGACTCGACAGTGACACATGGGTGGCTCGAAGGAAACTCCATGGGCGATATCATGGAAACATATTTGGAAAGAGTAGTCGGGGAAAGCGTGTACGGATATTACGGCAGACAGTTCCCGCTTTTAATAAAATTCGTTGAGACAAAGGGAGATACTCCCGTTTTCGTACATCCGGACGATACTGTCGCGGAGCAGCGGTACGACGCCCTCGGAGGGAAAGAGCTGTGGTATGTCGTCGAGGCCGGAAAGGATGCGAAAATCCACTTGGGCTTCGACCATGAAATTTCCGCTCAGGAAGTGTTCGAACGCTGCTCCGACGGGTCCATCCGCAGTTCGATGAATGTCCTCGAGCCGAAAAAGGGTGACTGTCTCGTCATTGAGCCGGGGACCGTACACGGGGCTTCCGGACATCTGAAAATCGCTGTCGTCAAGGAATCGTCAGACCTGCCGTTCAAACTGTTCGACCAGGAGGAAAACGGAGAAGAACTCGCGCTGTCGCATTTGGCCGAAGCGATGGATTTCATCGACTATAAAAAATATTCCGCTGCCCTTCCGGGCAATGACGGAGCTTCCGGACACATTGCCCTTCCGGGCAATAATGGCGGCAATTCTGCGGCAAAAAACACGGGAGCAGGAAATTCAGACGGTGAAATCGCCGAGAAATTAGCGGAATGCCCCGAATTTACGGTCACGAGAATAAAGCTGAAAGATCCGCTGCGTCTGACTACGGAGCAGTTCGACAGTTTCATAATATATATATGTATCGACGGAGAGGCTTCCATCCAGACCGGAGCCTCCGACGGCTCCGGAAAACAAGACATGGTCTCCCTGAAAAAAGGCGAGGCCGTCCTCGTACCTGCGGAAATCCATGATTTTTTCATTGTCCCGGCAGACCGGGACACCGTCCTTTTAGAAGCGATGGCCGGCAAACGCGATGATGCCGACGCCTACATCGATCCTGACACCGAGCCGTTCCTCGAAGGCGAAGACTATGAAGGATTGGAAGATGAAGACCATGACCCGTCTTCCGAAACCGCATCCGCTCCGAAATCCGGCCCGGCAAGACCGAAAGGCCACGAAAAGATTTACAATTAACCATGGAAGTAAGAATAGACAAATATCTTTGGTCGATACGCGTATTCAAGACAAGGAGCGATGCTACCGATGCATGCAAAGGCGGAAAGGTAAGGCTGAACGGCACCGACATCAAGCCCTCGCGCACGGTCAAGCCCGGAGATACGATAAATG
>CALUSD010000124.1 GCA_944323295.1 uncultured Bacteroidales bacterium | reverse complement strand
AATTTTTATTTCAGGTATCATTGTGAGATTCGAGTATTTCTATATTAATTATCGAGAGTGCGAAAATACGCAATTCTCGTGAATTTGAGAAACCCTTGCGGGTAAAACTCCTGCTATTAACAAATGTGATTTACAAAATAAAAACATATAGAACAATATTGTAAATTACGGAGGCTTGGAAGTTATATTAATGTAAATAATTTTCAGAAATTCACAACAGTATAAAATTTAGCTAACATACTAAAATAATAAGTCGACAATATGTTTAAACCCAGATAAATAGCTACATTTAACTAAAGTAATAGTTCAATGAAAAAAGTAAAACATGGCAATATTTCGGCGAAAACCATGTATTACAATAGTAAATTGACTATTATACGACATATTATCAATTAAATATAGCTGTTATTTACAGTATTACTTCAATTGGTTATAACGATATTCCTGTACTCGTTGACAAATGTTAATTCAATGTAATTTACATTTGTTATTAATATTCTTATTACATTTGTAAATAATCGATATAGAATATGAACGAACGACTTGAACAGTTTTTAGCGGCAGAAAACATCACCCAGGCAGCCTTTGCGGACAAGATAAAGGTCGCAAGGGCAAGCGTCTCGCACATATTGTCCGGACGGAACCGTCCGGGCTACGAATTTTTCGCTAATCTCATAAAAAACTACCCGGCCCTGAATATCGAGTGGCTAATTACCGGCAAAGGACGGATGTACAAGGAAATCCCCTCGTACAGCCGTCCTGCGGATGTGGAAAACCATCGTTTCACAAGTGTAAACACACTTTTCGATACGGAAGATAATGCAGACGATACTCCCCTGCCGGCTAATACGGCTGCTGCGCAGGAGACAGTGGAAGTTACCGGAAAAGAGCCGGATTCCGCTGAAGTACACTCTGAAGAAATCAGCCGCTGCACGCACGACAGACAGCGGAAAGCCAAGAAAATCATCGTATTTTACGACGACGGAACATTTGAAGAATTTCAGTAATCTGTCTTCCGAAGAACTGGCAAGACGATACTCGATATCAGGCAGGATATACGAGATGCTGTCAAACAATCAAGAGATAGCGATAAGCTCTTTTCCTATGGCATGTATGCCGTCAAGTATTCTTTTCTGCATATCCGGACGAGGACGCCTCCACCCTGATGCATAGTGGGTCAACTGCTGTTGGTTGATGCCCGTCACTTTGGATATGGCAGACTTTGGTACCGTCTTTTCCACATAGTGCAATATGGCGGCAGTGGTCATGTGCCACTCAAACTCCCATTCTCCACTAAATTCCTCAGGTATCATTTCGCCGTCCTCTTGCATCCCCTCTATGTGAAAACGCAGGGCTTCTTCCATATTCTTTTTAAGTTCCTCGAACGTCCTGCCTGTAGTCACGCAGGCGATATCCTCGTTTTCAGGAGCGGCGGCATAGTTGCCTGTCCAATCCACATTAATTATAATCTTACCCATAAAATGAAACCTCCTTTTTATTTGAAGGGCGGCTATTTCCACCCTGCTTGTTTCCAAATACTGTTCAAAATAAATTGGTCAAGTGTCGTAGAGGGTTTTTCATTGACCGTCACTCTACCTTTCTTTGTAGGATGCTTGTATTGCCTGTGGCTGCCTTTCTGCTTTACAAGATACCAACCGTCCACTTCAAGCATCTTCAATACCTCATTGACTTTATATCTTCTCATTCCCTGACTGTTTGACGACGCGAAGATATAAAATATTATATCATTATGCAAGTTTTTCTGCACTTTCTTGCCTGTGTTTCGTTCTTCGGACACGGAGCGGCGTTGATTTGCAATTCTACCGAAATTCGGCGGATATTCCATAGATTTTCCGTAAGTTTGCGCGAATTCAAATTCTTGCCCGATGTATAAGCATTTTATTCGTCCCATACTGTTCTGCTTCAATCCGGAAACAGCGCACAACCTGACTTTTCTTGCACTTAAGATATTGAGATACATACCGTTTGCCAGGACTTTCATCAGGCTTGCGTATAAAAAGGAATCGCCGGCCCTCGAAAAGGAAGTTTTCGGCCTGAAATTCAAGAATCCGGTCGGTCTTGCCGGCGGATTGGACAAGAACGGTGAATTTTACAATGATCTCGGAAATTTCGGCTTCGGCTTTATCGAAATCGGCTCCCTGACCCCGGAGCCGCAGCCTGGAAATCCGAAGCCCCGGCTTTTCAGGGTCGTTCAAGACCGTGCGATCATAAACCGTATGGGAATCAACAACAAAGGCGTGAAAAATGCCGTCGAACAGCTCAAAAGAGTCCGTCCCAACACGCTGATCGCCGGTAATATTTCCAAAAATTCGACGAGCATAAACGATGATGCATCAAAAGACTACGAATCGGCTTTCGCCATGCTGTACGATTTCGTCGACATGTTCGTAGTGAATATTTCATGTCCGAATGTCAGCGGCCTGTCGGATTTGCAGGATGTTTCGTTTCTGTCAGACATCGTCGATAAACTGTTGGAACTGAGGATGTATTTCGACGAGTATCGTCCTGTCCTCATCAAGGTCTCCCCCGATATTTCGCATCAGCAGTTGGATGAAATCATAGATTATTGTCTGATGTCAGGTGTGGACGGCATCGTGGCGGGGAATACTACGAGGTCCCGGGACGGCCTGACCTTGGAGCAGGAAAAAATAGCCGAAATCGGAAACGGAGGAATGTCCGGAGCGCCGCTGTATGCCAAAAGCATAGAACTTGTGAGGTATATCCATTCGCAATCCAAGGGAAAACTGCCGGTTATCGGTGTCGGAGGCATCATGTCCGGAGCCCAGGCAAAAGAAATGCTTGATGCAGGCGCTTCCCTCGTGGAAATTTACAGCGGATTCATTTATGAGGGTCCTTCCATTGTCCGCAATATCAAGAAATATCTTCTGAACAGCATGAAGTCGGCAGGACATGCCGACAAAAATTCGTAAATCATGACAACTGCAAGTATCTGTACGATCGGCGATGAAATTCTTATAGGCCAGATAGTAGATACGAATTCCTCGGTCATCTCGCAGGAGCTCGGCCGGATAGGAGTCCGCGTCAGGGAGATGATATCGGTCGGAGACATAAAGGATGAAATCGCGCAAACAATTGAAAACGAGCTAAAAAAAAACAATATCGTAATAGTTACAGGCGGCCTCGGACCGACCAAGGACGATGTCACGAAAAGTGTCCTGTACGATTTGTCAGGCAGTTCCGGATATGTAATGAACGAAGAGCAGCTCGACATTATCCATCAGATATTGTCTTCCCGCGGATTGGATGTCATGGAAATAAACCGCAGACAGGCGTCCGTCCCCGAAAACTGCCGGGTGATTCCGAACAGGCTCGGAACAGCTCCGGTCATGTCCGTCAGATTTCCGCGGGAGAAGTTCGGCCATGAGGCAGTACTCTATTCCATGCCCGGTGTGCCGTTCGAGACGAAAGGAGCCTTGCCGGACGTCATGTCGGATATCATGGACATATTCGCCCTGTCAGCCATAACGCACCGCACCGTCATGACTTACGGCATCGCTGAATCAGCCCTTGCAGAAAAAATTTCCGAATGGGAGGATGCCCTTCCGGGCAATATCCGTTTGGCTTATCTTCCGGACCCGCTAAAAGGTGTCGCACTTCGCCTCTCAGTCTATGAAAATGAAGGCAGGAAAAGTGCCCCTGAACTGATAGAAGAACAGTTGTGGACATTGCGTTCTGTCCTGAAAGACGACATATATTCGGAAAACGGAGAGACACTGCAGGAAGTCGTCGGAAAACTGCTCAGGACAAAGGGAAAAACGGTCAGTACGGCGGAATCCTGTACAGGCGGACTTATCGCATCGCTTTTGACATCTGTGCCGGGAGCGTCCGATTATTATCTCGGTTCCGTGGTGTCATACGCCGTCAGTGTGAAAGAGAATGTACTCGGCGTGCCGGCTGAAATCATCGCTAAATGCGGGGTGGTAAGTTCCGAATGCGTTGCCGCAATGGCCGAGGGAGTGCGCAAATTGACGGGGAGCGACTATTCCGTGGCGACTTCCGGTGTTGCCGGTCCTGGCGGCGGGTCGGAAAGTACTCCTGTCGGGCTTGTCTGGGTGGGTGTCAGTTCCGCGGCGGAGACCAAGACCATGAAGTTCAATTTCAGAAATGACAGGCTGCGCAATATCGAGCGTTTTGCGGGGTCGGCGCTTGATGGGTTGCGACGTTTCATAAAGGGGGGGGTGAGATAGTGGATTGAAGGCACTGGGATACAACCCCTTCGGGGTCAACAGTGCCTTCAATCCACTATCTCACCAAAGAGAAATCGGTAACTGACAGTGCCTTCAATCCACTATCTCACCAAAGAGAAATCGTTAAGCGACAGTGCTTTCAATCCACTACCTTACTAAAGAGAAATCGGTAACCGACAGTGGCTTCAATCTGCTATCTCGCCAAAGTTCAACCTGTAACCGACAGTGCCTTTAAAGAAGTCGGAGGAAGTTGCCGCCGGCGATTTTTTCCATATCATCGGAAGAGTATCCGCGGGCGCGAAGTTCATCGAAGATGACACCGAATTTCGAGACGTCTTCAAGCCCTGCCGGCGTCACTGAAATCCCGTCGAAATCCGAGCCGAGTCCTACGTGGTCCACGCCGACGAGAGAGACTACATGGTCGATGTGATCGACAATTCTTTTGTAAGAAGGCCTTTCGAGGGTGGCCAGTTCGTCCTCTACCGCGTACCAGGCGGCCCTTTTCGCAGGATCTGCGGGATCATTTATGAAAGCCGCTTCTACGGAATCTCCCTTGGCTTCGATGCCTGAATCCGCAAGTATTGCGGCGAAGCCGTCATCCAAAAAGACCGGATAGAAATTTATCTGTATCACACCGCCATTGGCGGCAAGCGCCACTATCATATCGTCGGTCATGTTCCTTTTGTGATTGGCCAAGGCGCGGCAGCATGAATGGGTGGCGACTACAGGCTTTTTCGAACATTCGAGGACGTCGTAGAACGCCTTGTCCGAAATATGCGACACGTCTATCAGCATCCCGAGCCGGTTCATCTCGGCGACCACTTCCCTGCCGAACGGACTCAGACCGCCCCAGCGGCCGGTCGCCGGGGCACTGGAGTCGCAGATGGCATTGTGGTCCGAATGCGTCAGGGTCATGTAGCGGACGCCCATCCGGTAAAAAAGACGCAGAAGCGACAGCGAGTCCTGAATCGCAGAGCCGTTTTCAAGGCCGAGAAATACGGAAACAAGCCCTTTCTCCTGCGCAGCCATGGCAGATGACGCATCCGTGGCCAAAACCGCCTTGTCGGCGTTTTCCGACAGAGTATCCCGTACTGCCGCCAACAGTTTCACGGCATGTGCCGTAGCCTCTGCCGGGGTCATGCATGAAGGGACGTACAGCGCGAAAAATGCGCCGTCCACTCCCCCTTTTTTCATCTTGGGAAAGTCTACCTGAGAGTGCTCATTCCATTTTCCCAAATCCCTGAGCCGGAGAATCTGCGACGGCGTATCGCAATGCGAATCGAGGACGAACATGTCTGGATATTATTTGTGCTGCAGATGCTGGCGAACGGCCTCATAGAGCACTATAGACGTAGCGGCGGAAACATTAAGTGAAGAAATTTCCCCGGCCATAGGTATGGCGGCCTTCTCATCTGCAAGTTCGAGCATGGCTGAAGATATTCCTTTACCTTCGGAGCCCATGACGAAGGCGCACGGCCCGGTCATGTCCGCATCATATATCAGCTTCGATACCTTCTCGGTGACTGCTATGATTTTGAAACCGCTCTGTTTCAGATAGTAGGCTGCAAGCCTGAGATTCGGCACCTTGGACACGGAAATCCGCATCAATGCTCCTGCAGAAGCCTTTATCGCATCGGCATTTATGGCTGCCCCGCCCTTTGCCGGAACTATTATCCCGCAACCTCCGGCGCATTCGAGCGTCCTGGCTATGGCTCCGAGATTGCGCACGTCGCTGACACCGTCCAAAATCACGATAACCGGATTTTTTTCAGTAGCCAGGGCAGTGTCGATCATCTCTTCATAAGGCACATAGTCGATTTGTGAAATGCATGCCACGACACCCTGATGAGCCCCGCGCACTACCCTGTTCAGCCGTTCCACCGGTACGAACTGGAAAGGTATGCCGTTTTTCTGCATCAGGTCTAAAAGTTCCTTGAACACAGGCGTTTCAAGCCCCTGTTTCAGCAGGACCTTGTCGAATTTCTTTCCGGCTCTTATGGCCTCGAATACAGGGTGAACTCCGAAAAGATACTGGAGTTTCTGTTCTTCCTTGTTTTCCATATGTGTTTTTTGCTATTGCACTTTTTCCACGAGTTCTTCCCATTCTCCGGTCATGGTATCGGCATCCCGTTTCAGCTCCAAATACTCTCGAGTAAGCTCCATTATGTCATCCGAAGGTCCCGGAGCCGCCAATACGCCTTCGATTTCCTTCATTTTGCTTTCGGCCTCCTCTATTTTCCTCTCGAGAAAATCTATCCTGTTTTTCAGCCGGCGTTCTTCTTTTGAAATGAATTTCTGCTTCCGATATTCTATCCGGGAAGCCGTGGCGGCAGGTTTTTCTGAAACCGCATTATCAGCCCTGTTTTCCTTCGCGTTTTCAGCCTTGCGCTCCAATTCGTTCAGGGTTTCTATTTTCCGTTTTCTCAGAAAATCTGCAACTCCGCCGAGATGCTCAGTCACTTTTCCGTCCCGGAATTCGTACAGCTTGTCCACGAGACCGTCTAAGAAATCCCTGTCATGCGAAACTATGATGATGGAGCCGTCATAGTTTTTAAGAGCCTGTTTCAGAATGTCTTTCGAACGGATATCCATGTGGTTGGTCGGCTCGTCGAGCGCTAAAAGATTGTATGGCTTGAGGATGAGTTTCGCCATTGCCAATCTGGCACGTTCCCCTCCGCTCAACACCGCCACTTTCTTGTCGATATCCTCTCCCTTGAACAGAAAAGCCGCCAGAATATCACGCAGTTTGGTCCGGATATCCCCTACGGCTATTCTGTCCAATGTCCCGAACACCGTATCTTCCTTGTCCAAGATATCCTCCTGATTCTGAGCGTAATATCCGATATTTACATTGTATCCTGTCTTGGCTTCTCCTTTCAGCGGCTGCAATTCTCCCATGACTGCGCGCATGAGTGTGGTCTTGCCCTCGCCGTTGCGCCCGACCAATGCCACTTTCTCTCCCCTGCGCACTTCGATATTCGCCCCGCTGAACACCACTTTCTCACCTCTTCCGTCACGTTCAGGGTAGCCTAAGGACAGATCGGTCGCCTTGAAAACGACATCGCCGGAACGCGGCGCAGGCGGGAATTTCACCGCGAGTGCGGAATTGTCCTCCAAATCCACATCGATTCTCTCCAATTTGTCCAACTGCTTGATTCTGGACTGGACCTGATTCGATTTGGTAGGCTTGTAACGGAATCTTTCAATGAATTCCTCCGTCTTTTCGATCATCCTCTGCTGGTTCTCGTATGCAGCCTTCTGCTGCGCTATTCTCTCCTTCCTGAGTTTAAGATACTGGCTGTACGGCACCTTGTAGTCGTGGATGTGACCGAGCATTATCTCGATGGTCCTGTTCGTGATGTTGTCGAGAAATTTCCTGTCGTGGGAAATCAGGACGAGCGAGCCTTTGTAGCCTTTCAGATAGTCCTCGAGCCATTCGATGGATTCTATGTCGAGGTGGTTGGTCGGCTCGTCCAAAAGGAGTACGTCAGGCTTGGAAAGCAGGATTTTGGCCAATTCTATACGCATGTTCCAGCCCTGGCTGAATGTCTCGGTAGGCCTCGACAGTTCTTCCGACTTGAAACCGAGTCCGAGCAGGGTTTTCTCTGCCGAGACCCTCGGGGATTCTGACTTGGTGTAAGCCAGCCTGTCATTGATATCGTTCATCCTTTCTATCAGCCTCGAATATTCGGGAGAATCGTAATCTTCCCTCGCGGAAAGCTGCTCCATAATGGAATTCAGCTCATCCTCCATGCTGAAAATCTCGGAGAACGCGGTCATTGCCTCATCTATGACGCTCTTCCCCCTGTGATGTTCCATAATCTGCGGCAGATATCCGATGCGCAGGTCGGAAGGCATTTCGATTTTTCCCGAAGTCGGCTTCTGTATACCGCATATCAGCTTCAATATAGTAGACTTTCCGGCCCCGTTTTTGCCGACGAGACCTATTTTGTCGTTTTCACTGACGTGGAAACTGATATTGTCGAGGAGGGTGAAGCCGCCATAGGCGACTGTCAATGAGTTTATCGATATCATTCGTCTATATGTGCAGATATGATGTCCGCCAGATTTTGCGGGCAGCGTACCGGATGGCGGGTAACGGCATCTATGAAGCCGAGCACTACCTTGCCGGTACACAACAGGACACCGTCCTGATTGTAGATTTCCGAGAGTACCTCTAATTTCGCCATCGGCACCTTGTTTATTTTTGACACGATCCTGATGACATCACCCATTTTCGCAGGCATCTTGTAGCGGGCCTCTACCGATACTATAGGCAGCATTACGCCTTCCTTTTCGATGACTTCTATCGGCAGTCCGTACTTTTTCATCATGTCTGACCTCCCGCACTCGAAATATCTTACATAGTTCGAGTGATGAACAATCCCCATCTGGTCTGTCTCGTAATACCGGACCGCCAATTCCAATTCAGCTCTCATACTTTTCAAAAATTATTTACGCAATGCTTTCAAGGAAGCCTTCGCGGCCTCGATTTTGGCAATAGAATCCGCCTCCTTCTTCCTTTCCATAGCCACCACCTTTTCAGGAGCGCTGTTGACGAACTTTTCATTGCCCAACTTCTTCCTCAC
Organism: uncultured Bacteroidales bacterium; assembly: GCA_944323295.1. GTDB lineage: Bacteria > Bacteroidota > Bacteroidia > Bacteroidales > UBA932 > Cryptobacteroides. Next base: position 8,452 of record CALUSD010000124.1, on the reverse strand, counting down.
CGTTTCCAAGAATTTTTCCTGATATGCTATCGCCGCCTCCAATTTCGCGATTTCTTCTTCGACATCTACCATTCCCGTGAGCGGAACGAACATTTCGAATGTGCCGACCATGAAAGTTACGCCCGAGGCCGTGTCTCCGAATGTTGCGTCAGCACTTACCTTCACATTCCCCAATTTTTCTATGACAGGCACGGTTTCAGCCGGGAAACCTTCCTTTACATGCAGTTCCAGTGTTTCTTTCGGTGAAATATTCTTCTGCTGGCGGATGTTCCTGACTCCGGCTACCGCACCGGCGGCAATATCGAATTCGGAGATGAAAGCCGCATCGTATTTTCCTGCTGTCGGATAACGCTGGAGCATGATAGTCTCCCCTTCCTGCCTCTCCGTCATGGCCTGCCAGAGTTCTTCCGTAATGAACGGCATGACCGGATGTATCATTTTCAGCAAATCTTCGAAAAATCCGATAGTCGCATCCAATGTAGCCTTGTCGACAGCCGTATTGTACGCCGGCTTTACGATTTCGAGATACAGCGAGCAGAAATCGTCCCAGAAGAATTTGTAGATGGTCATCAGGGCGTCCGAAATCCTGAATTTGGAGAAATGGTCCTCCACCTGCTCTATGACCTGGCTCAGCTTGTATCCGAACCATTTCACTGCAGCTGCGGATGCCTCTGGCTGAACTGCGTTTTCATCGATTTTCCATCCGGAAATCAGTCTGAACGCATTCCAGATTTTGTTGCAGAAGTTGCGTCCCTGCTCTATCTGCGTCTCATCGTACAGGATATCGTTTCCGGCCGAACTGCAGAGCAGCATTCCGAGCCTTACTGCATCGGCTCCGTATTTTTCTATCAGGTCGAGCGGGTCTGGCGAATTTCCGAGAGTCTTGGACATCTTCCTGCCGAGTTTGTCCCTGACGATACCGGTCAGATATACGTTCCTGAACGGTATGTCTTTCATGAATTCGTTGCCTGCCATGATCATCCTCGCTACCCAGAAGAAAAGAATGTCCGGACCGGTCACTAAATCGCTTGTCGGGTAATAGTACGCAAGATCCCTGTTCGGCTTGTGATCGGGATGTCCCGGCATCTCCGCGTCGAATACCGAAATCGGCCAGAGCCATGAGGAAAACCATGTATCGAGCACGTCTTCGTCCTGTTTCAGGTCTGCCGCAGTGATGTCCGGTTTTATTTTCCGGGCAGCTTCGAGCGCTGCCTCCGGAGTAGATTCGACGACGAATCTGCCGTCAGGCATGTAATATGCCGGAATCCTCTGCCCCCACCACAGCTGACGGGAGATGCACCAGTCTTTCACGTTTTCCATCCAGTGCCTGTAGGTATTTCTGTATTTGTCCGGTATCAGTTTGACTTTTCCGCTTTCCACGGACTCCAAGGCTTCTTTTGCCAATGCATCCATTTTCAGGAACCACTGCATCGAAAGACGCGGCTCTATGACGGCGTTGGTCCTTTCGGAATACCCTACCGGCGAAGTATAGTCTTCCACCTTTTCGAGGTTTCCGGCTTCCTGCAGCATGCCCTCTATCTTGTGGCGGGCATCGAATCTGTCTTCTCCGACGAGAATCTGTGCCTTTTCGTTCAGACGGCCGTGGTCGTCTATGATGTCGATGACAGGAAGGTTGTGCCTGAGACCTATTTCATAGTCATTGACGTCGTGTGCCGGCGTCACCTTGAGGCATCCGGTACCGAATCCCATTTCGACATAGCTGTCCTCTATGACAGGTATTTCCTTGTTTATCAGAGGAATCAGAACTTTCTTGCCTTTCAGCCAATGATATCTTTCATCCTCAGGGTTGATGCATATCGCAGCATCCGCCATTATGGTCTCCGGACGTGTAGTGGCGATGATGATGTACCTGTCGGTAGGATTCCCCTGCCCGTCGGAGATGAAGTACCTCAGATGGTAGAATTTGCTGACAGTATCCTTGTGGATGACTTCCTCGTCGCTCACTGCCGTATGGCCTACCGGATCCCAGTTCACCATCCTGATGCCTCTGTAGATATAGCCTTTTTTATAGAAATAGACGAAAGTGTTTATCACGGCCTCGCTCAGTTCCGGGTCCATGGTAAATTTCGTCCTGTCCCAGTCGCATGATGCGCCGAGTTTGCGAAGCTGGCTGAGAATGATGCCGCCGTGCTTTTCCTTCCACTCCCATGCGTATTTCAGGAACTCTTCGCGGGTCAGATCCTCCTTTTCTATGCCTTCTGCCTTGAGTTTGGCCACAACCTTGTTTTCGGTGGCAATGGATGCATGGTCCGTTCCAGGCACCCAGCAGGCATTCTTGCCGTCCATTCTCGCTTTCCTGATAAGCACGTCGTTCAGAGTATTGTTGAGCACATGCCCCATGTGCAGAATTCCCGTGACATTAGGCGGCGGTATCACTATCGTATAAGGCTCCCTTTCATCAGGCTCCGAATGGAAAAACTTGTGCTCCAACCAGTATGCGTACCATTTGTCTTCAGTGTTCGACGGATCGTATTTTGCGGAAAGTTCCATAAAATAAAGATTTTACAACAAATAAAACTGCCGCCGGTCGCGGCAATGTCTCAAAAAAACATGCAAAGATAGAAAGTTTCCGCTAAAAACGGTAAATTTTTCAGGCAAGAAATTTTGCGTCAACGTATTGACTCCTGTGTTCCGGAGTTTATCGCAATATACGGACGACGACGTGTAGGCAGAACATGTACAGCGGCAATGTCCAAAGCGAAGTGAAACTCGATGATCTGTTTGCCGAATAACGGTCAATAAAAAATCAGTCCGGATATATCTCTCCCATCATTTCCCGGTCATGAATTCCTTCAGGTGGCGGTAGACCTTGTAAACAGGAAAGCCCATGACGGTATAGAACGAGCCTTCGATACTCTCGATGCCGATATAGCCTATCCACTCCTGGACACCGTAGCTTCCCGCCTTGTCGAAAGGCTTGTATCTATCTATGTAATAGTCGATTTCATCGTCGCCGAGGTCCCCGAATCTAACTGTCGCGGTATCGGAGAAAGTCTCTTTTTTGTCGCAGGACCTGAGAGTGACGGAAGTGATGACTTCGTGTGGCCTTCCGGCCAATGTTTTCAGCATGGAGACGGCCTCCGCCCTGTCTGCCGGTTTGCCGAAGACCCTGCCGTCGCAGATGACTATGGTGTCTGCGGTAATCAGAATCTCGTTTTCTTCGAGCGGCCTGTGAAAACCGTACGATTTGCCTTCCGACATCATGGCCGGAATTTCACGTATGGATGGTATTTCCTTGAAATTCTCGGTGAAACTGTTCTCCGTATCCACTTCGAATTCGATATCGAGTCCGCCCAACAGTTCTTTCCGCCTCGGAGACGCACTCCCGAGGATTATCTTCTTTCCTTTCAATTCCATAATTTAATGTCCTCAATGTCATGTCGAGCGCAGTCGAGACATCTGCTCTTGGTTGCAGAACAAATCCCCCGATAATGTCTGCAAAGCTCCCTCGACTACGCTCGGGATGACATTAACCCAAATCAAAACAGATTCCTGTACAGATCGATATCCAACTGCCACTTGCCCTGCGCCCTCATCACCTTTTCTATAGCCTCTCTCGCGCAGCGGTGGCCGCCGGCACACGGAGATATGTAGTCGGCGGCATCCAGTACTTCCTGCACCGAATCAGCCGGAGCGACACCGCATCCGCATTTCACCATCACCGGAATGTCAGGCAGATCATCCCCGAAATACATAACCTCAGACGCATCCAAACCATGCCTCATGCAGAAATCGTCGAAATCCTCGATTTTCGCGCGCGAACCGAGATAAACGTCCTCTGCCTTCACTCCGCATGTTAGAAACCGTTTTCTGATACTTTCCGAACGCCCTCCGGTAATGATACCCACTGCATAGCCGCCCATCGTCGCCATCCTGATGGCAAAACCGTCCTTGGAATCGAATGTGCGGAAAAGTTCCCCGTCGAGATTCGCAAAGACGCCTCCGTCTGTCAGAACTCCGTCGACATCGAAGGCGAATGCTTTTATATTCCTGAAATCCATCAGTCTATGAGATATTGCCGTTCTTAGGACCGAAACCTCCCATAGGGAAAGTCTTCGGTTTGTTTTCCTGCCCGAAGACTATCGGACCGAACTGCGTTTCGTACTTGCTGACATTGTCCTGAAGGGCAAGCAGCAGTTTTTTCGCATTTTCAGGATTCATGATGATGCGGCTGAGAACTTCCGGTTTCGGAAATCCGGGCAGCATGGACGCAAAATCCACGACGAATTCCGCCTGCGAATGCGTGATGACCGCCAGATTCGAATAATGTCCCTTGGCGACATCCGGTTTTATTTCGATACTCAAAGAATTGTTTTTGTTCTGTTCTTCCATTTCTATATGATGTTTAGAATCTAAATACTCTGCCCTTCCGGCTCCATGGCTGTAGTATCGCTTTCAACAGTCGCGGCACCGTCGATCAAACCCTCGATAAAGCCTTCTATCTTGTCAGGGGCGCTTTCCAAGGCTTTCTTCGCCTTGTCTAAAAAATTCTCGGACGAATGGCGTGCTATCATGCCCCAATACTCTCCTATCGCCTTGTCAATGGCTTTTTTCTGCTCTTCCGTCAGATTCTCCGCCTGCTCCTTGTATTTCCGGATCAGTGCATCGAAGTCTTCTTCGGCCCGGGTCCAGTCCTCTTCCGTAAAATTATCCATTTCCTGTTCAGTCCGGTCTATGAATTTCTGAAAGTCAGAAATCAGGCGCTCGGGAGATGCGGTGCAGCTGAAAGCCAATGCTAACGCGGCCAGGCAGGCCATCAGAATCGAAATTCTTTTCATGAGGTGTCTTTTTAAATAATTTTACAAATCTATCTCTTTTTCCGATAAGTTGCAAAGCTGGATCAATGTCATCCTGTATTTCGAGCAGGACTCGACCGGATCCGGCTTTTCCCGGAATTTTTCATTTGTCAGATCCTCTACGGAATTCCTTTCGGTAGAAAGATCCGCATCTATCAGCAGCAGTTTCGCCTTCGTATTCACGGAAGCCCCGGCCGATATTCTGGCGAATACAGCCGACCGCCTGTCGAGTTCCTTGAACAGCATTCCGGTATCGGGAGCAGCGTCGAGATACGGATACTTTTTCTTGCCGCTCAGATAGCTGAACATCGAAAAACCGTCGACAGCCCGGAAAAGTTCCTCGGTCAGTTTGGTCTTGAGGTCGTTCTTGAATGCGATGATAGCCTGCTCGTCTACCTTGTACTCTCTTCCGAACAGTTCGTAAAGGCGGATTCCTTCAGTGATTCCATCCTTTTCCTTATCGAAGTATCTGTCGAGCACCGCGTCGGATATCACGGGAATAAAAGGCTCTATATCTGCCGGGCAGCATGTGCTGCAGCCTTGCAGTTCATCCTCCCTCCATGCCCTGAGATTCTCCACGAATGAGGTCATGCTGTTGTATTTTGTCCTGAGACTGTCGCTGAGTGTATGGATGCTGTCTATGAACGAGCCTGCTATGTGCATTCTGATATCGGCTACCGCTGACTGCTTCCTGTTGTATATGACACCCTCTTCGACCTTTTCCATCATCCCGCGGTATTCCCTGTCCAAATCCTTCTTCTGTCTCTTGCGCATCCTCGCCCACAGGAATGCAAAAACTGCCGTGATGCCCATGCCGGCATAGAAAATCCAGCTCCACCAGGATGTCACGCAGTCTTCCAAATCATCCGAGATGGCGCAGATGAGAACGAAAATCCCGAGAAAGACCGCGAATACCAAGCTGCAGACAACCAATGTGGTCACGGTTTCCTTCTTGAAACTTTTCAGGGAATCCGTCCTTTCACCGCCGAGCCTGCCGTAGTCGCACGTCAGTTCCGAAGTCTCCCGGTCGAGCCTTTTTACCGTGCCTTCGCAGATGGCATCCCTGACGGAGGCTTTGCCCAATGTCTGCACGAGAGAATGCCATGCGGTCGTGAGATCGTTGTATTTGGAGATAAGCCCGGAGAGACGGTACTTTTCCTCGTTTACCAAATTTCCGATAATTGCAGCCTTGACAGCATTGTCAGTCGTATCGAATGACACCTTTATCTTCGTATCAGCACCTTCCGTTCTCAGGTTTCCGCTTATCTGCGAAATGATGCAGCAGTTTCCGATGAGCCGTTTGTCGGTCATGTACGAATACGGAACGTAGCAATATCCGTTGTCACCGAAGCCTGTACCCCAGGAGTTCCTGACGATGAAGAACTTGTTTTCGTCGCTGTATCCGCAGACGGTCATCGCGTGCCATCCGCCTTTTTCAGAAGCGATTGCTTCTTCCGACGGACGGCTGATGAATCCCTCGCCTTCCGAAAACGAGTCGTAAATTTTCAGGGAGATGGCCACAGGATAGCCTTCGGCCAATGCGGACTTGATGTCTTTCAATTCCGGATTGACATTCAACGCCTTGAGGACCTTTCTGTTTTCCGCATCTGAATATGCCTCCTGCGGCGGCGCTTCCGCTATGTCGTTTGTCTTGTACGGGAAATATTTTTCGAGACAGATACCGTGTTCGCCGAGAGACTTGATGCAATCGTAGTAACTGCTGCCCGGATCTGCATTTTCCTGGCCGTTGGCTTTCCTGACGTTGTAGTAAAGGAATCTTTCGCTCAGATCGACTTCATCCAGGTGGTTTTTCTTTAATATGTACTCATAGATGGATGTTAAGGCGAATGTAGTGCACGAGCCTAAGCTGCCCTGGCTTTTGACAGGAGTGAAATTGCTTCTGAGGTCCATGCTTGAGACCGGCGTACTGGCAGCAGGACTGTAGGTTTCTTCGAGAGGAGGCCCTGGATTGTCCACAAGTCTGAAACGCGTTCCACGATACAGAAAGCCTTCTTTCGTCAATACCTTGTCCGACTCGGCTTTTTCCTCACGATGACGGTTCAAGCCTTCCAGTTCTTTGGATTTCAGTCTGATATAAGAGGAGCTTTCCTTTATGTCGGTCCTGACAGCCTTAATTTTTCCGAGCTGTGACGCTGCGGATTCCACCGGCTCTCCCGAGTAGGAGGACAGTTTGGCATATTGCGAAATATCTTCCTCTTTCTTTTCCGGCTCTTCTTCATCTTTTTCCGGCTTGTATTTCAGTAGCCTGTTGTTGGCATCGATGAAGATGTCGAGGACTTCCACCGAGCAGTCATCGATCATCAGCTGGCTCTTGTTGAAAATATAGCCTTCCAAAAGGTCGTCGTCTTCTCCGAGCAGCTGGGCCAAAGTCGCTTTTTTCTCCGGCAGGGAAAGTCCCGGGTCGTTGATGAATGACTGGAGTTCTGCCGACAGATTTTCCAAAAGGGCATCCATGTCCGGCCTGATTCCGGAAATGATGGTATTCTTGTCCGTATGGCTTTCGAGGGCTGGAGCGACATGTTTGTCATAGAATTCCTTGAAAATATGGACCTTGTCTTTCAGCCTGTCCTGGGCAATAGCCGAGACCTTGTTTATGTCCACCGATTCCTGGCCCACGTTTTCCCTGTCGAGAATATGCAGATAGGCCTTATGTAGAAGATATTGTACGAAACGGAAGCGGTCGAAACTGACAGCGGAAATACCGAATGCCCTGATGCGTTTTTCCGGCTCCATGAAACCCGGGTTGAAAAGTTCGTTGTATCTGCATACGTATGCCATGGCGAACTCTCCGACGATCCTGCAGAATTTCTCCCTGTCCATATCCAATCCGGCTCCGTCCGCGTTGCAGTTCTGCAGGAGCAGAATATGCGATATCAGGCCATCCGAGGACGCAAACTCGGAAATTTCATGCAAAAGTTCGATGCTTGCCGTCCTGTATGCCTTGTTTTTCAATGGGTCGCTAGTTCCTTCTATAAGTCCCGCCATGTCATACGGAAACAGCAGCAGGTCGATACGGTATCTCGATTTCTGGTTACGGACTGCAAGTATCAGTTCTCTTGCGGTTTCCCAGCATGACCTGTCGTAAACCGGGACATACAGGCAGAGATTCATCGTCATGTCTTCGCCTGGATTGAGGATGTTCACGTCCTTGTTGAAGATATCCGCGAAATGTGAAGACATGTATTCCATCCTGCCTTCCGCAGGGATGTCGAGGCACTCCTCGCTGACTGTCATGTATCTGTCTTCCGTACCAGGTACGAAAGTGTCGGTATCCGGAGATTTCCCGGATATGAGAAAGAAGGCGGAATGCCCGTCTTCTTTCCCGTCATATATTTCCGCTCTGAAACAGGAGTTGATCCGGGCATCGGCATATTTCAAGAGATACTGCCGCACTCCTTCGAGGAGTTTTCCCGTATTCCCGCCTACTGCAAGATGTGTGGTATGAAGCATTGTCAGAGACTTTTTACGAATTCAAGTTCCTGTCTCATCAGATCGGCTATCCTTTCATAACCTTTGGCTTTCAGCTGCTCTTTCGGGATGCCGAGCTGTGAATAGTCGTTGAAGTACGACTGTTTGACCATGGTCAGGAAGCTGCCGATTTCTTCTCTTCCTTT
>CALUSD010000123.1 GCA_944323295.1 uncultured Bacteroidales bacterium | reverse complement strand
GACTCCGGATCTGGCCTATACCCTCGAGTTCGAGATGTCCGACAACAAGGCCCTTGCGTCCCTGCAGATAGTCTGCACGGAACTCGATCTCGACGAGACGGAGACATTGGAAGGGACTTCCGACACTTTCAGCAAAACCCTGAATCTCGGTGCAGAGGAGAAAACCTACAACTTCGTATTCACCCTCACGGATGCGGCAGGACTTGTCACCACAGCGGAATCCGAACTGATAGTGGAGACTTCTCCTGATTTCGAAAACATGTTCCTGACAAACGTGTTTACCGAAGCTGAGCTGACACGGGACGTGTACGGTGTTCCTATGGTCATGGACAAGAAGGGGCTACGCCAGTACAGCATACGTTTCTATAACAGGACCGAGAACGAGGAATATCTTTTCATTCCGGACGACACCACGCTGGAGCCTCATGTTTACGGCCTTTCCGAGGATGGTGAAGGCATGGTTTACGGCAGCGAGAAAAAATTAGTATTAGAGAAGAAAGGGTACTACGACATTTCCCTGAACATAGCCACGGGAGAATACAGCGTGTCCGAATATACCCCGGAAGAGCAGGATGTTCCCCAGATTTATGCTACTGGAGAGAATTTAGGCAACAATTTCAGCTCTTGGGATGTAACGAATCCTGATGCCATACTTCAGGCCGATGCCGACAACAAGTATCTGCTTTCCATTAAGCTGAATTTCAAGGATGCAGAATCTACTCAGTTCCAGCTCGCAACGGCGAACTGGGCGCAGAAATGGGTCATGAATGCTTCCGAGGTCGGGCCTACCGTGAAGTGGATACCTACGACAGGAACCGGCAACAACTGCTGGCCTCACGTCACAGGTGACTGGCTGTTCGAATTCGACTACATCACCGGACTGTCAAGTCTGACTCCGGCAGAATAACCATAGATTTTGAATATCATGAAAAACCGACTGACAACAATATTTCCGGCGGTACTCCTCTCCCTCTGCCTTGCTTCATGCAAGTCGCAGGAGGGGCAGGAGACCCCTGTAAGCGACATCACTGCCGATCCGCAGTCAGTAAGTTACAGAATCGACCCGGCATTTTTCGGGGTCTGTGACATGTTCTGGAAAGAAAGCGACGAATACATGGAAGACGGGGTGATAGAAAACTATCTGAAAGAAATGCAGTGCGGCTTCCTGCGTTTTCCGGGAGGCACCGAATCGGACAACTTCGACTGGAGGACCAACACTCTCGTGGACAAGCGCCGGTGGCCGAACGAGGACGGGCAGGACAAACTGACCACCGACAAGTTCATCAGTCTGTGCAGGAGAATCGGGGCACAGCCTATCATCTGTGTCAATACCGAAATCGCGATATTCGAATCCGAACAGACAGCCATAGATCTGGCTGCGGACTGGGTAAGATACTGCAACGTGGAAAAGGGATACGGTGTAAAATACTGGGAAATAGGCAACGAGCCTTACTATCACTACCGGTTTACAGCCGAAAGCTACGCCGGACTTTTCAGGAAAATGGCTGCCGCAATGAAGACCGTGGATCCGTCCATCAAGGTAGCCGCCGTCGGAGAATGGAACACGGAATGGGTGGGACATCTGGACCGGATTCCGGCAAACAACCGTACAAAGGCGGCGGAAATGGAATATTCCATTGACATAAATGAAGGCAAATACGTGGAAGCTGACCTGAAAGCCATGCAGACGGTGGCTGATCCGCCGAAATGGTGGGAAACCGTACTCGAGACTGCTGGAGACTGCATGGATGCCGCATCCATACACTGGTATTACAATGAAGACGAGCTGACCGGGATGACAAACGCGTTGAACGACCTTACCGGACTTTTTTCCACTGCAGTTCCGGACAAGGAAATAGAGCTGCTCATGACAGAGTGGGCCATGTACCACACGATACAGAAGTTCGGGATGGAAAGGGCGCTGACAGTGGGAGAAGCCATCGGTCGGTCATTGGACGGGAACGTAAGAAAAAGCACATACTGGCCTTTGCGCTGCGGGGGAGACCATGACAAGAAAGGACTTTTCATGGAAGAGCAGAAAGTACCGCGTGCCAACTATCACGTCTACAAGATGTTTTCGACCCATATCGGAGATTCGAGAATCAGGTGTTCAGGCATCAATACCGGCACATACAACTTCGCCACCGTATCAGATGACGGCAAGACCGTGCAGATTTTCGTGCTGAACAGGGCTTCGAGAACGGTAAATGCCACTTTGGGACTGAAAGGCGTGTCTTCCGCTTCGGTGACCGGTTATCTTTTGGATTCCAAAGGCGACAAGAACATCGACGACCCGGAATATTCAACGGTAGAACTGGAATACAGGGACGGACTCACCTCCATTTCCATCCCGCCCTACTCCATGGGCGTCTATGTTTTCCGTCAGTAAACCTGGAGGTGCCCTCCCTTTTATCATCGCATCGCGCGATACCCGCAGCCTTTTCTTTCTTGCATCTGCAGATTCCAATAAAGTCTCAGGGAAGATTACTCCCCGGGACTTCTCCCTGCGGCCGAAATGCCAGAAAAGGATTAATCTTTCGGATCGCCCCTATACTCGGAAGGCGGCACACCGAACTTCTCCTTGAAACATTTCGAGAAGTAGGACGCGGTGGTGAAGCCGACCTTGTACATCACTTCGGTGACGGACAGTTTGCCCTGGGAGAGGTACTGGGCGGCTTTCTGCAGACGGGTGTCACGGATAAACTCCACGATACTCAGGCCGGTGAGCTGCTTTATCTTCCTGTAAACCTGCTTGCTGCCGTAGCGGCTTT
>CALUSD010000122.1 GCA_944323295.1 uncultured Bacteroidales bacterium | reverse complement strand
GACCATAGACGGAACCACTACCGAATTGACCTTGGGTGAAGATGGCGCTGTCGCAAGTGCGGAAGCTGTCGTGCCTCAGTTCGCCATCGATGAAAACGGATACTGGACCGTATGCACCGATGAGGATAAAGGTTTTGTGCAGGTCCAGGATCCGTCAGGTGCACCTGTACCAGCTACCGGCACGACCGGCTCGAATATCTTCGATAAAGTAGAACTCGATGAAGAAAACGGAGTTCTCAAAATCTGGATGGCAGGAGAGTTAGACCCTATAGAAGTCCGCGTCATCTCGGCCGACGAGTTCTCCTGCGTCATCAACTACGAAGGCCAGGAAGTGGACTACGATACGCCGATTGAGTTCCAGCCGAATGAAACCCTTACATTCGAGGTGACGATGGTCGGTGTGGAAAGCACCATTATCTCCAAACCTCAGGGCTGGAGCGCGGAACTTTCCGGCACGACATTGACTGTCAAGGCTCCTGCAACCGTATCCTCTGCACAGACCGCGACAAAAATATCCGCAAATACCGAAAAGGATATCACCATCCACGCCATCAGCGCTGACGGCCTGTCCGTTTTCGCCAAGATGCAGGTGGAGCTTCTTCCTGGAGCAAAACCTACCATCGAAGTAGCAGTAACCGGCGATGCATCCTCATATAATTCAGTATCCTTCACCCTGAGCAACGCCGAGAACATGACTTCGTACAAATACCTCCTCTATCCTGAAGGAGGTACCGTCCCTACGGAACTTGCGTTCAGCAGTGCAGCTTCTCATGAAGCGACATCGGCACCTTCAGCCCCGATTACACTCGACGAAACTTCCGACGGACAAAAAGTCACCTATAATTCTTCATACGTTCTCTATGTGATGCCTGTCAACACTACCGCCGAAGGTTACACCATCAACGGAGCAATCGTATCCGCTACGGCTTCGACAAAGACGGCAACAAAGTACAGTGAACTTTACGAAGCTGGAGAAGATATTGTAATAGCCGGAGAGATATTCAACATGGATACTTATGGAGAAGCTATAGTCATCGATGGGTCCAATCACACTTCAATCGACGCTATAACCACAGGAAGTACCACCGGGACAGCTATATACTTCATAGATACCGAAAGTACTACACTTAGCATTGATGATGCTTCTTCGACTTCCAACGGAACAGGCATTCTTGTCATAATAGGAAACGATATCGAAAAAAAGGCGGAAATTATCTGCAACAAACGGTTATATTTGCATAACAGTTCATACATTGGCGACAGCTATAAATTCGTGTGTCATAACATATCCTTACGGAACAATACGACAGCATATCTGATAGGTCTTAATAACCCTAATTCAAAGAAAACTGAAATCATTTTCAACGACTGCGACTTATATGGTAACCCAAGCTATCCACTATGCTACTTCAGTGCTATAATGAACATAGACAAAGTTGCTTTCATCGGATGTAATTTCAACTATACAGGCAGGACAGCAAACCAGGTGTTTATGAATACATCGACTGCAAGTAGCATTGAAAACCTCATTTTCGAAAATAATATTGTATATTCTACCGATGAAGCAGGCAATGATTTCAGATTGCTCGGATTGAATAATGGAACGACTACGAATATGACGATCACGAACAATACATTCGTCAATGTCGTAAACATAACGGGAAGCGGCAATCCTGAGTATTTCGTTTGTGGCACTGTCACCAATCTGACTTGTAACCGTAATATCGTATATTTGGATGTAACAAACGGCTCTGCTACATTCTTTTACAGTAAAACAAGCATGGCAGGAAACTGCAATAGCAATTACTTCTACGGAGAAAACGGAAGTACGCTGAAAACATACTATTCGAAAACAGGACTTCCGGGCACTTGTGAGGACTTTGCAAATATTGACGAAAACCCATTCAACAATGCTGTCGGCGGTCAGTTCGATATTACCAATGGGATATTCGTCACATCGTCTAATTACTCAGGCTATGGAGCACAAAGATAGACCGGCGTCAGACAATAAATTACGACGATTCTAACAACAACATAACATTTCCGAGGGTGACCCAAAAGGGGGAATTTCAAGGCTTGCGAAGATGAGAAAACCGGAGTGTACTGTCGTACATGAGGATTTTCGAATCAAGCGTAACGCAGAAATTCCCCTTTTGGGTCACCCTCTTTAATAGACAGATTTTTATCTTTTTTGTCACTTTTTCTTTTAGTTTCTGCGTATATTTGGACTTCGTCCACATATACTGTAGCGCCTCGGCAATGCAAAAGTCCTCGGCTGCATGCAAACAAGTTTGCATTTGCCTTCGGCCTCTTGCATTGCTCTCGGCTTCTGCGTATATTTGCCTGCTGAAAAAGAAAGTAATTAAGACGATGAAAAATTTTGTTGAGGAACTCAGATGGAGAGGGATGATTCAGGATATCATGCCCGGAACAGAAGAGAAACTTATGGAAGGGCCGACGGCAGCATACGTCGGTATTGACCCTACAGCCGACTCACTACATATAGGGCACCTGGTAAGTGTCATGATTCTCAAGCATTTTCAGAATTGCGGACATAAACCGTTTGCGCTTGTCGGAGGAGCGACCGGAATGATCGGCGATCCGTCCATGAAATCCCAGGAAAGAAACCTTTTGGATGAAGAAACCCTCGCGCATAACGTAGCCTGCATAAAAAAACAGCTGTCACGTTTCTTAGATTTCGATTCCGATGCACCTAACAGGGCGGAATTAGTGAACAACTATGACTGGATGAAAGGATATTCTTTCCTCGATTTTTCCCGCGATATCGGAAAACACATCACGGTCAACTACATGATGGCCAAGGATTCTGTCAAGAAGCGCCTCTCTTCCGAATCGCGAGAGGGTATGTCCTTCACCGAATTCACGTACCAGCTGCTCCAGGGATATGATTTTCTCTATCTGTTCGAACACAAGGGGTGCACGCTGCAAATGGGAGGCAGCGATCAGTGGGGAAACATCACTACCGGGACCGAACTGATCCGCAGGAAACTCGGGAAAGAGGCCTACGCCCTTACGTGCCCGCTCATAAAGAAAGCCGACGGAGGCAAATTCGGGAAAACGGAAAAGGGCAACATCTGGCTCGATCCGGAAAGGACTTCTCCGTACCAGTTTTATCAGTTCTGGCTGAACGTATCGGACGAAGATGCGGCCAAGTACATCAAAATCTTCACCATGCTTTCAAAGGAAGAAATAGATGCCGCTGTGGAAGAACATGCTCAAGCGCCTCACTTGAGAACGCTCCAGAAGCTCTTGGCCAAGGAGATAACCGTAATGGTGCATGGAAAAGAAGAATATGACAGAGCCGTGGAGGCATCCGGAATTCTTTTCGGAAATGCGACTTCGGAAGCTCTGAAAAAACTCGATGAAAAGACTTTTCTGCAGGTCTTCGACGGTGTGGCTACATTCGATGTCGCCCGCGAGAGGCTTCCGCTGAACATTATCGACCTTCTGGCTGTCGAAAGTCAGGTATTTCCTTCAAAAGGAGAGTGCAGAAAAATGATTCAGGCCGGAGGAGTAAGTATAAACAAGGACAAGGTGACTGACGTCAATGCGGAAATAGGCGAAGCACAACTTCTCGACGGCAAGTATGTTCTGGCTCAGAAAGGCAAAAAGAACTATTTCATCATCAGAGTATACTAATGGAAGGAACACGAATTCAGAAAGTATCCCGCGAACTTCAACGAAGTTTTGCAGAAATCATCCGCAACAAAGGGATGGCGGCTTTCGACGGAGCTATGGTGACGGTCAGCGGTGTGCGGGTCAGTCCGGACCTGTCCATAGCGTACATCCATGTCAGCATATTTCCATCCGAAAAAGCGGAAAAAGTCATGGGAATACTGAAAGAAAACACGAAAGCGCTCAGGGGCGAACTCGGCAACAAGGTAGGAAAACAGCTGAGAATCATTCCTGAAATCTCGTTTTTCCTCGACAGCTCCCTCGACTATGTCGCCCATATTGAAGAACTTCTGAAAAAATAAATGCAAGTACCATGAATCTGCCGCTCTTTTTTGCCGGAAGATACCTGTTTGCAAAGAAATCGCACAATGTCATAAACATTATTTCTGCAATCAGCGTCATCGGCATGGCCATAGGAACTGCGGCAGTCATCATAATACTTTCCATTTACAACGGCTTCGACTCCTTGGTAAAGGACATGCTCGGCGATTTCGATCCGGATATTCTCATTGCCCCGGCAGAAGGAAAGACATTCGTTCCGGAAGGAGAAGTCTACGACTGGATTTATGAGCAGGATGCCGTAAAAAACATGTGCTGCGTCCTGACGGAAAACATTTTCGTAGACTACGGAGGCAAGCAGAGCATGGTCACGGCCAAGGGTGTGGACTGGGTGTATGAAGAAGAATCCCCTGTCAGGAATCATATCCGCGCAGGGGAATTTGCTTTGCACAAAGGAGACATACCGCTGGCTGTAGTCGGCAGCAGCCTGGCATACAGATTAGGAATAAATCCGAAATTCCTGACACCGATAGAACTCTATTTTCCTTCCCGGAATAGAAATTTTTCCATTTCTAACCCTTTGGCATCCATCGAGTCGGTAAACGTCTGGCCGTCAGGCATATTTGCCATAAACAGCGAAATAGACGACAAATACATCATCGTTCCGATGAATGTAATGAAAGAGCTGTTGGAATACGGCGACGAAGTATCCGGAGTGGAAATCCGGGTAAAGGACGGGTGCAGCAGAAAAGAAATGAAATCCCTTATCGACGGCATATCCCGGAGGCTTGGGGAGAATTTCACGGTTTCAGACAGATTCGAGCAGAACAAGGCCCTCTACAAAATGATGAGGTATGAAAAACTGTCCATATTCGCCATCCTGATCTTCATAGTCATCGTCATTGCCTTCAACATATTCGGGTCGCTGTCCATGCTGATAATAGAGAAACAGGACGATATCCGGATTCTGCGCAGCATGGGGGCAGGAGACAAAATGATAAGACGGATTTTCGTCCTCGAAGGGTGGATGATATCGCTGCTCGGTTTGGCCTGCGGTCTTTTTCTCGGCATCGCATTCTCACTGCTGCAGCAGCATTTCGGATTTATCAGGATGCCGGGCAATTTCATAGTTCAGGCCTATCCGGTCATCCTTTCGGCCAAAGACATAATAATAACCGCAGCGAGTGTCGCTGCGGTAGGTTACGTCATCGCTCTTATTCCGGTATTCAATGCCGGGCATGCGGACAAGTCTAATCGTCGATGTCGATAAGATTGTAATTGTTATCGAAAGTCAGCTCGAGCCTGTTGGTGAGTTTCACCTCGTATCCCCTGTATTTTCTCTCTATCTTGACGAACTTGGTGTCAGGGAAATTCTTGGTTACATATTCTTTGATCTGCGCCGGAATCAGGTTTTCATTTAGAGTAGAATACCTGCACTCCACTTCTTTCCATTCACCGCCTCCGGTAAATTCGATTTTCGAGCCCTGCGCGAACACCACTTCATAGGAAACTTCCATGAAATCGGCTTCTTCCTTCACATAAGAAACCTTCTCGGACGGGAAATACTGCTCTACGAATTTCTGAGCCTTGGCAGGAAGCTGCTCGTAAGGGATGATTCTGTCATTGTCGGCCGAAGCGACACCTGCAAACATCAACATTGCCGCGAATACAAAGAAAAACTTTTTCATTTCAGTAAAATTTAAATGTTAATAATTTATTTTCCGATGCAAAATTCAGGTAAGATTCTGAAATGAATTTGAAATTTCCGGTATTTTCATCGGATTTTCACGGAAAAAACATGTTTTCCGTCATTGAATGAATAGGAAAGAGCCAGTCCGTAGCTCCGACAAATCGAATCCGCTATTGCGAGGCCGAGTCCGGTCGAGCCTTCAGAAGAAGAATTGGAATGATAGAAACGCGAAAATATCTTTTCGCCGTCCAAAGGGACTTGTCCGGGATTTGCAATCGAAAATCCGTCTGATGACATCGACACATCAATTTCAGCTTTTTCCCCGCTGTGGATGAAAGCGTTTTTCAACAGGTTGCGCACCAATATGGATGCTAACTGGGAATTCATGGCGTAAATGAAACGGGAAGAGATATCCTTGCGGACAAAAATGCCTTTGGACGGGTAAATCTCCCCGAACATTTCCACTGAATCAGCCACTATGGAAGAGAAATCGATACGCGACGTTTCAGGGAACTGGCCGTTTTCTATCTTGGTCAGCAGAAGCAGTGTTCTGTTGAGCCGGATCAGATTCTGGAGCTCCCTGTGCACCTTGACCAGTTCGTTGGCCTGATTCTCTGTCAGCTCGGGGGAATCGAGCAATATCTCGATCCTGTTGCTGCAGGCTGCCAAAGGAGTCTGGAGCTCATGAGAAGCGTTTCCGATGAAATGTTTCTGCTCACGATACTGCTCGTCGAAACGCGCCGCAGCATTTTTTATGGTATCGGACAGGCGTACGAATTCAGTGACATTGGTATCGGACGGAACCGGAGGCATGCTTTTGCCCGGGTTGTAGTCGTCGAGCCACTTGAGCATGGCTTTCAGCGGACGCATGTTAATGCTGACCACCCAAACCGAGATACACAGGACGGAAAAAAGCAGGACGACATACAGAGCGACAATCCACCACAGGATGGAACGCTGGATGTCTTCCCGCTCGACGGTAGGCACAGCCACAGTCAGTTCGAAATAACGGTCTTCACTGTCTTTGAATATACGCGACAATACCCTTGCCGATTCGAATTCTGCCTTTGCGGAAATAAAGACTTCCCGGTATTCAAAGATTATCCATGGACGGGAAGAGGCGAACTCTTCCGATACTTCATTTATATAATAGGTATTGTTCGTACCGTTGTCCTCGGACGGAAGCTCCACTCCGGCCAGTTTTCGGATAATCAGTCCGTCGGAATAGTCTATGAGAGAATCATCGGTCTCGTCGTTTATTTCGTCCATGGTGGCAAAATAGAAAAAGACAGCCCACAATGCAAGCAGTACGGTAAAAGCAGCCGCCAAGGAGGCCGTTATCTTTATCAGGAGTTTCATTTTGCGTCTGTTTCAGAAGTTTTGTGAGTGAGTCAGTTTATAGCCGAAACCGTATACAGCCTTGATTTCGACATCCGCGCCGGCGTCCTGAAGTTTCTTGCGGAGATTTTTCATCTGGGCATACAGGAACTGGAAATCATCTGTCTGATCGATATGGTCTCCCCAGATAGCTTCTGCCAGTACGGTCTTGTCTACAAGATGCTCAGGTCTGTGCATGAAATACGACAAGATGGAAAACTCCTTCTTCAACAGACCTGTTTCACTGCCTCCGACAAACACCCTGCCGCTTTCGGGCTCCAGCGATATATTCCCGTATTTGAGAGAGAAGTCGCCGTTTCTGCGGCTGCGTCTGGCCACGCTCCGGATTCTGGCAGAAAGTTCCGCGATATGGAACGGCTTGGGCAGATAATCGTCGGCCCCGAGTTCGAGGCCCGACACCTTGTCGTCAATCGAATCCTTCGCGGAAATGATGATGACATCCGCTTTCGTGTCATGCTCTTTTATTTTCGACAAAAGATCCAGTCCGCTGCCTCCGGGAAGCATTATGTCCAGCAGGATGCAGTCATAGGAATAAACATCTATCTTTTCGGACGCACTTTCGAAGTCCGCGGCATTCTCCACCGTATATCCTTCTTTTTTCAAGGCAGTGACCATCACTTCCGTCAGCGACGGATCGTCCTCAACTATAAGTATTTTCATATCTGAAAAGAAAATTTTCAAAAACCGTATCCAAAATTTTCTAAAGATAGCATTATTTTATCTGAATAAAATCCGGATTAAAAAATAAATACACTATCTTTGAAAATTCGTTTGGAATATTTTCAATATAAATCAATGCAAGATTCTGAAAGTTTCTTGTCATCAAACAAATGGAAAAAAACATATATCTCATAGACGGGCACGCGCTGATTTTCAAGATGTATTATGCTTTTCTCAGACGACCCATGATAAATTCGAAAGGAGTGGACACATCCATTCTGTTCGGATTTACCAAATACATCCTGGAAATGATAGAGCGGGAGCGGCCGACCCATATTGCCGTGGCATTCGATCCTCCGGGAGGTACGTTCCGGAATGAAATCTATCCGGAGTACAAGGCGACGAGAGATGAAACGCCGCAGCTTGTGATAGATTCCCTCGAGCCATTGACGGAAATCTGCAAGGCATTGAAAATCCCCGTACTGATGATTCCCGGATACGAGGCGGACGATGTGATAGGCTCGGCGGCAAAAAAATGCGAAAGGGAAGGGTTTACCGTCTACATGGTCACCCCTGACAAAGATTACGGACAGTTGATTTCCGACCATATCATTCAATACAAGCCCGGAAAGGCCGGCGGAGAGCGCGAACTTATAGACAAAAAGGCCATTTGCGAGAAATACGGCATAGAAAGGCCGGAACAGGTGATAGACATGCTGACCATCTGCGGGGATGCCTCGGACAATGTGCCCGGAGTCAAAGGCGTGGGCGAGGTCGGTGCAGGGAAACTGATAGCGAAATACGGCTCTGTCGAGAACATATATTCCCATCTCGACGAACTGACTCCTAAACAGAAAAGCGCATTCGAAGATGCGGAAAGCCATATCGGCCTCAGTCACAGGCTCGTAACCATAAAAACGGACATAGATGTCGACCTGAATCTCGAAGAGGCCGAAATCACTTCTAACTATGCTCCGAAAACATTCGATCTTTTCTGCAAATACGAATTCAATTCATTGCTGAAATTCGTCAGCCATATTGCGCCGAAAGAGGCGCAGCAAAAAAAAG
Source organism: uncultured Bacteroidales bacterium (assembly GCA_944323295.1). Taxonomy (GTDB): domain Bacteria; phylum Bacteroidota; class Bacteroidia; order Bacteroidales; family UBA932; genus Cryptobacteroides. The sequence goes on along the minus strand of CALUSD010000122.1, from coordinate 10,468 downwards.
AATTGGAAATAAGGGAAATGCAGCCTTCCGAATTCTGCAAAATCGCAGCCGAAGCGGGAATTTTCAGTATGGTGGCGGATTTTTCGGGAAGCGGAGTATTTTCCGTTGTACGCAGACTTACTGCCGGGGCGGTCCTGAACGGGACATATTATGCGGCAGCCGGGCATTGCTCCGATTTCCGGAGCATTATCGAAAATTCCGGAATTAAAAAATGCGGGTACGATCTGAAAGCTCAGGTCAATGCGTTGGCTAACGACGGCATCAGCCTCGAGGGCACTCTGATGGATATTGAGCTGATGCATTACCTGATAAATCCGGAGAAAAGCCACAAGGTCGGAATTCTGGCCATGAGCTACCTCGGATTCAGTATTGAAGAAGATACGGGAGTGCCTGTACAGAAGTCCCTGTTCGATGAAGAGGAAGATATCAAGGCCGGCTCAAGAAGCCAGGAAGCCGTGGTGAATGTTCTGTTGGAGCAGAAAATTCTTGAAAATCTGAATAAAACCGGGGCGGACAAACTGTATTGCAGGATAGAGGAGCCGCTGATCAGGGTACTGGCCGAAATGGAAAAAACCGGGGTGAAGGTGGATTTGTCCCAGCTTCGGAAATATGCCGCCGGTCTGAGGACGGAGCTCGACGAAAGACAAAAACGTATCAGGGAAATGACCGGAGAGCCGGAACTGAATATCTCATCCCCGATGCAGATAGGCAATGTCCTTTTCGAAAAGCTCGGGCTCGACCCCAAGGCGAAAAAAACCGGCAGCAAGCAATACTACCCCACCGACGAAGATACGCTGTCCGCGTTGCAGGACAGACATCCTGTCATAAACGAAATTTTGGAATTCAGGGCCGTAAAAAAGCTGCTGTCTTCCTATATCGAGCCGTTCCCGAGCCTGGTAAATCCTGCCACTGGAAAAATACACACCACTTTCAACCAGGCCCTCACCGCTACGGGAAGGCTGAGTTCATCGAAGCCGAATCTCCAGAATATCCCCATCCGGACCGAACGCGGACGCGAGATCAGGAAGGCTTTTGTCCCGTCGATGCCGGACGGGGCGATACTCTCTGCGGACTATTCTCAGATCGAGCTGCGGATTATGGCCCATCTCAGCCAGGACGCTCATCTGATAGACGCTTTCAGACACGGGCTCGACGTGCATGCCATCACGGCTGCCAAAATTTTCGGTATCAGTCCGGAAGAAGTCACTGCAGACCACCGGAGAATAGCCAAGACAGCAAATTTCGGCATCATGTACGGCATCTCTGCCTTCGGGCTTGCCTCGAGGCTGAAAATTCCGAGAGCCGAAGCAAAAAAAATCATCGATGACTATTTCAGGAATTTTCCCGCCATCTCGGCATTCATCGACGGCACCATTGCGTCAGCACGCAAACTCGGATATGTGGAAACTCTTTTCGGCCGCAGGAGATATCTTCCGGACATAAACGCGAAAAACGCTACAGCCAGGTCGCTGGCGGAACGGAATGCCGTCAACGCGCCCATACAGGGGACATCCGCGGACATCATAAAAATCGCGATGACGGAAACGGACAGGGAAATCCGGGCCATGGGGCTGAAAAGCAAGATGGTGCTGCAGATTCACGATGAGCTCGTGTTCGATGCCGCGGCTGACGAGATCGAGACTCTCCGCGGGCTTGTCATGGAAAAAATGCAGAATGTCATAAAATTATCCATACCGTTAACAGTTGAGTGCAATTATGGAAAAAACTGGCTCGAAGCTCACTGAGCTGTCCGACACCGATCTGATACGCCTGGCGACAGAACAGAATCAGGCTGCATACATCGTGCTCTACACGCGGTACAACATCGGTGTGCGCAACCATATAGCAAAATACGTATCGCAAAACGAGGATATCGAGGATATCATGTTGGAGAGTTTTCAGAAGGCATTCAGCCAGATAGCCATGTACAATCCGGAATACAAGTTTTCCACATGGCTGTTCAGGATAGCGCGGAATACGGCGCTCGACCACATCGGGCGGAAAGACAGGGAGAAAAACAACATGCCTACCACGTCCATAAACGAGCAGCTTTCCGAAATCAGCGAGATTCCGGCACCTGTCCACAACCCTGAAGAAGACATCATCAAGCAGCAGGAATACGACAAGTGGATAGCCAACATCGACAAACTGAAAGAAGACTACAGGACAGTGGCGAAGATGAATCTGATAGATAATTTCGGCTATAAAGAGATAGCGGAAACCCTTGATTTGCCGATAAATACCGTCAAGACAAAAATCCGCAGGGCCAAAGAGCAGCTTCTGAAAATGATGAATGTTTCCGACGAACTGCAGTAAACGAACACCTTCCAACTATAGAAATCATGACTTTCGAAGAATTCATCGGTATCGTCAGCACGGCTTTCGGAGAACTGACGGACACGCAAATAGAACAATACCGGCGGATGGACGCCCTGTACCGCGACTGGAATTCCAAAATCAACGTAATCTCGAGGAAAGATATCGACGAACTGTACAGTCATCACGTCCTGCATTCCTTGGCTGTCGCCGAATACATGAAAATGAAAATGCCGGAGGCGTACGATGCCCTCAGGGCCCCTTCGGGCAATATCTCTGTCCTCGATCTCGGAACCGGAGGCGGTTTTCCCGGAATTCCGTTAGCCATACTTTTCCCTGGAGGGAAATTCACTCTGTGCGACTCTGTCGGCAAGAAAATCAAGGTCACCGCTGCCGTTGCGGAAACATTGGGGCTTGAAAATGTGACTACCGTCAATGCAAGAGCCGAAAGCATAACGCAAAAGTTCGACTACATAGTCTCGCGCGCCGTCACGTCCATAGAAAATTTCCTGCCCTGGACCAACGGGAAATACTCCCGCGGCATCCTTTATCTCAAAGGCGGCGACATCGCCGAAGAACTCGGAATCGCAATGCAGAAATACCGCATTCCATCCGGGAAAGTGCACACATGGAAAGTGGACTCGTGGCTGCACGACGAGTATTTCGCAGGCAAGATGGTCGTATTCTTCGAAAGAAAATGAATTTAGCGGGAATTTTATTTGTATTTAAAGTGAAAAATACTACCTTTGCACTCCCAAATTTTCGTAGATAATAAAAACACGATATAATGAAAAGAACATTTCAACCTTCCCAGCGCAAGCGCCGCAACAAACATGGTTTCCGCGAGCGCATGTCCACTCCGAACGGCCGCCGCGTACTTGCTTCACGCCGTCGCCACGGACGCAAGAAACTGACTGTTTCTTCAGAAGACAGGTTCTAAGAGGCAGCCTCGATTTTATAGTCCTTCTCTACAGCAGAAGCATTACTGCGAAGGCATAGAGAAGAAATGCCTGAAAAGAAAGATTCCCGACTGTTCCGTACGAAAGCAACGGTTCAGTCGGGTCTTCTATACCCAACTCCCTCAGTCTGTTGTCATTGGGAAGAGCCTTGAAAGCCCATTTCCTTATCAGGAATCCGTCCGCGAAATATGTTGCCCCGCCATTGGAGCGGTTCAGGGTAATCAATGTCTTGTAGTCCGAATAATACAGGACTTTGCGAAGAAAATCCATATCTGCCCTGCCGTCGCTTTCGAGAGTTTCCATCATTGCTCTCCCGCTTTCGGGAGAAGCAGCCACGAGAAGAAGAGGGCGAAATCCGTTGGCTTCCGACATTTTCAGATATTGCGCAAGCAACGCCCATTTCCTTCCTGAGAGTTTCTCCGGGGCGTACACACTCGCCACCATCACTTTCTCCCCCACGGCCAATTCATCGTGATACTCCCCCTCTCCGTCTATGACGGGCAGAGATATGTTCGTTTCTCCGGGTCTTCTTCTCTCTTTGACAACTGTTTCCGCAGATACGAACGTCCATGTGGAGTCCGGCAGATTTTCAAGAGTAAATTCTTCCTGCTTCCCGTCTTTTTCATAGACAAAGACGGCTTCATACGCATCCGAAGAGTACAAATCCTGATTGATATGCCTTTCCGATGCCTCCAAACGGGCCGATGCTGCATAATCGGTAAAATTAACGAGAGGTATGTAGGTCAATGAATATACCGAGAACACGACCAAACCGGACACGACCATGGAGAATGCGACATATTTGCGTTTTTTCGGTTTTCCGAGAGCTGAAAACGGGAAAAAGGAAGCGCAGCAAAGAGCCGAAAGTATAATATTCTTGACAAAAGTCTGCAAATGGGTAAGATGCACCGCCTCGCCGAAACAGCCGCAGTCCATCACAGGGTCGAAAATCAGCAGCGCTGTAGAAATCAGCAGGAAGAAGCCCATGACACAAAGCGTAGCGACAGCAACGGTTTTCCGCCACAGACCGGTAATCAGTGCGGCACCGATCACGGACTCGAGCATGGAAAGGGCGACAGCAACAGCCTTTGCGGAAAAGTCGAGAAAACCGACATGCAGGAAACCGTAATACTCCTTCACTATCAGGGATGTCCCCACCGGATCGAGCAGTTTCAAAACCCCTGAAATGAAGAAAACGATGCCGACTATATAGCCGCAAAACCTTTTGGCGCGTTCCAATACTATGTTCATATCCGGTGTTTTTAATTCAAGACACTCCTGATCTTTTCAAATATTTTGTCCGGCGGCAGCATGCTTCCGTCGGCTGCAGAACAGTCTATGCGGACAAAATCCGGATCGGACTCGCACTGGCTCAAGTATATGTCGCGGACACGTTTCTGGAATTCCATATCCGCTTCATGAATATCTTTCCGTCCGTCCAAATACTCCCTGTCGTTTCCGGCTCTCTCCGCCGAAAGTTTTTTCTCCACGAAATCTATGGGTACATCCAAAAAAATGTTCAAATCCGGCCGCGGAAGTCCGAAAACGCCGAATTCGGTATCGAGGATCCAGTCGCGAAGCTCCATCCTTTCTTTTCCGTCAGAAAGTTTGGCACACTGGTACGCAATGTTGGAATACACATAGCGGTCTAAAAGTATGGTTTTCCCGGCTTCTATTTCCCGTTTCATGTACGATGCGGCCTGATGCCTGTCTTCCGCATAAAGGAGTGCCACCAACTGGGGATGCACCGAATTTATGTCTCCGTAGTCGCCTCTCAGGAAACGGCTTATAAGATCTCCGTACACAGGAGCGTCGTACCTCGGGAAATGGATGTAGTCCACTCCTCCGCAAGATGTTTCCAAATATTTTCTCAACTTTTTGACCTGAGTCGATTTTCCTGCCCCGTCGAGGCCTTCCACAACTATTAACATAAAAGAGCTTATAGAAATATTTTGTAAATATATGGCAAAAGGATATTTTTACAATGGTAAAACCGAAAATTTTTGAATTGACGGGGATTTAAGACAAACAACTTCATGTCATGCAAGTGAACGGAAATATCGATAAAAACAGAAAAATCTCGGTAATGGGCATCCTGAATCTGACGGGCGATTCCTATTTCGCTCCGAGCAGGTGTCTCGACGGGAACGGGGGCATGATCCTGTCCGAAGTCATTGGAAGGGTCGGGAAAATGTTCGAAGAAGGTGCCGACATCGTGGATATTGGAGCCTGCTCCACAAGGCCGGGAGCCGCACTCACGGATGAAGCCGAAGAATGGCGGCGGCTTTCTCCCCTTATGGACGTTTTGCGCAGGGAATTTCCGGACCGTATGTTCTCGATAGATACGTTCCGGGCAGGCATCGTGGAAAATTGTTTCGACCGTATCGGTCCTTTCATCATAAACGACATATCGGCAGGCGAAGATGACCCTGCGATGTTGGATACGGCAGGCAGATTGGGCCTCACCTATGTCGCCATGCACAAAAGGGGCGTTCCGGAGACGATGCAGAGCCTTTGCGAATACGCAAATGTCACCGAAGAAATCGTCGCATATTTCAGACATTTCGAACGGGAAGCAGCCTCATCAGGAATCACGGACTGGATTCTCGACCCAGGATTCGGCTTTGCAAAGACCGTCGGACAGAATTATCAGCTGCTCCGCGATTTGGAAGAATTTTCCGTTTTCGGGAGGAAAATCTTAGCAGGGGTTTCCCGGAAAAGTATGATTTACAAAAAATTCGGCATCACTCCCGAGGAATCGCTTCCGCAGACCCAGGTCCTGCATTTTGCCGCCCTTCAAAACGGAGCGGACATCCTTCGCGTACACGATGTCGCCGAGGCTGTCCGCACGGTAGCCATGTACCGCATATTGTCTTGAAACTTTCCAGTAAATGCGCGTGAGTTTCCGGAATACGGTTTGACGATAGAAAATAAAATCGTACTTTTGCGCAAACCAATTGGAATACCATAAATCCGCAATGAGCAAAGATTCACTTATGGCTGTCTCCCCTGTCGACGGACGATACGAGCGTCAGACAGAGCCTCTGAGGGAGTATTTCAGCGAATTTGCGCTGATCAGATACCGCATACGGGTAGAAATCGAATATTTCATAGCATTGTGCAGCATTCCCTTGCCGCAGCTTGCCGACTTCGACCACGGGAACTTCGAAGCGCTGAGAGACATCTACAGGAATTTCACCCCTGAAGAAGCCGCGAAAGTAAAGGACATCGAAAAGGTCACCAACCACGATGTCAAGGCCGTAGAATATTACATAAAGGAAAAATTCAAGGAAGCCGGCATCCTGAAATGGGGCGAATTCGTACATTTCGGGCTTACTTCCCAGGATATAAACAATACGTCCGTGCCGCTCTCCATCAAGGAAGCGGTCGAGAACTGCTGGCTTCCGCTCGTGCACGAAGTCCTCGATACCATACGGGGTATGGCAGAAGAATGGAAAGACATTCCGATGTTAGCCAAGACACACGGACAGCCGGCTTCGCCGACCAAGGTAGGGAAAGAATTCAAGGTCTTCCAGGTCAGGATAGAAGAACAGCTGAGGCAGTTCGCACTGCTGTCGTATCCGGCCAAGTTCGGGGGTGCCACGGGCAATATGAACGCACACAGGATAGCCTATCCTGCTATCGACTGGATATCGTTCGGCGACAGGTTCACGGCGTCTCTCGGACTGAAAAGGTCTTTCCCGACCACACAGATAGAGCATTACGACAACCTTGCCGCCATATTCGACAACATGAGGAGGATAAATACCATCCTTATAGACATGGCCCGTGACATCTGGACCTATATCTCGATGGAGTACTTCAAGCAAAAGGTAAACAAGAATGAAGTCGGCTCCTCTGCAATGCCGCACAAGGTAAATCCGATAGATTTCGAAAATGCCGAAGGCAACCTCGGAATAGCGAACGCCGTACTGACATTCCTGTCCATGAAACTTCCGATTTCCCGGCTGCAGCGCGATCTTACGGACTCTACCGTGCTCAGGAATGTCGGAGTACCGGTAGCACATCAGGTCATAGCCTTGAATTCCCTGAAAAAAGGTCTCGGCAAACTGATCCTGAACGAAACGGCCATAGAAACCGATTTGGAAAGAAACTGGGCGGTAGTGGCGGAAGCCATCCAAACGATATTGAGGCGCGAGAACTATCCGAATCCGTATGAAACCCTGAAAGCCCTCACTCGGACAGGTTCGGTGATAAACCATCAGACCATCGCGGACTTCATCGAAACCCTGAATGTTCCGGAGACGGTGAAGGAGGAGCTGAGGGGGATCACTCCTATGACCTATACCGGCTATTAATCTTGTTTGCCGCAGCGGGCACACTGCTGCGTTGTCTTCAGGGTTCAGCCTCGGTCATTTACGAAAGTAAACTCCCGTCGGCTTCACTTTCGACGCCTTGCATTGCACCTGCTGCGGCAAACAAGACGTCAACGGATATTCATTGTAGAATATCGTCGGTGATGAATCAGTCGACATCGATAAGATAGACGTCTTCGCCCGGGGCAGCCAAATGGAAGCGCTCTCGGGCGAATTTTTCCAATGTGTCCCTGTCGGACGTCAGCAAGTTGATTCTCGTATCGAGCTCTTTCAGGGATTTCTCATACTCGGAAATCTGTTTTTCCTGGCGGGAAATTTCCCGCCGTGCGTCTATCCAGTTGAATATGTTGCTTCCCGGTTTGAAAAGGATGAACAGAAGAAACAAAAATGTAATGACCGCGGCGTAACGCATGAAACTGCGGTGCTCACCCTTGAACATATCGCTGATTTTCGGCATGACTTTCCTGCTTAAAAAAATCCATGTAAAAATATTGTCCGTCAGGACATACTGAAATTTTCATTCTTTCGCAAAAATAGCTAAATTTGAAGAATGTTTATTAGAAATCTCAATTCTTATAACATAAAATTTATGAAACCAACGCTTTTAGTTCTTGCTGCCGGAATGGGCAGCCGCTATGGAGGTCTTAAACAAATGGACGGTCTCGGTCCAAACGGGGAGACCATCATCGACTATTCTATTTTCGATGCCGTAAAATCAGGTTTCGGCAAAGTAGTTTACATCGTCCGCGAATATTTCCTCGAAGATTTCAAGGAAATGGTGCACAAAAGATACAAGAACGTCACTTGTTCCGACGGCAGCCCTCTCGAATTCGATTTCGTCACCCAGGAACTGAGCAAGATTCCGGAAGGCTTCACGCTGAATCCTGAAAGGGAAAAACCCTGGGGTACGGCACATGCGGTACTTATGGCTAAAGACGTCATCAAGGAGCCTTTCGCCGTCATCAACGGAGACGACTACTACGGCAAGGATTCTTTCAAAATCATGGCGGACTGGCTTATGGCGCATGCCGATACGAAAGGTGAATATTGTCTCGTAGGATTCGAACTCGAAAATACACTTTCCGAGTCGGGCGGAGTATCGCGCGGTATCTGCACGGCCGACAGCAGCCATTACCTCACTCACGTAGAGGAGCATCACAACGTGGAAAAGGCTGCCGACGGCAAGGTATATGCCGACAACAGCAAGGGAGAGCGCGTGGAAGTGGACGGAAAAGCTCTCTGCTCAATGAACATGTGGGGCTTCACTCCTGACTATTTCGAAAACAGCAAGGACGTGTTCATACAGTTCCTGAAAGAGAATATCACGGAACTGAAAAAGGAATTCTACATTCCGTACGCAATCGACTACATGATCAGGAACGGTCTTGCAAAAACAGAATTGCTTTCCACTCCTTCACGCTGGTTCGGCGTCACCTACAAGCAGGACAGGCCGGGTGTGGTAGCCAAGTTCCAGGAATTTGCGGACAAAGGAGTTTATCCGACACCGTTGTATAAATAAAATTTACTGAACAAGCGGCGACTGAACAGGGACTTTCCTCGCTACATACAGGATTCTCCTTTTCAGCCGCCCTTTATCTGCCACACAATGAGCATATTGAGTCCGAAGCGAAAGATAAAGACTTCTTTTGCGGCACCGTCGAATTTCGACTATTACCTTCCCGACATGACGGGAGTCGCTATCCTGCTGGTTTTTCTGCTGGCCGGTGCGATTTTAGGCAATGCCATCACCATCGTTCTGACTTTGATACCGGGCTTCGAAGGCATCGGCACTTATTCCATGCTCATATCTTATCCTGTAATGTTCATCCCTGCCCTCATTTATGCTTCGAGCAAGAGCAGGTTCAACCAGGTATTCGAAGTCGGGAAAAGAGTTCCGATAGACAGCAACGGTTTCGGTCGGCTCGGCGGTATTGCACTCGCAGCAATGGCCGTCATCGTCACTCTTGCGGCCGCAGTTCTTACCGATCCGATCATGAAAATCATGCCGGAAGCGCCGGAATGGTTCGTCCGTATGAATGAACAGCTGCTGACAGGCACTCCGCTATGGGCTACCCTCCTGTCGGTTTCGGTTTTTGCTCCGCTTTTCGAGGAATGGCTGTGCCGCGGCATGGTACTCAGAGGACTTCTGCAGAAAATGAAGCCTGTATGGGCCATGGCGATATCGTCGCTTTTCTTCGCAGTCATACATTTGAATCCGTGGCAGGGTATCCCGGCATTTCTGCTTGGAATGCTCTTCGCATTCGTTTACTACAGGACAGGCTCGCTGAAACTGACCATGCTGATGCACTGCACCAACAATACTTTTTCAGTCATTCTCGGGCAAAACGAAACATTCAGGGAAATGAATTCCTACACGGAGATATTGCCTGTATGGCAATACGTCACCCTCATGGCCGCAAGTCTTTTCCTTATAATAATATTTATAAGGCTTGTCACTAAAAACGTCAGTCCGGCCCGTTCAGAGTGAGAGGAGGAGATCAGAGGCTGCCGCCAAAGATTCCGGCTTTCCCACATCCAAAAGTTTCAAGCCGTCCGGCACGACACCGTAAATCGGATATTCGGCAGCCGCTTTCAGATAGAAATCCATAATCGGAAATTTTTCTCCGAAACCTTCTTTTCCGAAAAGAGGAAAAACTTTGTCCGACAGGATATGGATGCCGGAAAAAGCATATTTCCGGCAATGTTCCGGTCTCAGGCCAGGATACGGACTTCGTATTTCCCCGGTCACGGTATTGGTCCATCCTTTCAGACGCATGCTTTCGTCGAAAAGCAGGTATCTGGATGATTTTCTGTCGCTTACCGCCAAAACCGCAAGGGCGTCGGGAGAAAATGCTT